>CAZNBL010000006.1:0-48004 GCA_964571375.1 uncultured Burkholderiaceae bacterium
TGTTTGCAAGGAACTGGTTACCGAGACCTTCACCCTTGCTTGCGCCGGCAACAAGACCTGCAATGTCAACGAATTCGACAGTGGCAGGAACTGTGCGTACGGGATGTACGATTTCAGCGAGCTGATCAATACGGGGATCAGGTACTTCCACGATACCGACGTTCGGTTCGATGGTGCAGAACGGATAGTTTTCAGCGGCAATACCTGCCTTGGTTAATGCATTGAAAAGCGTTGATTTGCCAACGTTCGGTAAGCCTACGATTCCACACTTAAGTCCCATTTGATGTCCTATTTGCAAAGAGAAGCAATGTATTCCACGGCTTCTCTGATTTCTTTTTCATTAAAAACTTTAATACCGTGTTGCTTCAGAAGACGCACGGTCATGCCGTCACCCTGAATCAATCGGCCGCTGAAACTTCCGTCGTATACAGCATCACGTCCGCAGGACGGGCTCTTAGATTTCAGTACAGCAATTTGAATACCGTTATTTTTGCAGATATCCAGGGCTTTTTGGGCACCGAGCTCAAAGTTCTCGGTAACATTTTTCCCATCTTTGCTGATAACGATAGTTTGATGATTCTTTTCCGCTTTTCTGATTTCTGCCGGCGGTCTCGGACAAGGCAATCCGCCTTCCGACTCGGGGCAGACCGGATAGATTCTGCCGCAGACTGCGAGCAGTTCCTGAGGAAGTGCATCCGAGCAGCAGCGACCGTCATACCTTACCGGGTTTCCGATAAGGCATGCACTGACTAAAAGTCCGGGCTTGCACTGCTTCTCGGTATGCATGGCATCACTGCTTTTTAGGTTCATTCTGTGTGTTGATGAACAAAGTAGCGGCCTTGATGTCGCCGTTGACCAAGTCATCTACTGCAGGGACGACGTAATCAACATTGTCTTCGATTTTTCTCATGTCTTCGCTGCTCGGTTTGCCGAGAACGAAGTCGCTGACATCCATCGGAAGACCTAATGTTCTCGGATGACCGATACCGAAACGGATTCGGTAGTAGTCCTGTGTACCGAGACACTGGCTGATACTCTTAAGACCGTTGTGGCCACCGGTACCGCCGCCCTTTTTGAACTTACGGATACCGGGCATCAGGTCGAGTTCATCGTGAGCAACCACGATTTCTTCCGGCTTGATTTTGTAGAACTGAGCTACAGCAGCCACTGCCTGACCGGATCTGTTCATCAGAGTAGACGGTTTGAGGATCAGAACTTCCTGTCCGGCAGCACGGAATTTTGCAAGACTGCCAAAAAATTTCTTCTGTTCCTGGAAGAAAGCACCGTATTTACGAGCCACAGCATCTGCAAACCAAAAGCCTGCATTGTGCCGTGTCTGCTCGTATTCACGTCCGATGTTTCCAAGCCCAACAATTAATTTAATGGGAGGATTTGCCATCTTTTAGTACGACTTTTTGAATGTGTTCTTCTTTGCGAAACCGCCGTTGCCATTGCCGTTCTTGCGGGGCTTCGGGAAAGAGATGTCACCCTTCTCGTTGCCTCGGTCGTATCTGACGACAACCTGCTTGCCCTTGATGTAGACATCCTTGAGAGCCTGGATGACATCAGAAGCAACTTCTGTGTCGACTTCAACGAGTGTGAAGCGGTCGGCAATATCAATAGCACCGATCTTCTTGGAAGAGATACCGACTTCGTTAGCGATTGCACCGACGATATCCTGCGGACGGATGCCGTTGGAACGGCCGGAGCCGATAAACAGACGGGACATACCTTCGCTGGTACGGAAGGCGCTCTTATCTCTTCTCGGTCTGTCGGAACGATCGCCGCGATCACCGCGTTCGCCACGTTCTCCGCGATCGCCTCGGTCACCGCGGTCACCGCGATCACGGCGGGCACCGGCTTCCGGAATTACGATTTCGTCATGTTCGGAGATGTTGATTTCGTTGGCGAGCTTGATAGCAGCGGCAGCAAGCTTCATCAGGTCGAACTGATCGGTCAGTTCTTCAACGACGGTGTAGTACTTATCGAGAGAGGCTTCTGTGTTCAGCAGTTCGACAAGATCCTTCTTAGTCAGATCAAGACGCTTTGCATGAACATCGGTTGCTGTCGGAACAGCAAGAACCGGAATTCTCTGCTTGAGTTCGCGCTCGATATTCTTGAGCAGGCGGGATTCACGCGGCTCGAGAATGGTGATGGCAGTACCCTCTCTGCCGGCACGGCCTGTTCTGCCGATACGGTGAACGTAAGTTTCGCAGGAGTAGGGGATACCGTAGTTGATGACGTGAGAGAGCTGTTCGATGTCGATACCGCGTGCAGCTACGTCAGTGGCAACAATGATATCGGTGGAACCGGAGCGGGCACGCTTCATTACACGGTCACGCTGCTGCTGATCGAGACCGCCGTGCAGGGCTTCAACGCTGTAGCCGCGGCCGCGCAGATTTTCGGTCAGTTCATCAACTTCGGTTCTTGTGCGGGTAAAGACGATAGCAAGCGTCGGGCTTTCAATGTCGAGGACGCGGCCGAGAGCTGCGGCACGATAGTTTTTGCCGACGATGTAAGCGGACTGCTTAACACGCGGCTTTTCACCCTTTTCGTGTGTTTCTCTCGGGATTTCAATCTTTTCCGGGTGATTCAGGCGACGTTCAGCCATGTGCAGGATGCGGTCGGGCATCGTTGCGGAGAACAGCGCATTCTGGCGGTCGATCGGGAGCTGATCGAAAATAGCTTCGAGTTCGTCAGCAAAGCCCATATCGAGCATTTCATCGGCTTCGTCGAGAACGACGGCCTTGATATTGGAAAGGTCGAGGGTTTCGCGCTTGATGTGGTCAATAGCACGGCCCGGTGTTGCGACGATGATATGAACACCGCGCTTTAATCCGCGGATCTGGCGGGAATAGTCCTGGCCGCCGTAAATCGGCAGAACGGAAACGCCGGAGCTGTGGCCGTAGCTGTTGATGGATTCGGAAACCTGAATACAGAGTTCGCGTGTCGGAGTCAGGATCAGGACAAGCGGTTTGCCCGGAGCGGCATCCAGACAGTAACGCTGGATAAGCGGCAGGGAAAACGCAGCTGTTTTACCGGTACCGGTAGCAGCCTGACCTAAGACGTCTTTACCTTCGATCAAAGCCGGGATTGCGGCTGTTTGAATCGGAGTGGGCTCTTCAAAACCTATCTTTGCTAAAGTTTCGGAAAGATTTGCGGACAGGCCAAGTTGTTCAAAAGGATTTTGCGACATAGATTCTCACCTAAATTTAGCGCAATAGGAAAAATTTGAGTCCTATTATCGAACAAATGCCCCGCAACCGCTAAGAGTTACGGGGCTTATTTTTTTCAGTAAATCTGAATAATCAGATATTACTCAGCAGCGGCTTCAGTACCTTCTGCTGCTTCAGCTGTTTCGCCTTCTTCAGCAACGACAACTGCGGAAGCAACTGTCGGATCTTCACCCGGCTTGCAAACAACGGTCACGCCTTCCGGCAGAACGAGGTTGGAAACGTGGATCGGTTCAGCAGATGTGAGACCGGAAAGGTCAACAGAGATGAACTCAGGAAGCTGTGCCGGGAGGCAGGAAACTTCGAGTTCTGTAACAGCGTGGTTGACATTGCACTTTTCAGTGAAGACAGCCGGAGAGGTTTCTTCGCCGTGGAAGTGGAGCGGTACACGCATGCGGATCGGTTCGTCGGCAGCGATTCTCTGGAAGTCGATATGGAGAACCTGCGGCTTGTACGGGTGCATCTGGAAGGAACGCAGAAGAACCTTTTCTGCAGTACCGTCGAGTTCCATGTCGAGGATGGAAGCGTGGAACTTTTCCTTACGCAGAGCGTGGAAGATAAAGTTGTGATCGATTTCGATCGGAGTAGCGGCTACCTTGCCACCGTAAACGATGCCGGGGACCTTGTTAGCACGACGAAGGCGGCGGCTCGCACCAGTACCTTGCGTCTGGCGTGTATTAGCAACGAATTTCATTAAAAAAAACTCCAAAAATAGAGCTAGCCGCGACCAGCTAGCTCAGGGGGATTATTCGGCAAACAAACTGCTTACCGAGGATTCACAAGCAATGCGGGAGATCGTTTCGCCGAGAAGCGCAGAGCAAGTCAGCTGACGAATCTTGGAGCACTGCTTAGCTTCCGGACTCAGCGGAATCGTATCAGTTACGACCACTTCATCCAGAGCAGAATTCTTAATACGCTCTACAGCAGGACCGGAGAAGACCGGGTGAGATGCGTAGGCGAGTACTCTCTTGGCACCGCGCTCCTTAAGAGCGTCTGCAGCGTGGCAGAGTGTGCCGGCTGTATCGACGATGTCGTCAACGATAACGCAGGTTCTGCCCTGGATATCGCCGATGATGTTCATCACTTCGGATACGTTAGCGCGGGGACGACGCTTATCGATGATAGCGAGGTCGGCTTCCATGCGTGTAGCAACAGCACGGGCGCGGACAACACCGCCGACGTCCGGAGAAACAATCACGAGATCCGGATAGTTGTGCTTCCAGAGATCGCCGAGAAGGATCGGGCTGGCGTTGATGTTGTCAACAGGAACGTCGAAGAAGCCCTGAATCTGGTCTGCGTGCAGGTCCATTGTCAGAACGCGGTCGATACCGGCAGCCTGAAGCATGTTGGCAACAACCTTGGCGCTGATAGCAACGCGGGAGGAACGCGGACGGCGGTCCTGACGTGCATAGCCGTAGTACGGAATGACAGCAGTAATACGTGCTGCAGAAGCGCGTCTTAAAGCATCAACCATAATGACCAGCTCCATCAAATTGTCATTTGTCGGAGCGCATGTCGGCTGAACAATGAAAACGTCGCGACCACGAACATTCTCATTGAGTTCGACCATCACTTCGCCGTCGGAGAAACGGTTAACGGTGGCGCGACCAAGAGGAATATTCAGATGTTCAGCGACTGCTTTAGCCAGTAACGGATTGGCGTTGCCTGAAAAGACCATCAGGCTATCTGGAACCATTTGGACCATGATATTGCTTACTCAACAATGTACTTCTTCGGATAAAAAACGAAGTGAAGGACACCTCGCGTCTGGCAGGGGAGGAAGGACTCGAACCTTCGAGTGCCGGGATCAAAACCCGGTGCCTTAACCAACTTGGCGACTCCCCTGTAATACTGCAACTGACAGATCTTACAGCCAATCTGCCAGAGGGTGTTTCTGCAGAGAGGATACATGCCAGTGTCTTACCGACGGAGGCAATGAACTCCAATCTGTCTTACGTGTGTCGGATTTTACAGCGTAAAACGCTGCTGCGCCCGACCCGGTCATACGAACCTTTCCCGAAAGCAAGGGAATTAAGAACATTTTATCAACATCCGCGCTGAGAAGCCTAGCGACCGATTCTAGGTCATTGTTTCCCCAGGGATTAATGTCGAATGTCTTTAAGCAATCAGAGAAGTCCAACATTCTGCAACGTTTAGTCGGTTTTGTCAAATTAAGGGTGCGGAAAACGTCGGCAGTGGAGAGCTTTGCTTCGGGTAAGAAAATTTCGTAATCAAAGGCGGGGGTATCCATCGGTGTGATGATCTCTCCGATGCCTTCTACGAAGGCGTTTGTGCCGTGGATGAAGAACGGAACATCGGCTCCGAGGGATACGGCAAGTTCTGCTAATTTCTGCTTCGGAATGTTCAGATTCCAAAGTTTGTTCAAGCCGATCAGGACGGTTGCTGCATCCGAGGATCCTCCGCCCATACCAGCACCGTTCGGAATACGTTTTCTTACCGTGATACGTACGCCTTTTTCCGGACAGAATTGTTGAAGGGTACGTGCGGCGCGGACGCAGAGATCTTTTTCCACCGGCCAGTCGATGTCACCGTCGCGTTCGATTTTTCCGTCGGACAGTTCGATCAGGTCGATGTCGTCGCAGAGGTCGACAAGCTGAAAGACGGACTGCAGCAGGTGCATACCGTCATCGCGCTTGCCGACAATGTGAAGGAATAAGTTCAGCTTGGCGGGAGCGGGAAGATTGAGAAAATTTTTCATAGTTATACGTCAGGAATCCGGCAAGTTTATGTGCAGGATTCACTTCAAATATTTACAACTTTGCCGAACGGATCAGCAGAATCAGTTTGACTGACAGGTCGGAAGTCGGTTCTGCATTTCGAATTTCGATTTTTACCGGTCGTTCGCTGTTTTTGAAAACTGAGACGAGCCATCCTCCCTGAGAGAACTTTTCAAGGTTATCGCTTCTCTCAATCATACGGAAGTCTTTGCCCGGAATCGGACGGCCGTTGAGCCATTCGGAAAGCTCGCGTACCGGAATCGGAAAACCGACGGTTTTGACCATCAGTTCCTCGACATTGTCTGCAGTGACTGTCGGTTCGTCGGCTCGCTTGAGGCGTGCAATCCTGTTGTCCTCGTAAATTTCGGCAACAGCGATGCCGAGAGGTCCGTACAGAGACAGTTCCGAGGCATTTTTACTGACGGAGAATTTGAAATTCCCGCTGTTGCGGTCAGCCTGACCGTAAACCTCGGTCTGAAGCGAGAACCGACCGGCCCAATTCTGCTCATACTCCTGCTGCGGCATAAGCGCGCATGAACTCAGAAGCAAAACCACGGTCGCAGCCGCAGCGGCACGAAAGACGGCCTGGGCATTTGTGCAGAGGAAACGTAAAAGAGTTATGAGCATCAGCGCAGTGCCTCAATTTCTTTTTTCAGTTCGGACAGACTGTGTGAATTCGGCCAAACCTCGAGAGCATCATGAATGATTTTCAGAGCTTCTTCCGACTGTCCCGATCTCCATTTCACTTCTGCAAGATGCGCAACAACCTCTTCTTCGTAAGCATAGTCGAGCGCTTCGCTGAGGTAGTTTTCAGCTTCTTTGAGGTTTCCTTGCTTGAAAGCGAGCCATCCCATGGAATCGAGAATGTAGGCGTTTTTCGGATCTAGTTCGAAAGCGCGTCGGATGTTTTTTGCAGCTTCTTCAATCTCATCGGTATGGATCAGCAGACAGTAACCGTATGAGTTGTATGCATTGGAAAATTTCGGATCGATCCGAAGCGATTCTTTGAAGTATTTACGCATGAGATCGATATCACCGACCGCTTCTGCTTTGAGCGCAGCTGTGTAGTAAAGATCCCGGGAATCCGGATGCTGTTTGATCGCTTCTTTTAAAAACTCCAGTGCGGCTACATCCCCTTTGAGCTCGCTCAGAAGCCGTGTTTTGGTCAGAATAAATTCCTCACGGCGTTCCGGATTGCCAGTACGGATAGAGTTCAGATAGAAGAGAGCTTTGTCTGCGTCGCCTTCCTTCGTATAGATCGATGTCATCTGGAGAGCGGCGGCGTCTGTGTAATCGGGGTCGCCGATACGGCCGGCATAAGAAAGAGCTTCGGCAAAGTCACCTTTGTCGAGTGCGATGTCGCTCAGGATAAGGCAACTTTTAGAGACATCGGCAGACTCATCCGGGTTGTATTCTGCGTTCTGAACGTATTTTTTTAGCAAAGAAGCGGCTGCAGCTGTATTTTGGTTCTGCAACAGGTGCAGTGCAACGGCAATCGTAAAAGGACCGTCCGTTGTGTTTCGGTTGGCAAGGCGGATAAGTTTGTCCTGCTTCTTGTTGGCAACAAGAAGCTGAGCATATGCTTCTTTAACTTTCTGATCTTTCGGGTGACGTTCAAGAAACGATTCGAGGAGCGGCTCAGGTTTTTTGGGATCGGTCTTCAAAAGCGCGGCTGCCAGCAGAATAACCGAGTCTGTACTCGGGCGTAGGTTATATGCGGTACGCGCATCGCGGACGGCAGCAACGTTTTCTCCGCACATCAGTTCGAGACGAGCCAAGCCCTGACGGGTTTCCGGCAGGTTCTTATAGCGAAGAGCAATTTTTCGGAAAAATTCGAGTGCTTTTTTCTTATCTTTGCTCTGAAGCAGAAGGTTTTGAATTGAGTCGATCTTTTCTGCACGATTTTTAGTCTGTGCAAGGAATGAGTCGGCAAGCGGATGCACTTTAGGGTACTCGCCGAGATAGATACCGAGATGAACCATCAGCTCCTGAGCATCTTCGTTTCCGGGAGCGAGCTTAAGCCAAAGCTCGGCAGCTCTTTGCAACTCCTTGGGGTCGTTAGCGGCCTTGGCAATCTGAGCGGCTCGTTCTGCGAGTCTCGGATCGTTCGTGGATTCCGCCATATTCATGTACGTTTTATACGCAGCTCCGAGTTCATTTCGGTGCAGAGCAACTTCCGAAGCAATGAGCTGGAAGAGCAGCTTGTTAGTCAGAGAAGCTTCGGGCAGTTTATCTGCTTCAAACTTGTGCGGAGCAACAGCCGGGAAGTCGGATGCTGCCGATGCATTGCCGGCCAATCCCAAACACAGTGCTGCAAGCGCAAAGCCTCGGACTAATTTTTTGTGCAAAACGAATTTTTCAGACATGGAACTCACGCGGGCTTTTTTCTTTCAAGTTTAACCGAACGGCTATTAAGAAATGCCTCTCTATGCCGTATATAGGCACTGATAAACCGAAAAAAAAGAGAACTTGTCCGATACGGACAAGTTCTCTTCGATCAATCGAAATTAACGATTATTCGCGGGAAACCAGAAGAGCCTTTGTTGTTCCCTTCAGGCCGACCAGAGCAAGTGCGGTCAGGAATGCGAGCTGAGAACCGAGGTAAGAATCAGTAGAGTCGTACCATTCCTTGACGTTGTGGTTGAAACCTTCTTCGCCGCCGCCACCGAGGGTGGTTGCCGGGATGCCGAGGCTGATCGGTACATTCTGGTCAGTACTTGCATAGTCGTACTTGAGCAGCGGGATCGACAGAGCGTCCATAGCACCGCGGGCTGCAAGGAGTACGGATGTGTCGTCGGGCTGACCGCCGCCGGGGCGATGACCGATCGGAACCAGAGTGAGCTTCACTTCATTTTCCGGAGCGGCGTTCCAGCGTGCGTTTTCTTCCTTGCAAGCTTCTTCAAGCAACGGAAGGATTTTGGCGACGAGGTCGTTGAGAGCATCGTTGCCCATAGAACGCATGTCGATTTCAGCTTCGGCACGTGCAGCAATCGAGTTGACGGTAGTACCGCCCTGAACTGTACCTACTGTAAACGAGGTGCGCGGTTCTGCGGGGACTTCAACGTCGGCGATCTTGGCGATAGCACGGCCGAGAGCGTGAGCAGCGCTCGGAGTACCGAAGCACTTCCAGCTGTGGCCGCCCGGGCCTTCATAGATGGCGCGATAGCGGATGGAGCCGGTGGAACCGCAGAGAACGCGGCTGATGTTGACACCGTCAACGGAGATGAAGCCGTCGATCTTTTCTTCCTTTGCAGAGAAGAGGTACTTGCTACCGCGCAGGTCGCCGTTACCTTCTTCACCGACGGAGCCGATAAAGACGATATCGCCTTCGGTTTCGATCTTGTGATCCTGCAGCAGACGCAGTACTTCGAGGACAACAGCAAGACCGCGTGCGTCATCGGAAATGCCGGGAGCGTAGTAGCGGGTGCCTTCCTGACGGACCTTCACATCGGTGCCGGCCGGGAAAACTGTATCGAGGTGAGCGGCAAGAGCCAGGCGCGGACCGTTACCGATACCGGGACGGACGCCGATAACGTTGCCTTCCTTGTCGATACGGACGGATGTCAGACCGAGCTTCTTGAGACGTTCGGCAAATTCCTTGGCGCGAACTTCTTCATGGAAAGGAGGAGCTTCGATTTCAGTCAGTTCAATCTGATCGCGCAGAGTGAGCTGTTCATCGTCATGAGCCTGCTTAAGAGCGGCAGCGACGACAGCATTCTGCTGAAGATCGGCAAAGACTTTGGTTACGTTTTCGGGAAGGGGCGGTAAAGAAACTGTTGTCATTTGTCATCTCACATTTAGTTGCGACAGCTGTTCAATCATAGGAAAGCTCTTTTACTAAGGCAAGAATTATTCGTGTGCGAAGAATGTAAATATTCACCCAGGAATTCGAGTTTTGCGAATAGTACTTTTTAAACAATAGGTTATGTGTTTGGTATTGCTGATGCCCCAATTGGGGATTTTTGCAAATAAGCCTCATTTTCAGCCGTTATATTTTCCCTGCATGGATCGCATTAGTTTTGTCTATTAGACAGAGAAGAAGCCGATAACTTATCGTATCCGAACACTTTAACGGAGGATTTTGAAATGTCTTTAGTTGGAACAACTCTTCAACCTTTCTCTGCAGAAGCCTATCAGGACAATCAATTTATTCATCTGACAGAAAAGGATTTGGCCGGCAAATGGTCTGTCATCTTTTTCTATCCGGCAGACTTCACTTTCGTTTGCCCGACCGAACTCGAAGACCTGGCCGATCACTATGAAGAATTCAAGAAGATCGGAGTGGAAATTTACTCAGTTTCTACCGACACGCATTTCACTCACATGGCCTGGCACGATTCTTCTGCTGCCGTCGGTAAGGTAGGCTTCCCGATGGTCGGTGATCCGACCGGTCACATCTGTCGTAATTTCGGTGTGATGATCGAAGAAGCCGGTCTCGCTCAGCGCGGTACTTTCGTGATCGATCCCAACGGTCGTATCGTTGTCTGTGAAATTCATGACGAAGGTATCGGCCGCAATGCCTCGGAGCTGTTGCGCAAAGTGCAGGCCGCTCAGTATGTGGCAGCTAATCCCGGTATGGCCTGTCCGGCTAAATGGGCCCCCGGCAAAGATGCTCTGAAGCCTTCAATCGAGTTGGTCGGCAAGATTTAACGGACCTGTCCGCTGACAACAAAACCCCGGTTATCCGTGAGGAAAACCGGGGTTTCTTCCGTAAGAAACTTACTATTAGGCGCTCTTAGTTATGGGTGTCGAACTGCCCCTGAGCAGCTGCTTCCATAATAAGTCTGGCCAAGCCCTGATCCTTGGCCTGCCATGCCTGTCGACGCAGTTCGGCGCCCTGCGGATAGACGTTGTCGAGACTCTTTTCAGCGTCTTCGAAGTACGTGAAACGCAGGAACAGATCGCCGGAAGTCGGTTCGTTGATTTCGATTTCGTGAGCGCTGTCCGGGAACTTATCGCTGGCTTTGATTTCGTAGCGGATTTTTTCGTGAGAAGTAAATTCCACACGGTCTTCGACATCAAAGGAGCCGAAGTTCAGTGTACGAACAAAGATGAAGTCATCGGGAGTACGCATCTGTTTTTCAACAGTAACTTCTTCGATATGCGGCATCAGCTTGTCGGGGTGTTCGGTAAAGTAAACCAGCCCCTTCCAGAGTTGTTCTCGGGTGATGCCTTCTTCGCCGCTGTTTAAGCGCACGATGTGTTCATAAATTTTATCCAGCATATTTTTCTCTTTTAAGCGGCAACGACAACTGTATTGTGCTCTTTATTGTGGATTCTGTTTTCAAGCCAGATGCTGTATCGGGACATGGCAAAGCTGGCGACAAGATAAATCAGAGCGATGAAGATGTAGCCTTCAAGGAAGAAGTTTCTCCAGTTCGGGTCACCGAGCGCAAGGCGCAGGCTGCCGGTTAAGTCGTACATAGAAACGATCGTAACCAGAGAGGTATCCATAAAGGTCGACAAAAGGCTGTTGACGAACGCCGGAATGATCTTGACGAGGGCCTGGGGCAGAATCACATAAATGTAGGTCTGTGCCTTGGTCATACCGAGGGAGTCGGAGACATCGTACTGGCCCTTCGGAATTGTCTGCAGACCGCCGCGGACAGTTTCAGCCATATAGGCGGCCTGGAAGAGCACGATACCGATAACGATTCGCCAGAACGGATCGATTCTCCAGCCTGTCGGCAGGATCAGCGGGAAAATAAATGTGGCAAAGAAAAGTACCGTGATCAGCGGAATACCGCGAATGATTTCAATGTAGCCGATCGAAAGATTGCGGACAATGCTGAGCGAAGAGCGTCGGCCGATCGCAAGCAGGATGCCGATCGGAGCAGATGCTGTCATACCGATAAGTGTCAGGATGACGGTAAGCGGCAGACCGCCCCAGCTGTCGGATTCAACCTTGGGAAGGCCGGCAAAACCGCCGCCCATCAGCAGGAAAAAGCCTGCGAGAGCAACAACCCATCCGGCTCCGAGAATCTTGGCTCCGGTTTTTGTCCAGGTTTGCGGGAAGGCAGAAATGATCAGCATGCCGACGACCAATGCAGTGGCAAGAGCAGGGCGCCACTGCATTTCATAGGGGAATCGGCCGAAGATGATGAGGCGCCACTTTTCGGTAACGAAACCCCAGCATGCACCGAATTCATTGTCAGAACAGGCTTGGAAATCGGCTTTAAAAATAGCGTCGGAAATACCCCATTTCCAGAGGAAAAAGAGGGCTGCGCCGACGATGCCGATGACGGCAACGGTCACCGCAGAAGCAAGCGGGGAATGGAAGAGTTGACGGAGAAAACCGTCTTCGGTTCTGGCAGGAGCTGTCATTATCGAGTTCCCCTTGTAATGCGGGAGTTCAGTAAGTTCATCAGGACCGAGATGACCAGGTTGAGGAACAGGTAAACAACCATAATGATCACGATGACTTCAAGAGCCTGACCGTTGAGATTGATGGTGGAGTTGCCGATGGATACCAGATCCGGGTAACCCACGATCACGGCCAGAGACGAGTTCTTCGTCAGGTTCATGTACTGGCTCGAGAGCGGCGGAATCGCCAATCTGAGAGCCTGCGGGAAGATCACATAGCTGATAGTTTCGAGCGGGGTCATGCCGAGTGCATAGGAGGCAGACCACTGACGCTGCGGCACGGCAAGTACGCCGGCACGGACGATTTCAGCGATGGATGCAGAAGTAAAGCAGGTCAGACCGATCCACAGAGCGAGAAACTCCGGAGAGAGCGAGGCGCCGCCTTCGATGGAAAAGCCCATCATTTCAGGATGGGACCAACCTTGGAAGGCACCGAAGGCAGCCCAGGCCATTCCGCCCATGATTGCGGCTGCAGTGCCGCCGCCGAGATTGGCTACAAGGTCGGTACTGTTGCGGCGCAGCCAGCGCTTGGCTGCGACAAAACTGACGGCTGCGGCAATGACACCGCCGATCATAGCAACGGTGTTGTCGAGCGGTACGGAGAACTGAAGGCCGGCTTTGGAGAGCAGAGCCCACTGTCCGAACTGAATGGCTTCCATTGAGGGAGGAAGCAGTTCGGTCAGAAGCATGTAAATCAGAAGCAGCTGAACGATCAGCGGAATATTTCGGTAGAACTCGACGTGAGCTGTACCGAGCATACGCAACAGGGGGTGATTCGCCAGGCGCATCAGACCGACGATTACACCGAGAACGGTTGCCGTAATAATGGATACGACGGAAACCTTAAGCGTATTGAGAAGGCCTACGAAAAAGGCTTTCAGGAATGTATTGGTCGAGCTGAAGCTGATGAGACTTTCACCGATTTCAATACCGGCACGTTCTGCAAGGAAGCCGAAGCCTGAATGGATGCTTCTTGCCTGCAGGTTTGCCGAGACGTTGCAGATGAAGTAACCGAGAATAACTGCTACAGCGAAAAGAAGGAGCAACTGCCAGAAGCCTTCCTTTCTCTTTCTAACGCTTTCCCGTTTTCTCCAGGCAGCATCACCAATAACATTCATTTTTTATTTGCCCTTTAAGCACCAAATGGCGGTATGACCCGCCATTTGTTTTGAACTATCTAATTAAGATTATCGGACAGGGGGAGCATAAAGAATGCCGCCCGAGGTCCAGAGGTTGTTGATGCCGCGCGGCAGCTTCAACGCACTGTCCGGTCCGAGGTTCTTATCAAAACTTTCGCCGTAGTTACCGACCTGCTTGACGATACGGTAGGACCAGTCCTTGTCCAGGCCAAGCAGTTTGCCCATATCTTCGGCCTTGCCGAGAAGACGCTGGACGTTCGGGTTTGCGGATGTATCGCGCATTGTATCAACGTTGGCGTTAGTTACGCCGAGTTCTTCTGCTTCGATCCATGCGTTGAGAACCCAACGGGCGATCTGGAACCATTCGTTATCACCCTTGGCGACGGACGGGCCGAGGGGTTCCTTGGAGATAACTTCGCTCAGAATGACGAAGTCATCGGGATTCTTTGCGCGTGTACGGGCACCGGCAAGGTCGCTCATGTCAGTTGTATAAACCTGGCAGCGACCGGAGATGAAGGCGCTCTGTGTTGCTTCGGTTGTGTCGAACAGCACAGCTTTGTACTTCATCTTATTGGCGTTGAAGTAGTCGGCAACGCTCTTTTCGCTGCTGGTGCCGGACTGAACGCAGATGGTTGCGCCGTTAAGCTGCTTAGCAGAAGTGATGTTGTACTTCTTCGGGACCATAAAGCCCTGGCCGTCGAAATAGTTGATACCGATAAATACAGCACCGAGGGAAGCGTCGCGAGTGAGGTTCCAGGTTGTATTACGGGCAAGAATATCGACTTCGCCGGCCTGAAGAGCAGAGAAGCGCTGCGGAGAATTCAGCGGAACATATTTAACTTTGTTGGCGTCACCGAGGACTGCAGCAGCAAGGGCGTGGCAGTAATCCACGTCGAGACCGCTCCACTGACCTTTACTGTCGGCATTACTGAAACCGGGGGCTGCAGTATTAACACCGCAGACAACCATATCGTTCTGACGAACGCGATCCAGGACGGGACCTGCCATAACGGCGGAGGCACCGAGAAGCGCTGTACTAGCAAGCGCAAAACCGGCAATGACTTTTCTCATAATAGTTTCTCTCTCTGAAGGGTATTTATCGAGCCCATATATTCTTACATACAGGATGCTTTTTTCCCTGATTTTTAGAAGAATTTGAAGAAATTCGGTGAAGATGCTGATTTTTTTTCGGCAAAAACCGACAGGGTGCGCTCTGCAGGATCAAAAATCCGAATAGTTTGTGCGGATAATTTTCGCAGAAGCTTTTTTTTAAAAACTCGAATTCCGTATGAAAATTAGATATTGTCGGAGGGGTATTTATTGGATCGGATACCTATTCGTCCGATGGTTGATTAATTTTCTATATCGGGGTGTTGGTGCGGTGAAGAAGTGTGTCCGGTTGAGGTGTTTGGTGGCATAGTAGCCTTTTTTCACTCAGGCAAACGGAGACTGAAGTTCATTCGGAAATGAAATCTACGCTTGTTTCTTATTGACTGAGCTTCGGCATATTAAAATAGGAGAAACAAATAATTAGGGGGTTATCTTGGATGTTACAGCCAAGGCTTTGTGTATCGTACTGCTGATTCTCGGCGGTGCCTTCTTCTCTTTTGCAGAAATTTCTATTGCCGGCGCCCGTAAGGTAAGACTTCAGCAGATGATCGAGCAGGGCGACGAACGTGCGGTTCATGTCTTAAATTTTCAAAGTAAGCCGGGCAAATTTTTTGCCATTATTCAGATCGGTACCAATGCGGTTGCCATTCTCGGCGGTATTATCGGCGACTCTGCTTTCGGAGAAGTGTTCGAACGCCTTCTCGACGGAATTCTTCCGGATGCTTATTTAAGCAGCGTCTCGTTTCTTATTTCTTTCTTCTCGGTGACTTTGCTGTTTGTGTTGCTTGCCGACCTTATTCCGAGAAGAATCAGCCTTACCCGTCCTGAAAAAATTGCTGTTCAGATTGTCGGCATGATGGGAGTGCTCAGCAAGGTGCTGATGCCGCTGGTTTGGTTCTTAAGTGAGTTGTCTACCGTCATTCTCAAAATACTCGGTATCTCGACGAAGAAAGATGACGAACTGACCAGTGACGATATTGTTGCTACCGTTGACGCGGGTGCGGCAGCCGGTATTCTCGCTCCGAACGAGCAGGCTGCCATTGAAAATCTGATGGACTTAGAAAATCGTCTGGTTCCGAGCGCAATGACGCCGAGAGACGAAATCGTATTTTTCAGATTCGATGAAAGTCCGCAGAGTATTACTGAGAAACTGGTGCATACACCGCATACAAGTTTCTTGGTCTGCGAAAAAGATATCGACCATGTCATCGGTTATGTCGATGCAAAGGACTTGCTGAGCCGTGTGATCGAAGGCAAGAGCGTTTCGTTTGCAGAAGCCGGTCTTATTAAGAAGATTCCTGCACTTCCCGATACGCTGTCCCTGTCCGAAGCTCTGGATGTTTTCAAGGCACAGAGGGCCGACTTTGCCGTAGTGATTAATGAATATGCGCTGACTGTCGGCATTATTACGATTAACGACATTATGAGTACGGTGATGGCGGACTTCGTCGCTACCCCGGAAGAAGCTCAGATTGTCGAACGTGATGACGGCACATGGCTTATTGACGGTACAACGCCGGTCGATGATGTGGAGATCAAATTCAATATCGACCGATTCCCGGACGATGAATCCTACGAAACGATGGCCGGCTTCATGATGTACATGCTTCGTCGCGTACCGAAGCTGACTGACCGGGTCGAATATAACGGATATCGTTTCGAAGTTATCGACGTGGACAACCATCGAATCAATCAGCTCCTGGCGACCCGACTGGCGCCTAAAGAAGAGGAAGAGGTTTAATTTCTCTTATCTTTTGCTGATATCAGAAGCAGCACGGGCCAGATCCAAACGCATACGATCCAAAGTCCTATGCGTTTGGCGGTTACATTTGTGTTCTTTTTGCTTGTGGTCACAACAAGGCTGATCGCCCCGACGATGGCCCAGCATAGGGTTAAAATGTAGATCCAGGCTCTGCTTTCATAGCTGTTACCGAGCAGTGATGCCAACATCATGGCAACAGGAAGTGCCGCCAGAACACCGATGGCGGCACCGATGATCGAAGCAGGGCTTTTGTTATCTCGATTAAGGCTCATTTTTCTTAAAAAGTATTTTATGAGTTACTCATTTAAGGACCCTATTGTTGCCATTTCGACGGCAGCCGGAAACGGCGGTGTCGGGATCGTACGCGTCTCCGGAACACTGACTGTGATCAGGGAGCTGTATCAGCGTCTCTTTAAAAAAGACGCTCCGCAGTCGCATCGTGCAACATTGGTGTCGCTCAAGGATCATAACAACGATCTGGTGGATCGTGTTCTCGCTATTTTCTTCGAAGGACCGAAATCCTATACCGGAGAATCCGTGCTTGAGATTCAGGCTCACGGCGGACGTGTATTGCTCGGCTGGATTGTTGAAATTATTCTTGAGGCCGGCGGCGATCTCGGTATCCGTATTGCCGAGCCCGGCGAATTCACTGCCCGTGCATTCTTGAACGGAAAGATGGATTTAGTGCAGGCAGAAGCTGTTTCCGATTTGATTGATGCTACTTCGAAAAACGCCATTAAGGCCGCTTCGCGATCGCTTCGCGGCGATTTTTCCAAGAAAATTACGGAAATAAATGACCTGCTCATCCGTTTACGTGTGGAATCGGAGCTGATATTGGATTTTCCGGAGGAAGAAGTCGACTTCCTGTCGGATTACAAGATCGCGGAAAAACTTGAAGATATCATCGCAAAGCTGCGTAATGTCCTCTCGATTTCTCAGCAAGGCGAGATTCTAAGAGACGGTGTTCGTGTCGCTCTGATCGGTCACACAAACGTCGGTAAGTCGAGTTTGCTCAATGCATTGGCAGGAGACGATATCGCGATCGTTTCCGACGTCGAAGGTACAACCCGAGACAAGGTGCAGACTCAGATACATCTCGAAGGTATTCCTTTCCATATTATTGATACAGCCGGTATTCGCGAAACCGAAGATGTCGTTGAAAAAATCGGCATCGAAAGATCGAAGGCAGAGATTGCCAAGGCCGACATTATTCTTCGGGTTGTTGATGCAACTCTCGGTGTTGATCAGCAGGATGCAGTTCTCCCGGTCGTCCGTTCTCTGACAGCCGAGGGTACGCCGGTCATTACTATTCTCAATAAGATTGACCTCTTGTCCGAAAAGCCGAAGGTTGATGTTTCACGTGAAACAATTCTCATGACATCGGCTAGAAGCGGAGAAGGGTTGGATCAGATTCGAAAAGAACTCCTGAAGATCTCCGGTTGGAAGAACGCCGAATCGGTATACCTGGCACGTGCCCGCCACATTGCCGGTATCAAGTCGGCATTGGTCCATCTTGAAAAATGCAAAGAGTCCCTTGAAGTCGGCGACTTCCTTGAATTCTTTGCCGAAGAATTGCGTCTGGCTTCCGATGACCTCGGCGATATCGTCGGTCGCACTTCGAGCGATGATCTGTTAGGTATGATTTTTGCCGGTTTCTGTATCGGCAAATAAACGTTTCACGTGAAACATAATTATGTCTTTTGTATATCCAGTTAAATTTGATGTGATTGTTGTCGGCGGCGGTAACGCAGGTATTGAAGCTGCTGCAGCTGCTGCAAGAATGCAGTGCAAGACACTCCTGGTCACACATAATTTCGACAATCTCGGTCAGCAGTCCTGCAACCCGTCTATCGGCGGTATCGGCAAGAGCCACCTGGTCAGAGAAGTCGACGCTTTCGACGGTCTGATGGCCCGAGTTACCGATAAGGCCGGTATTCAATTCCGAGTGCTTAACGCCTCCAAGGGTGCTGCCGTCCGCGCGACACGCGCTCAGATCGACCGCGCTCTTTACCGCAAGGAAATGCGCCGTCTGATCGAAGGTCAGGAAAATCTGTATCTGCTCGAATGTGCTGCCGACGACCTTCTGATGGAAGGCGATAAAGTAGTCGGTATCCGTACTCAGTCCGAAATGGATATTCACGGCAAGACTGTGGTGATTACTGCCGGTACATTCCTGAACGGTATGATCCACGTCGGTATGACGCATTACTCTGCAGGTCGAGTCGGTGATCCCGCTTCGACTGCGCTCGGCGAGTCGCTTAAGCGAATCGGCTGCCCGCAGGCACGCCTGAAGACAGGTACTCCCGCTCGTCTTGACGGCCGCACTATTGATTTTTCGAAGTGCGTTCTGCAAAGAGGTGACGAAGATCCGGTTCCGGTCTGCTCTTACCTCGGTAAGCCCGAAGACCATCCGGAGCAGGTTCCGTGTTTCATTACGAATACCAATACCCGCACACACGACATCATCCGCAATAACCTTGACCGTTCTCCGCTGTACGCCGGTGTGATCAAGGGTATCGGTCCGCGTTACTGCCCGTCTATCGAAGACAAGATTCAGCGATTTGCCGACAAGGATTCTCATCAGGTATTCCTGGAACCCGAAGGTCTGAATACTTATGAGTATTACCCGAACGGCATTTCTACAAGTCTTCCGTATGACGTACAGATTGACTTTATCCGTACGATTCCGGGTCTTGAAAACGTACATATTCTGCGTCCGGGTTACGCGATCGAATACGACTTCTTCGATCCGATGTTCCTGAAGTCAAGTTTTGAAAGCAAGCAGATCAACAATCTGTTTTTTGCCGGTCAGGTCAACGGCACAACCGGCTACGAAGAAGCTGCAGCTCAGGGCCTTTTTGCCGGTATCAACGCAGCACTGCGTGCTCAGGATAAGGAAGCATTCGCACTGCGCCGCGACGAGGCTTATATCGGTGTGATGGTCGACGACCTGATTACCAAGGGCGTCAGCGAACCGTACCGTATGTTCACTTCCCGCGCCGAATACCGTCTGAACCTTCGCGAAGACAACGCCGATCAGCGTCTTACAGAAATCGGCCGCAAACTCGGTGTGGTCGGTGAAGAACGCTGGGCCGCATTCTGCGAAAAACAGGAAGCTCTTGCCAAGGAAGAAGAACGTCTTCGCAGCGTTTGGGTCAATCCGCACAATGTTCCGGAAGAATCTCAGGAGAGCGTTTTCGGATGCAAGCTTCAGAAGGAAACCAATCTTCTTGATGCGATCAAGCGTCCGAACGTGAACTACGAAAAGGTTACGACTTTAGTGAATAACGAAGGCGAACCGATGCTTGCTCCTCCGTACCTGAATAAGGACTGGAGCGGCACGCTTGATATTAAGCTGAAGTACGCAGGTTATATCGACCGTCAGAAGGAAGAAGTTCAGAAGAATCTCGAACACGAAGAAACTGAAATTCCGGCTGACTTCGACTACAGCTGCGCAAAGGGTCTGTCTTTTGAAATCAAGCAGAAGCTCGAAAGAGTTCGTCCGACAACTATCGGTCAGGCTCAGAGAATTTCCGGTGTGACACCGGCAGCTATCTCTCTGCTTTTAATCCACTTAAAACGTAACGCAAGTAAGTAAAAATGAAGAATTTTGCCGTGATCGATTCCGAAGCCAGAGAATTCCTGAAAAAGGGGCTCGAAGAGCTTCGCCTTCCTACAGACGATGCCGTCGTCGATCGCCTGGTTGATTTCGGCAATCTGCTCATGAAGTGGAATAAAACTTATAACCTGACATCGATTACCAATGCAGAGGACGTCGTCAAGAAACATCTTCTCGACTCCGCTGCATTTGCCGCCTACTTAAACAGCGACGAGTGCAAAGATCTTGTCCGCGGTCTCGATGTCGGCAGCGGCGGAGGATTGCCGGGTATTCCGTGCGCAATCCTGTGCCCCGAGAAGAATTTCACTATGGTGGATGCTGTCGGCAAGAAGGTTACCTTTTTGAATCAGGCCATTCTTCAGCTTCGTCTGAAGAATATCCGTGCGGTTCATACCCGTATCGAGAACCTGAAAGAGCCTGCCTTTGACTTTATCTCTTCGAGAGCATTTTCGTCGGTCGATCAGTTTGTCGGTCTGACAGAAAATTTGATCAAAGAAGACGGTTATTGGCTCGCCATGAAAGGTAAGATGCCTAATGAAGAAATAGAAAAATTAACCGCTTCTGTCGGTGTTGAAAAAATTGTTCCGCTTAACGTCCCGTATTTGGAGGAAGAACGCCATTTGGTTGTGCTGAAAAAAAAGGAGGAATAAATGGAGTCATTTATCAGCACGTTTCTCTATGTATTCACAGCGATGCTGCCGATCGTCAATCCGATCGGCGCAGCTATGTTTTTCCTTACGCTCACTCCGGATCTGAGCCGAAGCGACCGAAATGATCTGTCTTTGAGAGTCGGTATTTACGCTTTCTTTATGACGATCGTATGTCTCTATGTAGGCTCGTTTATTCTGAGTTTCTTCGGTATTTCTCTCGGTGTGCTCCGAGTGGCCGGCGGTATCGTGTTGTTCACGGCCGGCTGGAGTACGCTGAACGGTCCGAGTTTCTCGGAAAGTCACGATTTAAATGTCAGGAAGGTCTCTAAGAAAGATCTGATCAAAAAGGCGTTTTATCCGCTGACACTGCCGCTGACAATCGGTCCGGGTGCAATTGCGGTTTCTGCGGCTATCGGTTCTTCGATGGAAATTACGCTTCCCAATGTGATGGGAGCTAATTTAGCTGCACTGGCAACGTGCATGGTGATTTGGCTGTCCTTCCGTTATTCCGATCTTATTACCAAGAAGCTCGGCGATACGGGTGCCGATGCGATCACCCGTATCTTCGCTTTCATTCTGGTCTGTCTCGGTGTTCAGATTTTCTGGACCGGTTTCTCGGAGCTTTGGACAGGTTTGAATGCTTCGCTTTAAGTAGTTAACCGGCAGTCTTCTTTAACAAGCGATTCTGCAGTTCCGGAGTAATTTCCTCCAGGATCTGCTGAATCGCTTTTGCATATCCGGCGGCAGCATCTTTGGCAGAAATGCTGTTGATCGGAATTCTCTTTTCCGGATCGAACTGACTGATCAATGTGTTCTTGCGGGCATCGGTTACCTGAACAGTCATTGCTACAACAGATTCCTTCGTCGGAAAATCAACGTAAAGCTTAGAAATCGAAATTGTGACGGCGTAGTCGGCTGCTACAAGGCTGTTCGGAGCATAGACGTACTTCCAGGGGCCTGCAGCGGTAAACCAGGTACGGAAAGACTCGCCGATCATGACGGTCGGATCAGCGAGGAAGCGGGAGGCTTCGCTCTTATAGAAGCGGTAGTCACGGCCTTTGGTATAGAAAGAATTTCCTGCCAAAGACGATACGATAGTCGGCTCATAAACCTGAACGGAAGCATTGATCCGATTGTCGGAGAAATAAGTTTGAGGAACATCGACAGTCAGGCCGTAAAGATCGACAGGCGGGCGTTCGGGAAGAATCGAGCAACCGGCGCACAGGCAGACCGCAGAAGCAGCGATGAGTCGTTTGATCATAGTGTATGTTCCTTATTCTTATTTAGCCGAGGGAATCAAAGATGAGCGGGAATCGCTCGGTCTGGAGAAGATCGCACTCGGATCATTGGATAATTCCTTTGTCAGTACTTCGATATTGGCAGTAGCTTTATTGAGATTTCTCAACGTATCCTGAATATCGTACTGATTGTTCTGAAGAACGCTGTCGAGTCTTCTGGAAAGGTTGGTCAGGCTGGTCGAGAGCTCTTTGAGCTGTGCGGCCCTCATGGAATTGTCCATAGTCTTGGCAGATTGATCGAGCTGTTTGATCAGTCGGTTGAGCTGATCAACATCAAATCCGTCCATCTTATTATTGGCGGTAATAAGAAGTTTGTTCATGCTGCCTGCAAGAGAAGCGATTTCTTTCGGATCGAGATCGGCTGTAATGCGGTTAATGTTATCGAGCAACTGTACAAGTGTCGGTCCGATCTGGCCGAGATTCTTCTGAAGATTGGCAGAGTCGAGGTCGGCAAGGAAATGTTTGACGTTTTCGACAATTTCATTACTTAAGCTGGGGGCGCTTGGAATGTAGGCGTATTCAGGTTTCCAATTGAACTTGATGCGGTCGGCAGGATATTTGTCCGGTTCCAAAAATTCAATAGAAAGGTAAAGCGATCCTGTAATGCCGGCAAGCTGCGTCTGGATTCTCAGACCCTTCTCAATGTGGCGGTTGAGTTCGTCCTTTAAATCTTCCTGATTGTTCAGATAAAGATCCATGCGAACGACGGCAACGGTCTTATTCGGAGAAATCAGATCCTGCTGTTTGTTCGGATACGCTTCGCTTGAAAGAAGAATTTCTCTTACTTGTCCGACAGGGATGCCGCGGAACTTAACCGGAGAACCGACCTCCAGGCCGCTGATAGAGTGGATGAAATAGGTTTCAACCGTTGCTTTCGGCCGGAAGACATTCGGCCCGGCAAGAATCGCAACAGCAGCAATCAGGATGATCGTTGCGGTTGCAATAAATAAGCCTAATTTAAAGTAACCCGTCTTATTTCGCATAACTACCTCTGTGCATCGGGAGCGCCGTTAAAGAACTGCTTGACGCGCGGATTTGGAGAATGATCTCTCAAGTCTTGCGGAGCTCCGTCGGCGATAATGGATTTACTTACCGGGTCGAGCATCAGGCATCGATCGGCAATAGAGAAAATACTTTGCAACTCATGGCTGACGATGATGAATGTGCAGCCCAAGCTGTCACGCAGTCTCAGAATGGTACGGTCAAGGTTCGCTGCAGTAATCGGATCGAGACCGGCGCCGGGCTCGTCAAGTAATACAATTTTTGCCCCGAGCACCATCGCACGCGCAATACCTGCTCGTTTGAGCATGCCGCCGGAAAGTTCTCCAGGCATCAGATAAGCAGCATGCTGCATCTCAAGCATGTTGAGAACGAGTTTGCAGGTAAGGTCTTTGGATTCTTCTGAAAGATCGGTGAAGTGATCAAGCGGAAAACGGACGTTTTCCAAGACACTCATCGAGCCGAAAAGCGCACCGCTCTGATACATGATGCCGAGCGAGCGCTGGATTTCGTGAATTTCTTCCTGAGGGGAGTGAACGATACTGCGGCCCTGAATTTTGATGTCGCCTGCGAGCGGAGCGTTCAAACCGATGAGCGTTTTCATCAAAGAGGATTTACCGCAACCCGAACCGCCGAGCAGGAAGACAATCTGACCGGTCGGAATGTCAAAAGAGACATTTTCCAGCAAAACTTTTCGCGGCCAGCCCATCGTCAGATTTTCGACGCGGATCGCATAATCTTTTTCTACGTTTGCCATATTTACCATCCGAGTCGGTTCATAAGAAGTGCGGCAGTACCGTCAATCAGAACGATCCAAACGATACTGAGTACAACGGCCCTGGTTGTGGAGAGACCGACGGCCGCTGCACCGGCACCGGTTCTTAAACCGCAGTAACAGCCGATCAGAGAAATGACGAAGCCGAAAACAGCAGACTTCACAATGCCGAAGAGAACATCGGCAACAGAAGTTGCACCGATGAGCTGAACGTAGAACTGAGTAAAAGTAATGTCGTACATCAGCATGATCAGACCGCCGCCGAGTACACCGATCAAAGTGGCGAAAACGGAGAGGAGCGGCAGAATCAGTGTTGAAGCAACGATACGCGGAACAACCAGGAAGTGAACCGGGTCGAGACCGAATGTTGTCAGTGCATTGAGTTCTTCATTGACTTTTTGGGTACCGAGCTGGGCGGCAAAAGCCGATCCGGAGCGGCCGGCAAACAAGATGGCGGTCATCAGGGGACCGAGTTCGCGGGTAAGGGCAACACCGATACCGTTCACAACAAAGATAACCGCACCGAAAATCTGAGCGACCAATGCCGTTTCAAAAGCAATGATGATGCCCATCAGAAAACCGATCAGACAGACAATACCGACGGCATTGGTACCGGTTTCCATAGAAACATTGAGAATTTCCTTCAGGCGGAATTCTTTCGGATGACGCAATGCGTTGAGAAGTGCCGCACAGACTTCGCCGATAAAAGTAAGTGCGTCTTTTATGCTGTTGCCGAAAGAAGCAGTGTCTTTTCCGATTTGAGAGAGAGTATCGAGTTTTTCGACAGTCGGATCAGGGCAGGGAGTAAAACCGTAGGTGACCGAATCGTAGAGTTGACGGATTTCATCACGTAAACCGAAAAGCTCAACGGCGGTGTTTGTATGGTTTATCTCATATAAGAAGGCCAGCCCGGTTTCGTCAACTTTCTGCAATAAGGACGCATCAACTGAGATTGTTCCGCAGTTGTTTTTTGTGAGTTCCAAAAACTCACTTCTTATGCTGGCTGTATTTTTAACTGTCAGCTCAACAGGAAGATTCAATTTCTCTGTCATCGGACTTGTCGGCTTTTTATGACGCATTTAATTGTAGCGACAAAAAAATAAAAGGAAATCAAACGATTCTCAGAAGGGAGGCACTTCTACATATGGGATAATTAAATATTGTCTGCAATTTATAGAACAGCAGGTTATCCGTTCGACCGGTATATCTCTTAAATAGGGGGCGGTCCGGGCAGATGCTCTGATTAAGAAAAGAACTGTGAAGAAATGACGAAGATTTACAGCATTGCAAATCAGAAGGGCGGAGTCGGAAAGACAACGACAACCGTAAATTTAGCTGCGGCTTTGGCCAAGAACGGCTATAAAGTTCTGCTCGTAGATTTGGACCCTCAAGGTAACGCAACAACCGGCAGCGGTGTGGAAAAGGTTGCGCTGAAGTCGAGCGTCTATGAAGTGCTGACCGGACAGGTCGAAATTAAAGATGCTGTCTATTTTTCCGAAAGCTGTAATTATTTTGTTTTAGGTTCCAACCGACGCCTGGCCGGTATCGATGAAGATCTTCTCCAGGAAGAAGGTAAAGAACTTAAGTTAAAGAATGCGCTGGCTCAGGTCGAAAAGGAATACGACGTCGTATTGATTGACTGTCCGCCTGCATTGTCGATTCTCACCGTCAATGCTTTCTGCTGTTCCGACGGCGTGATTATTCCGATGACCTGCGAGTACTTCTCGCTTGAAGGCGTTTCCGACTTGGTTGTGAGCGTTAAGGCCGTTCGTGAACACATCAATAATGAATTGGTGATTTCCGGTCTGCTTCGCGTCCGATTTGATCCGCGAATCACACTGCAGCGTGAAGTCAGCCAGCAGCTGATTGAATTCTTCAACGACCGTGTGTACTCCACAGTGATTCCGACCAACGTAAGATTGGCCGAAGCACCGAGTTTCGGTATGCCGGGCGTTCTCTTCGATCCGTCATCGCGCGGAGCTCAGGCTTATTTGTGCTTTGCTCAGGAATTTGCAAAGAAAGAAAAGTTAAGAAAACACCGTCGGTAAAAGAAAGTGGCTACAAAGAAATCAAAGGGATTAGGTAAGGGACTCGACTCCATGTTTGGAGTTAAGAGTGTTGCAGATGTTATGGCGACCAAGCCGAATGAGTCCTCAGGTCAGAACGTAGAAATCGGCAAGCTGTTCCCCGGAAAGTATCAGGCACGAATTTCAATGCCGGCTGCCGGTCTTAAGGAGCTTGCTGCCTCTATTAAAGAGAAGGGGATCCTCAATCCTATCGTAGTTCGTGCTCAGGGCGACCGTTATGAAATCCTTGCCGGCGAAAGACGCTTCAGAGCAGCTAAGCTTGTCGGCTTAAAAACAGTTCCGGTAACGGTTCTTGAAGTGAACGATGAAGAAGCGCTTGCTGTAGGCCTCATTGAGAATCTTCAGAGAGAAGATCTCAATGTGATGGAAGCCGCAGTCGGTCTGCAGCAGCTCTGCGAAGAATTTAATTACACGCATGAAGAGGTAGCTAAGGCTGTCGGTCGATCCCGTTCCGCCGTTACTAATTTGCTCAGATTGCTCGGACTTCATGAAAAAGTTCAGAAGATGCTTCGCGAAGGAAAGTTGGAAATGGGGCATACCCGTCCGCTTCTGACACTTCCTAAAGAAAAACAGCTTGAGCTTGCCGAGCAGATTGCTGCCAAGGAAATGTCTGTAAGACAGGCAGAGGCTCTGGCTTCCGGCGAAAAACAGAAAAAGCCCCAGACGATGGCTGAAGCTAAGAGTCGCGATATCTGTCGTATCGAAGAGGCTCTTGCCGATAAGCTCGGTCTTTCTGTCAGTCTTACAGCTAATGCCAAAGGCAAGGGAAAGATGGTTATTTCGTTCGCAAATTACGACGAATTTGAACTGATTTTGGAAAAATTCCGCATCTCTAAAGGCACATTGCTTTAATCATACAAAATGGTAAGGGTTATTCCTTAGGTCAAACGCATGAAGTAAGAGCTTTCTATTTGCATATGAATAGGTGCTCTTGTAGAATACACGCGCTTTGGGTTAGCCCCCATTTTTTGTATGCGGGAAAAGGGCTTTAAATTAAAGTGAAAGCACTCGACAAAGTTATTTTCTTGCAATGTTGCTCCTGGTTGGTAGTCAGCGGTCTGTTTTGGATTTTTGGCGGTACAACTTCAGGAGTATCTGCATTTTTTGGCGGTGCTGCTTGTGCTCTCCCGACTCTGCTTGTTATCCTTACGATTAAGCTAGTGCCGGCGATGTACACAAGTCCCATCGCGATCTTTGTTTACGAATTTATCAAAGTAGCAGGCACTGTCTTAGGTTTATTGCTTGTTGTTTTGTTTTATAAAGAATTGGAATGGCCGCCATTTCTGGTTAGCAGTGGTGTCGTTCTGAACAGTCTTCTGTTTGCTATGGCATTTAGGAGATAACTTAAGGATTAGGCTCATGGCAAGTAATGCAACAGAGTATATCAATCACCATTTGACACATCTGTCATCTGTTAAGCAAACGAGCATTGTTGACTTCTCCGTCATCAACATCGACACCGTTATTTTCTCTATCGGCATGCTGGTGCTTTGCCTCTGGTTGCTCTATACCGCTTCCCGCAAAGCTACTAAGGGTGTTCCGGGTAAATGGCAGTGTGCCGTAGAAATGCTTGTGGATTTCGTATCTGAACAGGCTAAGTCTATCGTTCATGGCGACAGAACATTTATTGCTCCGCTGGCTCTGACAGTCTTTGTCTGGGTTATTTTCATGAACGCAATCGACCTTGTCCCGGTCGACCTCATCCCTGCTATCGTCGGTGTCTTCGGCGTTCACTACGTCCGTCCGCTTCCGACTGCCGACCTTAACGGCACAATGGGTATCTCCTGCGGTGTTCTTCTTCTCATGCTCTACTACGGCGTGAAGATCAAGGGTGTCGGCGGCTTTACAAAGGAACTGTTCGTTGCTCCGTTCGGCAACCACTTCCTGCTCTGGCCGTTCAACTTCCTCCTGAACTGCGTTGAATACCTTGCAAAGACAGTTTCTATGGGCATGCGACTGTTCGGTAACATGTATTCCGGCGAGTTGCTGTTCTTCCTCATCGCTCTTCTTGGCGGTATCTGGACCGGTTTCGATATGGGAAGCGTCGCAGGTGCATTCGGCCACTTTGTTGCCGGTCTCCTCTGGTGGCTCTTCCACGTGTTGATTGTTTTGCTTCAAGCCTTCATTATGATGATGCTGACCCTGGTTTACATCGGTCAGGCTCACGAAGGTCACTAATTACTTTTTTTCATCAAACTTATTGCGCTTATTAATAAGGAGTTCGCAATGACAAACGTAGCATTCGTCGCATTAACCTGTGGCATGATCATCAGTCTTGGTGCTATCGGTGCCTGCCTTGGTATCGCTATCATGGGTAGCAAGTACCTCGAAGCATCTGCTCGTCAGCCTGAGCTGATCAACACTCTCCAGACAAAGATGTTCCTTCTCGCTGGTCTTATCGACGCTGCCTTCCTTATCGGTGTCGGTATCGCCATGATGTTCGCTTTTGCCAACCCGTTTGTCGGCTAATCCGCTTTTTTCCGCGATTAGTTTATTTTTCAGACACCGCTTGTATTACAAGCGTAACGGGGTTCAAACATGAACATTAATGCCACACTGTTCGTTCAGATGGCCGTGTTTTTCGTCGGTGCTTGGATCACCATGAAATTCATTTGGCCTCCTCTTAACAGAGCAATTGAAGAACGGCAAAAGGAGATTGCTGCTGGTTTAGCCGCAGCAGATCGCGGCGAACGAGCTTTGGAAGAAGCTAAGAAAGAAGGCGCCGCTATTGAAGCCAACGCTCGCGCTCAGTCTCAGACAATCGTTGCTGCCGGTGAACAACGCGGTCAGGCAATCATTGACGAGGCTAAGGCTCAGGCTCAGGTAGAGGCCGATAAGATTATCGCCGCTGCCCGTGCTCAGGCTGCTTTAGAAACAAAGCAGATTCGCGAACAGCTTCGTAATGAAGTTGCAGCACTCGCCGTTACCGGAGCTTCTCAGATTCTTGGTCGCGAAGTGGATGCACAAGCCCACCAGCAGTTGCTTGATCAACTTAAGGCGAAACTTTAATTATGGCCGAAATTTCAACCATTGCTCGCCCCTATGCTGAGGCACTCTTTGAATCCACAAGAGACAGCAAGGATCAGACTTTAGCCGACCAGCTTAAGGCTCTGCTTTGCACTCTCAAGACGGTTTCTATCGATCCTCAGGTAGTTGAGGTTGAAGGTGATCCCAATGCCACCAACGAAAACCTTTTCGGTTTGTTGAGAGGCACACTGCCGGAAGAAATTCCGGCTGAGGCTGATCGCTTTCTCAGACTGGTTGTCGAGAACGGCAAAGTTGATGCGATCCCTGAAATTCAAAGACAGTTTAACTTGCTCGTTGATAAGGCGAGAGGTGAGGCAGAGGTTGTTATTGAAAGCCCCTTCCCGCTGACCGAAGCCCAGCTCGATGACTTCCTTGCTGCATTAAGCAAGAAGTTCAACGGTCTCAAGCTGAGACCGACTGTGGTTCTCGATAAGTCCCTTATTGGCGGTGTCAGAGTTTCTGTCGGTGATCAGGTTCTCGATGGCACAGTTAAGTCGCGCCTTGCTGAAATGCAAGTAGCTCTTACCAGATAATTACGGAGTTGAAAGTAATGCAACTCAATCCGAGTGAAATTAGCGAGCTGCTTAAGCAGCGAATCGAAGGAATGGGTCTCAATACCAACCTTCGTACAGAGGGCACCGTTGTCTCGGTGACCGACGGTATTTGCCGCGTTCACGGTCTTTCTGACGTGATGCAGGGCGAAATGCTTGAATTCCCGAACAATACCTACGGTCTTGCTCTCAACCTTGAACGTGATTCCGTCGGTGCTGTTATTCTCGGTGAATACACAGGCATTTCCGAAGGTGACATCGTTCGCACAACTGGCCGCATTCTCCAGGTACCGGTTGGTCCTGCTCTGATCGGCCGCGTTGTTAACGCTCTGGGTCAGCCGATTGACGGCAAGGGCCCGATCGAAACAGAAGAATTCGACGTTGTTGAAAAGGTTGCTCCTGGCGTTATTGACCGTCAGTCCGTTTCGCAGCCTGTTCAGACTGGTCTGAAGTCTATTGACTCCATGGTTCCGGTTGGCCGTGGTCAGCGTGAGCTGATCATTGGTGACCGCCAGACTGGTAAGACAGCTATCGCTCTCGATACCATCATCAACCAGAAGGGCAAGGACCTTATCTGCGTTTATGTTGCTATCGGTCAGAAGGCTTCCACTATCGCTAACGTTGTTCGCAAGCTCGAAGAACACGGCGCTATGGACTACACAATCGTCGTTGCTGCATCTGCTTCTGAATCCGCAGCTATGCAGTACATTGCTCCGTACTCCGGCGCAACAATGGGTGAATACTTCCGCGACCGCGGTCAGGATTCCCTGATTGTTTACGACGACTTGACCAAGCAGGCTTGGGCTTACCGTCAGATCTCCCTTCTGCTTCGCCGTCCGCCGGGACGTGAAGCTTATCCGGGTGACGTTTTCTACCTCCACAGCCGCCTTCTCGAACGCGCTGCTCGTGTGAACCCCGAATACGTAGAACGTTTCACTAACGGTGCCGTTAAGGGTAAGACTGGTTCTATGACCGCTCTGCCGATCATTGAAACACAGGCTGGTGACGTTACAGCATTCGTTCCGACCAACGTAATTTCTATTACAGACGGTCAGATCTTCTTGGAAACTGACTTGTTTAACGCCGGCATCCGTCCTGCTATCAACCCGGGTATTTCCGTTTCCCGAGTCGGTGGTGCAGCTCAGACTAAGGTTGTTAAGAAGCTCGGCGGCGGTGTCCGTCTGGCACTTGCTCAGTACCGTGAACTTGCAGCTTTCGCACAGTTCGCCAGCGACCTCGACGATGCAACTCGTAAGCAGTTGGAACGCGGCCGTGTCGTTACAGAACTGATGAAGCAGTCTCAGTACAAGCCGCTTCAGGTTTGGGAAGAAGCTCTCGTGCTCTTCGCAATTAATGAAGGCTTCTACGATGACGTAGCTGTCAAGGATGCTCTGAACGTAGAAAGCGCAATGCAGGACTTCATGAAGATCAATCATGCTGACCTCGTTGATCGCATCGAAACTCAGAAGGCTTTGAGCAAGGAAGATGAGCAGTTGCTCAGAAATGCCATCGCCGAATTTAAGAAGTCTGGCGCTTACTAATAATTTAGAGGATCCTAATGCCTAGCACAAAGGAAATTCGGGCCAAGATCAAGTCGGTTCAAAACACTAGCAAGATCACCAAGGCCATGGAAATGGTAGCCGCTTCTAAGATGAAGAAGGCTCAGGATCGCATGAGGGCTGCCAGACCTTATGGCGAGGCTGTCCGTAATCTGATCGGACACCTTGCTTTTGCTACGACTGAAGCAACTTCTCCGTATATGCGTAAGGTAGACAAGATTGAAAATATCGGTCTTATCTGCGTTTCCACGGACAAGGGCTTAGCCGGTGCGCTCAATACAAACATTCAGCGTCTTCTCGCTCAGCGTCTCCAGCAGTGGGGCCTCGAAGGCAAGAAGATCGAAGCAACTGCATTGGGCAACAAGGGATTGGGATTCCTCCAAAGAATCGGTGTACCTGTTATTTCACAGGCTGTACAGCTCGGTGATAAGCCTCAGTTAGAGCGTCTGCTTGGTGCTATTAGAGTTCAGCTCCAGGCATTCACCGAAGGCAAGGTTGATGTTGTATACATTGCTTATTCCCGCTTCATCAATGCGATGAAGCAGGAGCCGGTTATTGAACAGCTTCTGCCGTTACCCAAGGAAGCCGTTAAGGCTGACGAAGTCAGCGGTCTTTCCTGGGACTACATCTACGAGCCGAGCGCCGAAGAAGTTCTTGAAGTTCTTCTGCGTCGCTACATCGAAGCAATCGTTTATCAGGCTGTTGCCGAAAACATGGCCAGCGAGCAGAGCGCTCGTATGGTGGCTATGAAGGCTGCTTCTGATAACGCTAAGAAGCTCATCCACGAATTGCAATTGGTTTACAACAAGACCCGTCAGGCAGCGATCACCAAAGAAATTACTGAAATTGTTGGTGGCGCAGCAGCTGTGTCTTAATAGAAAGATATCTATACGAGGACTACTCATGAGTATCGGAAAGATCGTACAGGTCATCGGCGCTGTGGTGGACGTTCAGTTCCCGCGTGAGTCGATGCCTAAGGTTTACGACGCTCTCGTACTTGAAAAGGACGAGACAAACACTCTTGCTGAAGAAGGTTTGACTTTCGAAGTTCAGCAGCAACTTGGCGATGGAGTTGTTAGAACCATTGCAATGGGCTCTTCTGAAGGCCTGCAGCGCGGCATGAATGTCAAGGCCCTTGGCCACGGCATCAATGTTCCTGTCGGTCCGAAGACCCTCGGCCGTATTATGGACGTTCTCGGTCGCCCGATCGATAACTGCGGCCCGATCGGTGAAGAAAAGCGTATGCCGATTCACCGCGAAGCTCCGAAGTTTGATGAACTGAGCCCGTCTGTTGACCTGCTCGAAACCGGTATTAAGGTTATTGACTTGGTCTGCCCGTTCGCTAAGGGCGGTAAGATCGGTCTGTTCGGTGGTGCTGGTGTTGGTAAGACCGTCAACATGATGGAACTTATTAACAACATCGCTAAGGCCTACGGTGGTTACTCCGTGTTTGCCGGCGTCGGTGAACGTACTCGTGAAGGTAACGACTTCTACCACGAAATGGGCGACTCCAAGGTTCTCGACAAGGTAGCCATGGTGTTCGGTCAGATGAACGAACCTCCGGGCAACCGTCTGCGTGTTGCTATGACAGGTCTGACAATGGCTGAAGCTTTCCGTGACGAAGGCCGTGACATTCTCCTGTTCATCGACAACATCTACCGTTACACACTTGCCGGTACTGAAGTTTCCGCTCTGCTCGGCCGTATGCCGTCTGCTGTGGGTTACCAGCCGACACTTGCTGAAGAAATGGGTAAGCTCCAGGAACGAATCACCTCTACTAAGGTTGGTTCTATTACTTCCATTCAGGCCGTCTACGTTCCTGCTGACGACTTGACTGACCCGTCTCCGGCTACAACATTCGGTCACTTGGACGCTACAGTGGTTCTGTCCCGTGATATTGCCTCCCTCGGTATTTATCCGGCTATCGACCCGCTCGACTCCACTTCCCGTCAGATCGACCCGAACATCATCGGCGAAGAACACTACACTGTTACACGTCGCGTTCAGGCTACTCTGCAGCGCTATAAGGAACTGCGCGATATTATCGCCATTCTGGGTATGGACGAACTGTCTCCGGAAGACAAGCTCTCCGTTACTCGCGCTCGTAAGATCCAGCGCTTCCTGTCTCAGCCGTTCCACGTTGCTGAAGTGTTTACCGGCGCTCCTGGTAAGTACGTTCCGCTCAAGGAAACCATCCGCGGCTTCAAGATGATTGTTGACGGCGAATGCGACCAGCTTCCGGAACAGGCCTTCTACATGGTCGGTACTATCGACGAAGCTTTCGAAAAGGCCAAGACCATTAAGTAATTAACAGGGGGACCTCAAGTCCCCCGGTTAAGCCTGGAGAAATCAATGAGTAAAACTTTAAAAGTCGACGTAGTAAACGCTGAAGAGACTCTCTTCAGTGGTGATGCTGAATTCGTCGCTTTGCCGGGTATGGTCGGTGAACTGGGTATTCTCCCGGGTCACACTCCGCTCATTACCCTTATTCGGCCGGGCCTTGTTCGAATTCGTCTTGAAGGCGAAAAGAAGGAAGAAGAAATCTTCGTTGCAGGCGGTGTTCTGGAAGTCCAGCCGCATCACGTGATCGTTCTGGCTGACGTTGCTATCCGCAGCGAAGACCTTGACGAAGCCAAAGCACGTGAAGCTATGGAAAAGGCCAAGGAAGCTGCCAAGTCCGCAACAAGCGAAATCGAGCTTGCCAAGGTGGAAGCAGAACTCAGTATGCTCGCCGAGCAGTTGCGCATTATTCAGAAACTTCGCAAATAACGAATTTTCTGTTTTGCCGAACAATAACCCTCTGCCCTGCAGAGGGTTATTGCTTTCTGCAAACAGCCAATGTCCCGCCCGCTTTAATTCTGAGCGAAGTTACTCGATTTTGTGAAATAGATGTTGTAGCATCAACAAAAACCAATAATTATTAGGAGTTCATAATGATTTTGATTTCTACTGACGGTTCCGAGCTTTCGGAAAAGGCAATCCGCACTGCTGCCAAGCTTGCTAAGAACTTAAAGACATCGGTGCTCGGCGTCATGGTAGTCAAGACTAAAGGATCCGACACTGCTATCAAGAGTCTTGATGCTGTGACAGCAATCTGTCAGGAAGTCGGAGTTCCCTGCCAAACTGAAGAAATTACCGGTCAGACTGTTCCGGATGCCATCCTTGATTGCGCCAAGGAAAAAGACGTACGCTTTATCGTCATGGCCAGCAGAGGCCTCGGTACGCTCGGCTCTCTCTTCATCGGCAGCGCCACACAGCAGGTTCTGGCTAAGGCCGACCGTCCCGTACTCGTAGTTCGCTGATTTAACAAATTCGCGTCTGCGGTGATTGCCGCAAAAAAAACTGTAGCTTTGCAACGAAATAAGTAAGCAGGGCTTCAGTTTTTTTATTTAGAATTCTTTCGTTATCGCATCGAGGATCCGACGTAAGAGATCCGGGTGCCAGATAACCCGAATCCTTTAAATATCCATCCTCGCAAATTTACGATGAAACCGATTAACGACACCTTCCTGCGTGCTCTGAAAAGAGAAAAGACTGATTACACACCGCTTTGGCTGATGCGCCAGGCCGGCCGTTATCTGCCTGAATACCGCGCAACTCGTGCCGAAGCCGGCAGCTTCATGAAGCTTGCCATGTCTCCGAAGCTTGCATGTGACGTCACACTGCAGCCGGTAGAACGCTTCAATCTTGATGCCGCAATCCTTTTCTCGGACATTCTTACTGTTCCCGATGCAATGGGGCTCGGTTTATCGTTCGTCGCGGGCGAAGGTCCGAAGTTTGCACATCCTGTTAATAACGAAGAACAGGCCCGCAAGCTTTTCGTACCTGATCCCAACATCGAACTTGCTTATGTGATGGATGCAGTCCGCGAAATCCGCGGAGCACTCAATAACCGTGTACCTCTGATCGGTTTCTCCGGCAGCCCGTTCACACTGGCATGCTATATGGTTGAAGGCGGCAGCTCCGCCGACTACCGTACCGTCAAGACAATGATGTACCGCAATCCCGAACTGCTGCATCACATTCTCGACATCAACGCCAAGGCTGTTACTCAGTACCTCAACGCTCAGATTCAGGCAGGTGCTCAGGCTGTCATGATCTTCGATACTTGGGGCGGCATGCTTGCTAACAAGGCTTTTGAAGAATTCTCCCTGCGCTACACCAAGCAGGTTATCGACGGTCTTATTAAGGAAAATGACGGTGAAAAGGTACCGTCCGTCGTCTTTACCAAGGGATGCGCTCCCTGGATCGCTCAGATCGCCGATATCGGCGCTGATGCAATGGGCCTGGACTGGAGCGTCAGCCTCGCGGAAGCCCGTCGCTTAACAGGCGACAAGGTTGCTCTGCAGGGTAACCTCGATCCGCTGGTTCTTTTCTCCGACGAAGAAGCTATCCGTCGCGAAGCACGTCGTGTGATGGACGATTTCGGTCCGGTCGGCAACGGCGGTCATGTCTTTAACCTCGGTCACGGTATCCACAAGGACACTCCGCCTGAAAACGTCGCGATCCTCGTTGATGAAGTTCACAACTACAGTCGCAAGTTACACGTATAACTCATTGAATTTACACGGATATCTGTAATCATCCATAAAGAATTCAACAAGTTATCAACAATCAAAGGCTTTTGGGACATCTCCTGAAAGCCTTTGTTTTTAATGGCATATGCGCATCGGATTCAAATCAGTATGCCGAGAGTGTCGTGATACGGCATAGGCTTTGCTGTATCCCGTGATTTAAGAACGGTATGATTGTGCTATCCGAAAGTTATCAACAAACATTGCCCGGGTTTATCGCTTTCTCATAAGTAAGTACAAAGCATGGAAAACGCTATCGTCAAGGTCATTGTCGACGCCCCGTTCAGCGAACCTCTGGATTACTTAAATCAGGAGGAGCTGAATTTGGTGACAGGCACCCGCTGTATGGTCCGGCTCGGTCGCAGAACGACGGTAGGTGTTGTTGTCGGCTTTGCACGTGAGAGTGAAATCGATGCTACAAAACTTAAACCGGTGCTCGGTACGATTGACGATGTAGCACCGCTCGGAGACAGCTGGATGAGACTGACGCATTTTGCGTCGGCTTATTACCAGTCTGCATGGGGACGCGTGGCACTGATGGCGTTGCCTAAATTTTTCCGTACCGCACCGAACACAGCGCATGAGAGAGCGCTCATAAAGCTGAGAGAGGCGCCTAAAACAGTCAAGGTATCTGAAACAGTTTCACCGGAACTCAACGAAGAGCAGAAGCGGGTTGTCGAAGAATTTTCCAAGCACAGCCGGTTTCATGTCGGAGCTTTATTCGGCGTAACCGGAAGCGGTAAGACTGAGGTCTATCTTCAGCTGATTGAAAAGACACTTTCTGAGGACCCGAAGGCTCAGGTCCTTCTGATGGTACCTGAAATCAATCTGACACCTCAGCTGGTAAAGCGTGTACGCGACAGATTTCCTCAGGAAGGTGTCGTGATGTGGCATTCGGCAATGGCTGAAAGTAAGAAAGCAGGCGCGTGGTTGCAGATGCACGAAGGGCGATCCCGCATTATGGTGGGTACCCGTCTGACGGTCTTTGCCAGTATTCCGAACTTACGCCTGATCGTCGTGGACGAAGAGCATGACGCTTCGTTCAAATCCATGGAAAACGTACGTTATTCGTCCCGGGATTTGGCCGTTAAGCGGGCACAGATTCATGACATTCCGATTTTGCTCGGCTCGGCCACTCCGTCGTTTGAAACCATGCAGAAATGCATGAGCGGTCTCTACAGTCTGTACCGACTGAAGAACCGTGCCAAGAGTTCCGCAAAACTGCCGGAATGGACTTTGGTCGATACCAAACAAGACCCGGAAGTCGAAGGGCTCAGCAGTAAGACGAAGGAATTGATTACCGAGACGATAGAGAAGGGTTTTCAGGTACTGATTTTTTTGAACCGCCGCGGTTATGCACCGGTTGTGATCTGCAACGGATGCGGCTGGCAGTCGACCTGTCCTCATTGCTCGACGTTTGCAGTGTTTCACCGCACGACCGGCCGCCTTACCTGTCATCATTGCGGCTGGAGTATTCCTCTGCCGACGTATTGTCCGAAGTGCGGCGCAGCAGAACTGCTGCCTGTCGGCCGCGGTACGCAACGTATTGAAGAAGAGATTGAGAACACCTGGCCCGAAGCGAAGGTTATCCGCCTGGATCAGGATTCGACCCGTAGAAGAGGCAGTGCGGAAGCGGGCCTGAAAAAAGTTCATGATGGTGAAGTCGATATCGTTCTCGGCACACAGATGCTTGCCAAGGGACATGACTTTCAGAGAATCGCACTGGTCGTTATTCTGAATACGGACGCTCAGCTACTGTCTCCGGACTTAAGAGCCAAAGAACGGCTGTTCTCCCTGTTGCTTCAGGTTTCCGGCAGGGCCGGAAGAGGTGATATCGGCGGTCGGGTTGTGCTGCAGACCAAGTATCCGGATGATCCGTTTTTCGAACACTTGATGAGGGCTGATTACGAGGCTTTTTCACGCAGCGAGATGGAAGACAGAAAGTCGTGCGCAATGCCGCCGTTTTCTGCTCAGGCTCTGATGGTTGCCGAGGGACGGGATATCACTGAAGTACTGGGTTTTCTGGGACGGGCGAAGAACTATCTTCAGAGCAGAAGTACTCCCGGCGTACGAATTTATGATCCTGTGCCTCAGTCTATCGTTAGAATTCAGGATGTCGACCGTGCACAGCTGCTGATTGAAGCAGATTCAAAACGTGAACTGCAGTATTTCCTGGCATCGGTTCATCCCGACCTTCTGAAGGTCAAAACAAAGTTTTCCTGGTATATAGACGTAGATCCTGTATCGATTTAAAAAAATGAAGAGAAGCGATTTTGAAATTATGGCCCCGGTAGGAAGCTGGGAATCTTTAGCAGCAGCTTTCCAGGGACACGCCAATTCCGTGTACTTCGGTATCGAAGGTCTTAACATGCGCGCCAGATCGGTCAGTATGTTTACGATCGATGATTTGCCGAAAATTGCTCAGATGTGCGAGGAGCACAACTGCAAGAGCTACCTGACGATCAATACCGTTATTTACGACGGCGATATCGCTCTGATGCGCAAGATGGCCGATGCTGCGAAGGCCGCCGGTATTTCTGCTGTTATCGCCTGCGACGTTTCTGTAATGAACTACTGCAACAGCATCGGTCAGGATGTTCACCTCTCCACTCAGCTGAATATTTCCAATACCGAAGCACTGAAGTTCTACAGTCAGTTTGCCGATGTGGTGGTGCTTGCCCGCGAACTGAATCTCGATCAGGTTGCCGAAATTCACCGCGCCATTATCGAAGATGATATCCGCGGTCCCAACGGCGAACAGGTCCGTATTGAAATGTTCTGCCACGGTGCCCTCTGTATGGCCGTGAGCGGCAAGTGCTATTTGAGTCTTGATAACGCCAACCGCAGTGCCAACCGAGGTGCCTGCATGCAGCAGTGCCGCCGCTCCTACATCGTCAAGGACAAGGAACGCGATGTTGAGCTCGAAATCCAGAATCAGTACATCATGTCGCCGAAGGATCTGAAGACCATCGGTTTTATGGACCGTATGATCGAAGCCGGTGTACGTGTATTTAAGATCGAAGGCCGCTCCCGCGGACCTGAGTACGTCCGTACTGTTGCCGAATGCTATAACGAAGCTATCGAAGCCGTTCTTGCAGGTAAGTGGAACGAAGAGGTCAGCAAGTCTTGGGATGAGCGCCTCTCTACTGTTTACAACAGAGGTTTCTGGAACGGCTACTACCTCGGTCAGACAATGGGCGAATGGAGTAACCGTTACGGTTCTCAGGCAACGGAACGCAAGGTTTTCATCGGCAAGGCTATCAAGTATTTCGGTAAGGCCGGAGTTGCTGAGTTCCTTATCCAGGCAGGTGAAATTGCCAAGGGCGAAAAGCTGTTGATCACCGGTCCGACAACAGGCGCCGTTTTTGTCACGATGGACGAGCCCTGGGTTGATGAAAAACAGGTGGATGTTGTCCGTAAGGGCGAACATGTTACGTTCAAGATCGCAGAACGAGTTCGCGAAAACGACAAACTTTACGTGCTCAGAAGCGGTATTGCCTAAGCAGTATTGCGGATAATGAATTCGGAGGTTTCGGTCGGAAAATGACCGTAAAAGAAGGGGGCGTGGCGCGCTCGGCGGGACTCGAACCCACTACCCCTGCCTTCGGAGGGCAGTACTCTATCCAGATGAGCTACGAGCGCAAGACATACGATTTTAGCGATAAATCGCATTATTTGACAATACAGCAAGCCTCGGAAATGGCTACAATCAGGTCTGTTAAATAAGGAAATATTGTGAAGACACCGATTGATATCGAATTCCATAACAAATCAAGAGTTATGGATATTGCATTTGAAGATGCCTCGTACTCGATGACGTACGAGTTCCTTCGTGTCTTTTCTCCTTCAGCCGAGGTTCGCGGCCATGTTCCCGAAGAAGCAAAGCTGCAGGTAGGTAAGCGCGATATCGGCATTACGGAAGTAAAGCCGATCGGCGAATATGCTCTGCAGATTATTTTCTCCGACGGTCATGATTCCGGTATCTATTCCTGGGATTGGCTCGAAGAGATCGGCAAAAATCAGGAAGCTCTCTGGCAGGGCTATCTCAAAGACTTAGAAGAAGCCGGCGCAAGCCGTGATCCCGAGGATCCGGCCAATATTCCTTTCTTGGAAAAAAAGCGTCCGACTTGTCCTTCACATCACTAAATCTGTTGTATGAACGACCGTACTAAAGAAAAAACATCTTCTGAGAAGATGACAGACTTCGGCTTTGCCAAGGTTGCCGAACATGAAAAGGCCGGCCAGGTTAAAGAAGTTTTTAACGAAGTGGCACCGAAATACGACCTGATGAATGATCTTCTGTCATTCGGTCTGCATCGTCTTTGGAAGAAGAAGACTATTGAGATGGCTCAGGTCACTCCCGAGATGCGAATTCTCGACGTTGCCGGCGGTACCGGCGACATGACGATCGCTTATGCAAAGGCTACGGAGCGTCGCGGCGAGATTTGGTTAACGGATATTAATGAAGAGATGCTCAAGGTCGGCCGAAAGCGCCTTGAGGGCGAGAATCTGAATCTTCCGATCGCCGTTTGCGATGCAGAATTTTTACCATTTTCTGATGGGTATTTCGACCGAGTCACGGTAGCATTCGGATTGCGCAATATGACGCATAAGGATCGCGCCTTAAGAGAAATGTGCAGAGTCCTGAAGCCGGGCGGCCGCCTGCTGGTTTTGGAATTTTCCAAGCCTGCCCGTTGGCTTTCTCCCTTCTACGACCTGTACTCGTTTAAGTTCATGCCTTGGCTCGGCAAGATGATTGCCGGCTCGAGCGATGACTACCGTTACCTTGCCGAATCCATCCGCATGCATCCGGATCAGCAGACGCTTGCCGGCATCATGAAGGAAAGCGGATTCGAAAAAGTGGAATGGATCAATCTCAATTGGGGCATCACTGCTCTGCATATTGGATACAAAGGTCAAAATTAATCAATTAAATTGGACAATTAAATGAAGAAATTATTTGCCGCAATTGTTATTGGTCTGTCGGTTCTGACATTATCTTTGGATGCTAGTGCAGCTCGTCTGGGCGGCGGTGCAAGCTTCGGCCGCTCTATGTCCCTGCCTAAGGCTCCGGGCGCCACAATGAAGGCTCCTGCTTCCTCCACAATGAATAAGTCTTCTGCAGCTGCTTCCAAGAGCACAGCAGCTGCCGGTGCTACTAAGAGCATGGGTCTCGGTAAGCGTCTTCTGATGGGTGCTGCCGCGGCTCTCGGTTTCATGGCCCTTGCCAATATGCTCGGCCTCGGCGAAGGTTTTGCTCAGATTCTGATGATTCTGGCTCTGGCTGCTCTCGCTATGTTTGCTTTCAGAATGTTCATGGCCCGCAAGGTAGCTCCGACTCAGGCCGGTGCTGCTCAGGCTACTATGCAGCAGCCGCGTGAAGAAGAGCCGATGATGCGTCAGGCCGAACCGAAGAGCGCTGCTTACGCTGCTTCCGGCGTACAGGCCGGTTCCGCAATGGACGAATTCTCCGACGCCCCTGTCGGTGCAAGCTCCTTTGAAGTACCTGCAGATTTCGACAAGGACAACTTCCTCAATATGTCTACTGCCTACTTCAAGATGCTTCAGAAGGCTTGGGACAGCGGTGATATGGACAGCCTTGAAAACTACTGCACTCAGGACATGTTCATTCAGCTCACGCATAAGCGCAGAGAGATCAAGGGTATCAACCTGACTGAAGTCGTTATGCTCAACGCCGATCTCGCAGGTTTTGAAACAACAGCCACCGAATACGTTGCCAGCGTTAAGTTCTGCGGCCGCCTTAAGGAAAACGGCGAGGTTGTGGATATCGAAGAAATCTGGAACCTGGTCAAGGAACGCGAAGGTAAGTCCGGCTGGTTGCTCGCAGGCATTCAGCAGGTCGCCTGATCTGGAAAATGAACAAAAGGGAACGAACTTTTGTTCCCTTTTCAGCATCGAAAAACCTCAGAGTACGGATCTGGGGTTTTTCTTTTGAAGCGTAAGAATCAAAGGTCAAAAACCAGTCGGTTTCATTACCTGTATATCTCTCAAAAACAACGGTTTTCCGTCCTGCATCGCCGAAGATAAAAATGCAGGGTGCAAAAGACTCAAAAACATGGGATAAACGGGACTTCGGCAGGGGAAATTTCTCCCATTTTTGTAAGTTTTTGCCTATGATTCAAACTAAGACTGCTGCGGCCCTATAATTCGCGAAAAAAGCAGTTGCTTCCACTTACTTTTTAGGGCTTCAACGATAATGAAACTGACCCTTTTTGTAGGCTTGTATCTCCTTTGCACCGTGGCTTTGGGCCTGTACGCTGCAACGAGAGTCAAGAACACAACCGACTACGCATTGGCCGGACGCTCTTTACCGCTTGTTATGGTGGTGACAGCGACGTTTGCCACGTGGTTCGGAAGCGAAACCGTGCTCGGTTTGCCCGGACAGTTCATCAAGAACGGTCTCGAGGGTGTTGTAGAAGAACCTTTCGGCTCTTCTTTAGCGCTGATCTTGGTAGGTGCATTTTTTGCGCGAAAACTCTACAAGATGAGCCTGCTTACCGTCGGTGACTTCTATCACCGCCGATACGGCGTTTCTATCGAACTGCTGTGCTCGATTTTTGTCGTTCTGTCTTATCTCGGATGGGTTGCTGCACAGGTGGCCGCACTCGGTCTGGTGATCAATCTTCTGACAGAAGGCTTTATCAGTGTCAGCGTTGCTATGGTTATCGGCACGCTTGTTGTTTTGATATATACGGTATTCGGCGGTATGTGGTCGGTAGCTCTGACCGACTTCTTCCAGATGATCATTATTGCAATCGGTCTGATCATCGTAGCCTTCTTTGCAAGCGATATGGCCGGCGGTCCCGTACGCGTTGCCGAATATGCCGCAGAGCAGGACCTCTACCGATTCTTCCCCGAAGGCGGCGTCAAAAACTGGCTGTTCTGGATTTCTGCTGCGATCACCATGATGATCGGCTCGATTCCTCAGCAGGACGTATTCCAGCGCGTAATGTCTGCTAAAACGGCAAGAAGCGCCTGTGCCGGTCCGATCATCGGCGGCGCGGTTTACCTGATGTTCGCTTCCGTTCCGATGTTTATCGTGATTGCCGCCACACTTGCCGTGCCGGATATGGCCGCAAAGTTCATGGCATCCGATCCTCAGGAAATTTTGCCGACTTTCATTAAAGAATATATGCCGCTTTGGTTGCGCATCATTTTCTTCGGTGCCGTACTCTCTGCGGTGATGTCGACAGCCTCCGCAACCATGCTGGCTCCGACAACAACTTTTGTTGAAAACGTACTGCGTAACTTCATGCCGCTGACCGATAAGCGCGAACTTCGTGCAATGCGTTTGTCGCTTGTAGTATTTGCTCTCGGCGTTCTTACCTATGCTCTGCTTATGGAAGGCACACCGATTTATGAGCTCGCTGCAATGGCCTATCAGTTCCCGGTTATCGGTTGCTTCTGGCCGCTGACACTCGGTCTCTATTGGAAGCGTTCCACAACCCTTGGTTGTTGGTGCTCTATTACAGTGGGTACGGGCGTATGGTGCGTACTTACCTTTACAGCCCTCGGCACCGAATTCCCCGCACTGCTGGGCGGATTCCTGGCTGCCGGTATCGGTCAGGTACTCGGCTCTCTTCTCCCCTTGGAATGCAATCGACGTTGTGTTGACACATGGGAAAGAGATAAAGAAAAATACATGTACAAAGAAGTTCAATAAATCCTTTCGGAGAGTTTATGAATATTGTTATCCTCGCTGCAGGCAAGGGAAAGCGTATGCATTCCAGCCTGCCTAAAGTTCTGCAGCCCGTAGGCGGCCAGCCGATGCTCGGTCGCGTTATCCAAACCGCTAAGTCTCTCGGCGAGGGTAACAATATTATTGTGGTGATCGGTCACGGTTCCGATCAGGTTCGCAATGCAATCCCCGAAGTCGGTTTCAGATACGTCGAACAGACTGAACAGAAGGGTACAGGCCACGCAGTTATGCAGGCTCTGCCGCTTCTGCGCCGTGACGAGCCGACTCTGGTGCTCTACGGAGATTCTCCGCTGATCCGTACCAAGACCTTGGAAGAACTGATGTATGCAGCAGGCGACGGTTTCGGTCTTCTGTCGATGGTATTGGACAATCCGAGCGGCTACGGTCGTCTGGTTCGCTGGAACGAACAGGTGGTCGGTATCGTCGAACAGAAGGATGCCTCCATCGAACAGCGCGCTATCAAGGAAGTCAATACAGGCTTTGTCGTTCTGCCGACCCGTTATCTCGAAGGCTGGCTTGCCGGTCTGCACTGCAATAATGCACAGGGCGAGTACTACCTGACCGATTTGGTCGGTATGGCTGTTTCCGACGGTCTGATTATTCAAACAGTCGAAGCTATGGATTGCACGGAAGTTGCCGGTGCCAACGACAAAGTTCAGCTTGCCGAACTCGAACGCGCTCTGCAGCGCCGTCAGGCCAATGAACTCATGGTTGCCGGTGCTCGTCTGGCCGATCCTTCCCGCATCGATATCCGCGGTTCCGTTACCTGCGGCGAAGACGTATTTATCGATGTCGGCTGTGTATTCGAAGGTGAAGTAAAGATCGGTAAGAATGTCTCAGTCGGCCCGTACTGCGTATTGAAGAATGTGACGATCGGCGACGGTGTAGCCATCGATGCATACTCCCACCTGGTTGATGCCAAGGTCGGCAGCGACACTAAGATCGGTCCGTTCGCACGTCTGCGTCCGGGTGCCGAACTGAGTGATTCCGTTCATGTCGGCAACTTCGTTGAGATCAAGAAGAGTACCGTCGGCCGCGGCAGCAAGATTAATCATCTTTCCTATATCGGTGACTGCGAAATGGGCTCCGGCGTAAATATCGGTGCCGGTACCATCACCTGCAACTATGACGGCGTCAATAAGTTCAAGACCGTTATCGAAGATGACTGCTTCATCGGCAGCGACTCTCAGTTCGTTGCTCCGGTAACCGTTAAGAAGGGTGCTACGGTAGGCGCCGGTTCTACAATTACAAAGACTGTGCCGGAAGGCGTGCTCGCACTGAGCCGCGGCCGTCAGATTGTGATCGAAGGCTGGAAGCGTCCGACCAAGAAATAATTCAAAAAGAGAAGAGTAAAAGTTTATGTGTGGCATTGTTGCGGCTAGCAGCCATAGAAACATTGTTCCGGTATTGATCGAAGGTCTGCGCCGACTCGAATACCGCGGTTATGACTCCTGCGGTGTCGCTGTCGTCAAGGACGGCCGTCTGCAGAGAACCCGTTCGGTTTCCCGAGTCAAAGAACTCGGCGAGAGAGTTGAAGAAGAGGGTCTGACCGGTCTTTACGGTATTGCTCATACACGTTGGGCAACTCACGGCGCTCCCGAAATCTGCAATACACATCCGCATTTTTCGCATGACGAGATCGCAGTCGTTCACAACGGCATCATCGAAAACTTCGAAGAGCTGCGTACCGAACTCAAGGCCAAGGGCTATGAGTTTCTCAGCCAGACCGATACCGAAGTGGTTGTGCATCTGGTTCACAGCCTCTATGAAGGCGATCTGTTCGAAGCCGTGAAGAAGGCAGTGCTTCGTTTAAGAGGCGCTTATGCGATTGCTCTGACAAGCCGCAGCGAACCGGGCCGCATCGTTGCTTCCCGTCTTGCCGCTCCGCTGGTAGCCGGTTACGGCGACGGCGAAAACTTTGTCGCTTCCGATCCCCTGGCTCTTGCCGGCGAGACCGACCGGTTCAGCTATCTTGAAGACGGCGATGTGGTCTGCATGGATCCGGATCACCTCGAAATCTGGGAAAGAAAGGGCGGCGAATATCAGAAGGTCGAGCGCAACATTGTTCGCGTTAACGAATACACCTCTGAAATCACACTCGGTAAGTACCAGCATTACATGCAGAAGGAAATCTTCGAGCAGCCGCGCGCAATTGCCGATACGCTCGAAGGCGTCCACAGCATTTCCGCTTCTATCTTCGGTCACGAAGCTCCGGCTATGTTCGAAGAACTCGACCGCGTGCTTATTCTTGCCTGCGGTACCAGCTACTATGCCGGTATGGTTGCCAAGTACTGGATCGAAAGCTTCGCCAAGGTTTCCTGCGACGTAGAAATCGCCAGCGAATACCGTTATCGCGAATCCGTACCGAATCCGAAGACGATGGTTATCGTCGTATCTCAGTCCGGTGAAACTGCAGATACGCTGGCTGCACTGCGTCATGCCAAGCAGCTCGGCATGGATATGAGCATCTCGGTCTGTAACGTTGCTACCAGCGCAATGGTCAAGGAAACCCGCGCTCACTACATCACACGAGCCGGTGTGGAAATCGGTGTGGCTTCCACCAAGGCATTCACCACGCAGCTTGCAGCGCTTTACCTGATGGCTCTGGCTATCGGTAAGACCAAGGGCCGCCTGGCTGCCGGTAAGGAAGAAGAGGCTCTTCGTCAGATGCGCCACCTTCCGGAAGCAATGCTGACAGTCCTTTCTCAGGAAGAAGAGATCAAGGCCTGGGCTCAGATCTTTGCTTCCAAGCAGAACGCACTCTTCCTCGGCCGCGGTACACACTATCCGATCGCCCTCGAAGGCGCTCTGAAGCTCAAGGAGATCAGCTACATCCACGCAGAAGGCTATCCGGCCGGCGAACTCAAGCACGGTCCGCTTGCGCTTGTCGACAGCTCCATGCCGGTGGTTACCGTTGCTCCGAACGATGAACTTATCGAAAAGCTCAAGAGCAATATGCAGGAAGTCCGTGCCCGTAAGGGTGAGCTCTTCGTATTTGCCGACGCAGACGCACATATTGAGCCGAGCGAAGGCGTACACGTTCTGCGTATGCCGGAAAACTACGGCGACCTTTCTCCGGTTCTGCACGTTGTACCGCTGCAACTGCTTGCATATCACACAGCTCTGGCCAGAGGTACCGACGTGGATAAGCCGCGTAACCTCGCTAAGAGTGTGACTGTGGAATAAGGTCGAAAAGACAGCGGGCCGCCTGACGGCGGCATCGCATAAGAGAAAAGGCGTGAAAGATAACTTTCACGCCTTTTCTTATTAACTCTGTCAGCGGTTACGAACCGGAAATAAAGGTTCTGACACCGGAACCCATAAACTGTACGCCGATACAGATCAGCAGGAAGCCCATAAGCTTGGTGAGTACCTGAGTGCCGGAAGGACCGAGCTTCATAGAAATGTAGTCGGAGAAGCGCAACACAATCCAGGTACAGAAAGCGGTAAGCAGGATTGCAACGCCTGTCATAAAGAAGGCGGCGAGCATATCGGTCATGTCGGGAAGTTCGGCAATTTCAGAAGCAATACCGATAACCACAGCGATGGTACCCGGACCGCTGATACCGGGCATGGCAAGCGGGAAGAACGAATAGTCGTCTTTGTCACGACGCACGACAGGTGCGCCTTGCTGGTCCCGCTGACCGAACAGCATCTGATAGCCGATTAAGGCCACCACAAAACCGCCCGAGATACGAAGCGCCCCGTAGGAAATACCGAAGAACACTAAAAGAAGGTTACCTGCAATCAGGCTCACCAACATGATGGCGGCGGCGTAGTAACAGGCCCAATTTGCCTGTTTCCTGCGCACGAGCGGAGACATCCCTTGTGTCAGGCTGACAAACAGCGGGATTTTTGACAGCGGATTCGTGATCACGATCAGACTGATGAAGCCGCCGAATAAGTACTGCAGATGCAGGAAATCAAACATGTTGAGAAAACCTTATGTAATTTTGAGCATCATAATGCGCAAAACATTCGGTTATACCTAGGGGAAACGAGAATAAACATACCCGCATTGAATGAACGTTCATTCAGAAATGGGTAAAATGCGCGCGTAGACGCCACTACTGTGAACGGAGGGCGTTTTGTTTTTTATAGGTATAAGAAATGCAGCTTGCACGTAAAAGTATTATTGCGCTTTGCGCTGTATCCGCCGCTCTGATGGTCGGTTGCGGTGACAAGGAGCAGAAGAAGGCCGCAGCCCCGGCTGCCGCAGCACTGCCGCGCGTATCTGTCGTTGATGTAACATCGAGCGACACAACAATGATTTCCGTTCTGCAGGGCAGAACTACTCCTTATCTGGTAGCCGAGGTTCGTCCTCAGGTTACCGGCATCCTCCATAAGCGTCTTTTCACCGAAGGCGGAGAAGTTAAAGAGGGTGAAGTTCTCTATAAGATCGATCCGGCAACTTACGAAGCTGCTTTGGACAGCGCCAAAGCTAACTTGGCCAATGCCCGCTCCGTTTACGCTCAGACATCTCTGACTGCCAAGCGTTATGCCGCTCTGGTTAAGACAAACGCTATCAGCAAGCAGCAGAATGACGACGCTCAGGCCGCCAAGAACCAGGCTGCCGCCAATGTTCAGGCTGCCAAGGCTGCTGTACGCAATGCCGAAATTAATCTCGGTTACACAGAAATCAAGTCTCCGATTTCCGGCACGATCGGCCGTTCCTTTGTAACTCCGGGTGCACTGCTGACTGCCAACCAGGCAAGCCATATTGCAGTCGTTCAGACACTTGATCCGATTTACGTCGACGTCAATCAGCCGAGCACCGACTACATGCGCCTGAAGAAGGAA
>CAZNBL010000007.1:0-47888 GCA_964571375.1 uncultured Burkholderiaceae bacterium
ATTTACATGAATAAAATGAATGAAGCGTGTATTGAGAGTTTCGACGCCGGGTGCAAAGACACGAATCTTTTTCAACAGGCGTTCGGTACGGAAATCAGAAAGGGCTCTAGGGGCGTTAAGACGGAACATCAAATTTGTTTTTGTCATTGATTTACTTCTCTGCCGGCAGGCAGGAAAGCCTCCTCCACTCGGGATGTCGTAAGAAAAACCTGAGTTCGGACCAAATAAAGCCTCACTGCAGGTAAAGCCATTTTTCAATTATAGGTGTTCATTTGTAACAAACTTCGATATCCAACTCCGCTAATCGAAAACGAGAACATAAAACAAAACCCTCGGACGAAATCCGAGGGTTTTCTACACATTAAGGGATCAAAATCGCACGATACTCATTGATATTGGTTCGGGTAGGACCGGTATCCAACAGATCGCCGAGTTTTTGGAAAAACTCGTGCGCGTTGTGTTCCATCAGATAGATCTGGGGATCCATACCGATCTTCAATGCTCGTTCCATCGTGTCGGGGCAGAGCATGGCGCCGGCAGATTCGCCGTTGCCGTCCACGCCGTCCGTATCGGCAGCAATGCCGTAAATTTCTTCACCCTGCAGCTCATGAGCGAGAGCAAGCAAGAATTCTGCGCAGGGACCGCCCTTACCGATACGACGTCCTGTCAAAGTAACTTCGCATTCGCCGCCGGAGAGAAGCACAACCGGCTTTCTTCTCGGCTTGGAAAGTTCGAGACGAATCTTACGGGAAACCTGAAGCGCAACAGCACGGGCTTCGCCGACGATATCGTCGCCGATGATTACCGGTCGCAGCCCCTGCTCCTTAAAGAAGGCTGCGGCAGCCTGGAGACCTTTGAACGAGTTGGCGACAATCTTATTCTTCACGCCTCTCATACGGGCGTCGCCGATCTTCGGTGTTTCGGGAATAAGACCGCGGGCGCCGTTTCTCAGATGTTCGATAACAGAGGCCGGGGCTTCGACACGGGCCTGACTCAGATACCAGAGTGCATCGGCATAAGTCGAAAAGTCTTCGGCACAGGGACCGGATGCAATATCGGACGGGTTGTCACCGACAGTATCGGAAACAATAAGAGAAAGTACTTCCGCACCCTTGGCTCGGGCTGCCAAGGCAAGCTGACCGCCCTTTACCTGGGATACGTGCTTGCGGACTGCGTTGATGTGATCGGTGCTGGTACCGGACTTAAGGAGATCTTCGGTTACTTTACGGATGTCGTCGACCGAAATTCCTTCGACCGGAAGAGAGAGAAGGCTGGAACCGCCGCCGGAGATAAGAGCTAAGAGAAGATCGCCTTCCTTGAGCTGTTCGACTTTCTCCATCATGGCTTGAGTTGCCAGAAGATTTGTTTCGTCGGGAATCGGATAAGAGGCTTCGACTACTTTGATTTTCTTTGTTTTTTCACCGTGACCGCGGCGGGTAATGACAATACCATCGAGATCTTTGTCCGGCCAGGCTTCTTCAACTGCGGCAGCCATGCTGGCGGCTGCTTTGCCGGCGCCGACTACGATCACTTTGCCTTCTACATGTTCAGGCAGATGTGCCGCAATCACTTTGTGAGGATCGGCTGCATCGATGGCCGCGTAATACGAATCCATCAGCAGCTTCTCAAACTTATCCTGTTCTTTCTTCAATGGAAGCCCCTTACTCTTTCGACAAGTTTTTAAGATATTTGCCCGTTTTACTTGCGGGGAACTCACCTATCTGTGCAGGCGTCCCCTCGGCGACGATTTCACCGCCGCCGGCTCCCCCAGAGGGACCCATATCAATAACCCAATCGGCTGCCTTGATTACATCGAGATTATGCTCGATAACGATCAGCGTGTTGCCCGCACTGCGGATTCGGTCGAAGACCTTCAGCAAAACATCCACATCCTTGAAGTGGAGCCCTGTTGTAGGTTCATCGAGGATGTAAAGCGTTCGCCCTGTCGATCTCTTGGAAAGCTCATAGGCGAGTTTTACTCTCTGCGCTTCGCCGCCGGACAGTGTGGTAGCACTTTGACCGAGCTTGATGTATCCCAGTCCGACATCCATTAAAGTCTTGAGTTTCTTGCTGACCGTCGGAACAGCACTGAAGAGCTCATAAGCCTTTTCTATCGTCAGATCCAATACTTGGGCAATGTTATAGCCCTTGTACAAAACATCCAAAGTCTCACGATTGTATCTATTTCCGTGACAAACGTCACATGGCACATACATATCCGGCAGGAAATTCATTTCAACCTTGATCAGCCCCTCGCCTTCACAGGTCTCGCATCTTCCCCCCTTGATGTTGAAAGAGAATCTTCCGGGGCCATAGCCGCGCTCTTTGGCGATCGGCGTAGCAGCAAACAATTCGCGGATTGCCGAGAAAATCCCCGTGTAAGTTGCCGGGTTTGAACGAGGTGTTTTACCGATCGGACTTTGGTCGACATTGATGACATTATCGAAGTGTTCGAGACCTTCGATGCTCTCGTAAGCAAGAGGTTCGCTCTGGGCCTTATTGAGTACACGCGCGGCAATCGGATACAGCGTCTGATTAATAAGGCTCGACTTACCGGAACCGGAAATTCCGCTGACCACCGTCAGAAGTCCCACCGGGAAAGAGGCTGTGACGGATTTGAGGTTATGGCCGCAGGCACCACGTATCGTCAAAAAGCGTCCGTCGGGAGAGCGTCTGTCGTCCGGAATATGAATCTTTTCTCTGCCGCTCAGATAAGCACCGGTCAGCGACTTCGGGTCCTTTTGAATTTCTTCCGGCGTTCCGCAGGCAACCACCTCGCCGCCGTGACGTCCGGCCGCCGGTCCGATATCGATCACATAATCCGAAGCACGGATCGTATCTTCGTCGTGTTCGACCACAATCAGCGTATTGCCGAGATCGCGCAGGCGCTTGAGAGCGTCGATAAGACGGTTGTTGTCAACCTGATGCAAGCCGATCGAAGGCTCGTCGAGTACATACATCACGCCGGTCAGGCTCGAACCGATCTGGCTTGCCAGACGGATTCGCTGAGCTTCGCCGCCCGAGAGCGTATTGGCTCTGCGATCAAGCGTGAGATAACCCAAACCGACATCGAGAAGAAAACCGATGCGGGAGCAGATCTCTGCAACCAGAGTACGTCCGATATCCGCTTTGCTGCCTTTAAGCTCGAGTGCCTTGAAGTATTCGAGTGTTGTTTTCAGGTCCCATGATGAAATCTCGGCAATATTGGCCTTTTGTACGCCCTGACCGATAAATGTGAAACGGGCCGCCTCACACAGACGCTGGCCGCTGCATTCCGGACAAGTCATCATGCTCTTCCAGCGGTTTAAGCTCTCGCGTACCGATTCGTGTTCGGTCTCCCGATACTGCTTGCGAGACAGAGGAATAATCCCCTTGAACGGTCGATATCCTTTTTCAAGCGCCTGAGCTTCGTCTTCCTGATTCAGACCGTAAAGCACTGCGTGGCGAACGTTCTCGCTTAGTTCGCACCACGGTGTATCGACAGAAAATCCCAATGCGGCCGAGAGTTCTTCGAGCAACGGAAAATTGTATTTATTCCGTTTATCCCATCCGTAAACGGCGCCGTTGCTCAAAGAGAGTTCCGGGAACGAAACTACTTTTTTAGGATCGAATTCCTCAACGAGACCCATGCCGCCGCAATGCGGACAACTGCCTTGAATACTGTTGAATGAGAAAAGTTTGGGTTCCAGCTCGCCGACAGAGTAACCGCAGTAAGGACAGGCGTACTTATCGGAAAACACCTTCCTGCCCTCGCCTTCGATTTCGGCAACTACCACGATGCCGTCTGCAATACGAAGAGAGGCTTCGATACCTTCGGCAATACGCTGTCTGGAATCGCCTTTAACTCTTAAGCGGTCGTACACCACTTCAATCGTATGTTCGGCTTCGCTGTCGAGCTCGGGGCAATCCGGCAGCGTATAAATTTCTCCGTCGATACTGACACGGACAAAACCTCTGGCCTGCAGGTCTTCCCACATATGTCCGAAATTGCCTTTGCTGTTTCGGACCAGCGGGGCCAGGATCATAATTTTTCTGTCTGCAAAATCGTTGAGTACTTCCTCAACCATTTCGGATACGGGCTGAGCGATCAATGCAATATCGTGATGCGGACAGTGCGGCGTACCGGCCCTCGCAAACAGCAGTCGCAGGTAATCGTTGATCTCCGTGCTGGTACCGACCGTAGAACGGGGGTTGCGGTTTGCAGCCTTCTGTTCGATAGCAATTGCCGGAGAAAGTCCTTCAATGAGATCGACATCGGACTTACTCATCAGTTCGAGAAACTGCCTGGCATATGTCGACAAACTCTCGACATATCGCCTCTGACCTTCGGCATAGAGTGTGTCGAAAGCAAGCGAACTTTTTCCCGAACCGGACATACCGGTAATCACAACAAGTTCGTCGCGGGGAATATCGACATCAACATTCTTCAGATTGTGCGTTCTGGCGCCTCGAACTTTTATGTATCTCATTGAATTCTGGAAAGAAGATGGTTTTCGGCAATATACCTTTTTTGGAATTTTATTTCAGAGCCCGACCCGCCGAAACTGCCCCTCGGTTGAATTTACGCAGAAATAGGAACAGGATAAAATTAAAGGATTACTTAAAAAGGTGAGACATGGCGTCTATTAATAAAGTCATTTTGATCGGCAACCTCGGCCGTGACCCCGAAATCCGCTACGCCACAGAAGGCGGAATGCAGATTGCCAGCTTCAGCCTGGCCACCACCAGAACCTATAAGAACCAAGCAGGACAGCGCGTTGACGATACCGAATGGCATCGTGTCGTTGCTTTCGGCCGTACAGCTGAAATCTGCGGCAACTACCTCAAGAAGGGTTCCAGCGTCTATGTCGAAGGCCGCCTGAAGACTCGTAAGTGGGAAAAAGACGGGCAGACTCACTACGCAACTGAAATCATCGTTGAAAACCTGCAGATGCTCGGCGCCCGTGCCGACGCTTCCCGCGGTCAGGGTGCACCCGTCGACGAATTCGGCGCACCTGCCAACAGCGGTTTTGAATCCGCTCCTCAGATGAGAGCTGCTGCTCCGCGCCAGACTCAGTCCTACGGTGCACCTCAGCAGTACAGCGCACCTGCATCCGTCACCAATGACAGCTTCGGCGGCGACGGAGACGACATTCCGTTCTGATAACCGGAACCGGTAAAAAAATCGGTGCTTAGTTTTTCGCTAAGCACCGTTTTTTTTATTCGTGACGAACAGCCTCGATCGGGTCCATCTTCGCCGCTCTGCGGGCCGGGAAGATGCCGAAAACAATACCGATAACCGCCGCGAATCCGAAGGCAACGATATTGATGCCGGGACTGAAAATAAACGGCACGTTCATAGCATGAGTCAGACCGACTGAAGCGACAAACGCAAGAATCACTCCGAGCAGTCCTCCGAAACAGGCAAGCATGACCGACTCGATCAGGAATTGAAGAAGAACTTCGCGTTCCAAAGCCCCGATCGCCAGACGGACACCGATTTCACGGGTTCTCTCCGTCACACTCACGAGCATGATGTTCATAATGCCGATACCGCCTACCAACAGACTGACGGCAGCCACAGCCCCGAGCAGCATCGTCATCACACGGCTGGTGCTCGATACCGCTTCGATCAGCTCCGAAGTGTCGAGAATATTAAAGTTATCCAAGTCCGAAGACGAAAGCTTTCTTCTTTCCCGAAGCAGCGAACGGGCACTTTCCTTGACGCGTTCGATATCGCTGTTTTCGTCAATCGCAACTGTGATCATAGGCACACGTGTCGTACCGCTGATTCGGCGCAGGTACGTATTCAGAGGAATGTAAATCACATCGTCTCTGTCCTGCCCCATACCGCTTTGTCCCTTAGCCTCGGTCAAACCGACCACCTGGCAGGAGAATCCCTTCAGACGGATTGCCTTGCCGATGACTTCGCCGCCGTTAAAAAGCTCGTTTTTAATCGTGTGACCGATAATGCACACAGCGCTTCCGGCTCTTTCTTCCGAGACCTCAAACAACCGACCTTCATGAATAGAAAGGTTATTGACGTCGAAATACGAATTGGTTGTACCGATAACCGACGTCTGCCAGTTCTTGCCGCCGGCGACCACAACGCGGCTGCCGCTCTGAGAAGGCGCAACCGCACGAATACCGGCAATCTGTGTGGCCAGAGCCTCGGCATCTTCAACCTTGAAGGCTACGGCACCGATATTCTGCCCCGGCCCCATTCTCTGACCCGGACGGATCATGAGCGTATTGGAACCGAGCGAAGAAATCTGATCCCTCACCTGCTGAGTGGCACCGTTGCCGACGGTGACCATCGTAATAACGGCTGCCACACCGATCACGATGCCGAGTACTGTCAGCATGGAGCGCATCGGATTTCGAAAGATCTGTCTGAGCGCCAACAATAAAGCGTTTCCGATCATGCTCTAATCCTCAGTAATTACGGGAATCGGACTCGACGTTACCGTCGACAAAACGCACGACGCCCTTGGCATAAACAGCCATATCCGGTTCATGGGTAACCAACGCAACCGTAATACCTTCTTCCTCATTTAACTGCTGAAGCAGCTCCATAATCTCCACACTTCGGTGGGAGTCAAGGGAACCGGTCGGTTCGTCGGCAAGCAGCAGCTTCGGATGCGTTACGATTGCGCGCGCAATCGCTACGCGCTGTTGCTGACCGCCGGAGAGTTCTGCCGGCGTATGGTGCATCCACTTGGTCAGTCCGACTTTTTCCAAAGCGGCGGCAGCAAGTTCATGTCTGACATTCGCCGGCTCTCCCCGATACAACAAGGGCAGTTCCACGTTTTCAATCGCACTGGTTCGGGCAAGCAGATTGAACCCCTGGAAAACAAAACCGAGATACTTGCGGCGCAAAAGTGCTCTCTGGTCACGGGTGAAATGCTCAACGTGACACCCGTTGAAAAGGTACTGACCGCGGCTCGGCGTATCAAGCGCACCGATGATGTTCATACAAGTCGATTTGCCGGAACCGCTCGGACCCATAATGGCCAAAAACTCGCCCTCATAGATCTTCAGATCAATACTGTGCAACGCATCGAACGCCGTATCTCCGGTGCCGTAGCGTTTACCGACACCTTTCAATTCAACCAACGGTCTCTTAGCTTCGGCCGTCATTATCGGGCTCCGCGAAGCTGATCGATCACAACCTTGTCGCCGGGCTGAATGTCGCCCTTGACGACCTGAGTCATTTTGCCGTCGCTGTAGCCGACCGTAAGCTTCACCTGCTGCGGCTCGCCGTTTCTGAGTACATAAACCGTACCGTGCTTCTGCAAACCGATACTGCCGGTCGTTTCCTTAGCCTTCTTGTTGACTGACTTTCTTACAGGAGGTCCGAAAAGACTGACCGGGCTGATACCTTCCTCGTTTTTCACATTATTCGGCTTGAATCTCAGAGCCGTATTCGGCACAAGCACGGTGTCGTTTAAAGCTACCGTACGGATGTTGACGGTCGCGGTCATGCCGGGGCGAAGATCAAGGTTCGGATTATCGACATTGAAGTAAGTCACATAGGTGACGACATTGTTTGTTTTATCCGACTGATTGGGGCCGTATGCGACCTTCTTGAGATCTGCAGGAAAGCGGCGGTCCGGATAGGCACTCACGGTAAAGTAGGCGGGCAGGCCGGCCTTGACCGATCCGACATCGGCCTCGTCGACATCAGCCTGCAATTCGAGCTTACGCATATCGGTAGCAAGCGACAGAAGTTCCACTGCCTGCAGAGAAGCAGCAACGGCGTAACCGTTTTCAACCGATCGGGCAAGTACGACGCCGTCGATCGGAGAAGTAATCTGAGTCTTCGATAAATCGGATTCAGCCGACTTCAGAGCCTCCTGACTGTCGACAATCTTTGCTTTGCAGCTGTCGACAGAAGCTTCGGCACGGGCCACCTGAGCTTCCTGTGTTTCGATTTCAGTCTTGCTCGGACTCTTGCCGCCGGAAAGCCGTCTGACTTCCTGCAGACGCTTAAGTTTTGCACGGGCTTCCTTCAGCGTAGCCTGTGCTTCGGCCAGAGATGCCTTGGAAAGCGCAAGTGTTGCCTTGGCCCGCTCGACAGAAGCTTTGAGCTTGGTGTCGTCGAGCTGAATCAGTACCTGTCCTTTTTTAACTTCATCGTTCACATCGACTGCGACTTCGCGGACGATACCGGAGAGTTCGGAACCGATAGAAACCGTCCGGATCGGATTTAACGTACCGTTGGCACTGACTTCGATAACCAGGTTGCCGCGGCTGACGTCCGCCGTAGCATAGGCAACCTTCGAAGAACCCGAACGGCTGAACGAGTATGCGCCGCCGGCAAGCATCAGTACTGCCGCCGCAGCCGCACTCCAAACCAAAAACCTTCTGCGCGGAGATGCAACAGCCTCTTTACCCAGTAATTCGACAGTGTCTTTATCTAAATTCTTCTGCATAGCTACTCTGTTACTCTTCAAATTCCTCAGGAACCTTCCAACCGCCGCCGAGCGCCTTGTACAGGTCGATGTAACCGTCGGCAATCTCTGCCTGCACCTTGGCGTAGCTTTCATCAACTGTCAGAAGACTGCGCTGAGTAGTCAGCACTACGGTGAAATCTTCAAGTCCGGCTTCGTAATTCTGTCTTGCATTTGTTGCGGCACTTTTTGCCGATTCGCTTGCAGCAGCCAGTGCGACACTCTTACGTTTGGCAGACAAAATCTTATTGAGCGCATTTTCAACTTCGGTCACTGCAGCAAGGAGGCTGGCTTCATAGTTGGCGTTGGCGACAGCTACCTGAGCATCCGCCTTCCTGTACTGGGCAAGCAGGGATCCGCCCGTAAAAATCGGCAGGCTAATCGATCCGAAGAAAGACTTGTAATGTGTACCTTCATTACCGAGCGAATTGATGCGCTCGCTCTGCAAACCGATCGTCCCGCCGATACGCAGACTCGGGAAAAATGCGCTCTTGGTTACCGCGTGTTCGGCCAGTGCTGCCATCACGTCGGCTTCGGCTTTACGTACAGAAGGACGTCGGCGCATAACGTCTGCAGGAATTGAAAGAGCAATGTTTTCCGGTGCTTCAGGAATAAGTGACGGACCCGATACGGAAATCTTCTCAGGCGTCACGCCGGTAAGCTGAGCCAGCTGATTGCGATACGTCTGAACGCTAGCTTCATGACCCGGAATAACGGCACGGGTCTGCTCATAGGATGTCCTGGCCTGATCAACATCGGTGGAATCAACCAAACCTGCCCGATAGCGCCAATCTGCAATACGAAGCGACTCCTCCTGTGTCACAAGGTTCTCTCTTGCGACATCAAGCTGCCTTTGAGCCAGCCGCAAACCGACATAGGCGTAAGCAACCTGTGCGGCAATACTCACCTGAACGTCGCCGAGAGATGCTTCGTCGGACAGTACCGCAGCTTCTGCTGCACGAAGCGCGGCGTAACTGCCGCCTGCGTCGATCGTCCAGCTTCCGTTGAGCCCGATACCGTAATTGCTTCTACCGACGTGCTCTATATAACTTCTGGATTTTTCAGCGCTGCCTTCGACATTCGGCAAAAGACCGGAATAAGCGTTGAGTACGGAGGCCTGTGCTGCGCGAAGTGCGGCCTGAGCCCGTTTGATGTCGGTATTGGCTCTCTGGGATGCCTTGATAAGTTCAGCTAAAACCGGATCATTCCAGGTTTCCCACCAAAGACTGAGATCAACCGCAGTTTCACTCTGAACGCTCTGCGCAAGCCATGTCTCAGGAATCAGCTCGGACTGTTCCCCGGTCGGCTCAAAATCCGGCACCGTCACACAGCCGCCCAAGACGGCAGCCAACGGGAGGATAAAAAGTGCTTTTTTCAGCTTCAATGCTCGCACCTTATGTTGATGGTTGACAGGATCAATCCCTTGCCAGGGAGGGTATTGATTTTCATTCTTAATAGGGAAAGTGTGCCAAAAAAAGACGGCTTCTGCTTTTTATACCGAAAGGAAATGTATCCCTTTGATGCAGAAAACCGTCTTCCAAAGATTCCGTTACATATTTTCGTTCAATACTTTCAGTACCTTAGCGTGAATTTTCGGACCGCAGGCTACAGCAGAAAGTTCTTTAAGAGGATTTCCGCCGCTCGTTGCGGTCAGCATACCGCCCGCTCCTTCTACTACCGGAACAAGAGCGGCAACATCCCAGTAATTCAGATCCGGATCGATCATGACGTCTGCTCCGCCCGTTGCAACAGAAAAGTATCCGAAACAGTCCCCGAACGTACGGTACATTTTTACCTGATCGATCAGACGTTGCAGACGCTCATCGCCCTTCTGCTCGGGCGTCGTCCAATGAGACGTGGTGAGCAACACAGCTTCTGAGAGTTCGGACGTATCTCTTACCTGCACCTCATGAGTATTTCCGGCGTGGTGCAAAACCGTTTTTTCACCATCGCCGATCAGCCAGGCACCGACCGAAGCGTGTGAAATCACACCCATAGCCGGACGGAATCCTTCGCCGTCGTCTCTTTCAAGGGCGATCAGCGTACCGAATTGAAAACCGTTGAGAATAAAGGAACGGGTACCGTCCACCGGGTCGAGAATCCAGCGGTAACGCGGATAATCTCCGGCGGCCTCGCGGATACCGAACTCCTCTCCGAAAATACCGTGCTCAGGAAAATGCTCTTCGAGCCACTGCCTCATCTGCTGTTCTGCATTTTTATCAGCCTCGGTCACCGGAGTATGGTCTTTCTTCTCCATCACACGGATACCTGCCAAAAACCTCGGCTCGATTTCCTTGTTGGCGATTTCGACCAAACGGGCAAAAACCGGTTCGAATCTTGCGCGTTCTTCGGCGCTCACTCCTGCACAGTACTTCATAGTTTTGCCGCAGCGCCAGCATCTTCGGCCGGCTGTCGCTGCAGCACCCTCCTTTTTAAAGTTTTTTTGTATTGACCGCCCCGTAACTGTCGATGAGCACCTCTGCGGAACGGCCGGACTGATTCATTATCTGCCTTCGAACAGGGGATATTGGCTCAAATTTCTCCTTTTTTCATCAAATGTGAGGTTTTTCCCCCTGTTTGCATCCTTTTTCCTACGCAAGTCTCGACAAAGAGAGGCTCTAGTAGCAGAATCATTCATCGTTACAGGTAAAAAATAAGAAAGAGGACCAAATGCCAATCTTTACTACAGAGAATCTTCGCACGGTCGCCCTCGTCGGTCACGGCGGATGCGGTAAAACATCATTAGCTGAAGGCATTTTGGCTAAGAGCGGCATGATCATTACCTGCGGTTCTGTAGAACGCGGTACTACTGTTTGCGACTCCGACCCCCTGGAAAAAGCAATCCAGCACTCTCTTCGCTCGGCAGTCACACACTTCGAACATGACAAGGACGACGGCACCCCTGTCCGCGTCCATATGATCGACACCCCGGGATACCCCGATTTCGTCGGTCAGGCTCTCGGCGTACTCGACGCTGTTAAGACAGCTGCCGTCGTTGTCGACGCAACTGCCGGCGTACAGCTGATGACACGCCGCATGATGGACTGGGCAAAGGAACGCAACCTCTGCCGCATGATCATCGTCAATAAGATCGATGCTGAAAACGTTGACCTTCCCAAACTCATCGACGACCTCAAAGAAGCATTCGGTCCCGAAGTACATCCGATTAATCTTCCCGCCAACAACGGCTCCCGCGTTATTGACTGCTTTATCAAGGACCACGGCGAACCGGACTTCATGAGCGTGGAAGACGTTCACCGCGAATTCATCGAACAGGTTGTCGAAGTCGATGATGCCGCAATGGAAAAATACCTGGAAGAAGGCGCTGTCGATCCGACAACACTTCACGGCCCGCTTACTCAGGCTTTGAGAGAAGGTCACATCATTCCGGTGTGCTTCGTCTCCGCCCGTACCGGTGCCGGTATCGACGACCTGATCAATGTAATGGTCCGTCACCTTCCGAATCCCTCTGAAAGTAACGCTCCGCTCTTTACCGATGCCGAAGGCAACGACGTAGTTCTCGAACCGAATCCCGAACTGCCGCTCGTCGCTCAGGTCTTTAAGGTGGTCAATGACCCGTACATCGGCAAGGTCGGCGTCTTCCGTATCCATCAGGGTACTCTGCGCCGCGACGACATGATTTTCGTCGGCGACAACAAGAAGGCTATCAAACTCAGCCACCCGATGATTCTTCAGGGTAAGGAAACCACAGAAGTCCGCGAACTCGTTCCGGGCGATATCGGTGTGGTAGCCAAGATCGACGAACTCGTCTACGGCAGCGTTCTGCACGCTTCCCACGATCATGACGACATCCGCATGAAGCCGCTGAGCTTCCCGAAGCCTATGTTCGGTCTGGCCATTTCTCCGTCCCGCAGAGGTGATGAAGGCCGTCTCTCCGACGTGCTCAACCGCATGCTCTCCGAAGACCCGACACTTGAACTCGAACACGACGTTGTTCTGAACGAAACAGTTCTCCGCGGTCTGAGCGGTCAGCATCTGCGCAGCGTTCTCGAACGCATGGCTGCTTCCTTCAAGCTCGAAGTGAATACAAGAACTCCGCGCATTCCGTACCGCGAAACAATCGCTCAGTACGCAGAAGGTCACGCCCGCCACAAGAAGCAGACAGGCGGCGCAGGTCAGTTCGGTGAGGTTTACCTCAAGATCGAACCGCGTGAAAGAGGCGCAGGCTTCGAATTCGTCGATGAAGTCAAGGGCGGCGCAATTCCGTACAACTTCATCCCGGCCGTTGAAAAGGGTGTCAGAAGCGCTCTTGAAATGGGCTTCGTTGCCGGCTACCCGATCCATGACGTCCGCGTTGTGGTCTATGACGGTAAGAGCCACCCGGTCGACTCCAAGGAAGTTGCTTTCGTTTCCGCTGGCCGCAAGGCTATGCTCGACGCTCTGGCCAAGGCCAAGCCGACAGTTCTCGAACCGATCGTCGACGTTGAAATCGTTGCTCCTGCCGAAGCCATCGGTGATATCACCGGCGACTTGGCAAGCCGCAGAGGTCAGGTCACCGGCACAGCCAATATGGCCGGCGGCATGATGATCATCTCCGGTACAGCTCCGCTTGCCGAACTCGACGGCTACGCCGCACGCCTCAACGCTATTACTCAGGGCGCCGGCAGCTACTCGATGGAACTCTCCGGCTACGCTGCCGTTCCGGTTCAGAAGCAAAACGAAATGGCTTCTCAGTTCCAGAGAAAGGTTGAAGAAGACTAATTCTTCGCCGCTCTTCTAAAAACTCCGCCTCGCGCTTAACCGGAGCGAGGTTGAGTTTCCGCAAAACCGCTGTTCTACACCCAGGAACAGCGGTTCTTTCTTTTGCTGTTTTATAATCCGAGCATCTTCAAGTAGAGGAAAAAATGCCTATTTATTCTTACAAGTGCTCTAACTGCGGTTTTGCCAAGGACGCTCTTCAGAAATTAAGCGATGCTCCGCTCAAGCACTGCCCCAACTGCGACCAGGACACACTCGTCAAGCAGCTGACTGCTCCCGGATTCGAGCTCAAGGGTAAGGGCTGGTATGCCACCGACTTTACAGGCGGTTCTCCGGCTGCTCGTGCCGCATCGTCCAATTCGCCCGGTAAAAAAGGCAAATAACCGAAGAAACTTTTCTTATAAAACACCAATCATTCGAGCCGATAGGTAGAATATTAGGTTGTGTTTAGTTTATGCGAACCGTTTATGCGGTTTTCGCAAGATTTTGTGGAGCTATTAATGCGCACTCAATATGCAGGTTTGGTCGACGACAGCTACATCGGTCAGACTGTTACTTTGTACGGCTGGGTTCATCGCCGCCGCGACCACGGTGGCGTTATCTTCATCGATCTTCGCGATCGTGAAGGTTTAGTTCAAATTGTCTGCGATCCGGATCGTCCCGACGTTTTCGCCAATGCCGACAAGGCCCGCAATGAGTTCGTTCTCGAAGTCAAGGGTCTGGTTCGCGCCCGTCCGGAAGGCACAAAGAACGAAGACCTCGTTAGCGGCGGTATCGAAGTTCTCGCTCAGGAACTGAAGATCCTCAACCCGTCTGCAACACCTCCGTTCCAGCTCGACGACGACAATCTCTCCGAAACTACTCGTCTGACATATCGCGTGCTCGATCTGCGCCGTCCGCAGATGCAGCACAACCTGAAGCTGCGCTACAAGGCTGCTATGGCTTTCCGCCGTCACCTTGACGCCAAGGGCTTCATCGATATCGAAACTCCGATGCTCACAAAGAGCACACCGGAAGGCGCCCGCGACTACCTCGTTCCTTCCCGTATTCACGAAGGCGAGTTCTTCGCTCTGCCGCAGTCTCCGCAGCTGTTCAAGCAGATGCTGATGTGCGCAGGTTTCGACCGCTACTATCAGATCGTCAAGTGCTTCCGCGACGAAGACCTCCGTGCCGACCGTCAGCCTGAATTTACTCAGGTCGATATCGAAACCAGCTTCCTCAATGAATTCGAAATCCGCGAAATCATGGAAGATCTGGTCCGTAACATCTTCAAGGACACTATCGGTGTCGAACTCGCTAACCCGTACCCGGTCATGACCTGGACGGAAGCAATGAACCGCTTCGGTTCCGACAAGCCTGACCTTCGCGTCAAGCTCGAACTCGTCAATGTCACAGACATGATGAGAAACGTCGAATTCAAGGTCTTCAAGAGCGCAACTGAACTCTCCGACGGCCTCGTCTGCGCCCTTCGTGTTCCGCACGGCGCCGAAATGCCGCGCAGCGAAATCGACGCTTACACTGAATTCGTCAAGATCTACGGTGCCAAGGGTCTGGCCTACATCAAGGTCAACGCTAAGGAAAACGGCCGCGACGGTCTGCAGAGCCCGATCGTTAAAAACATCAGCGACGAAGTTCTCGCTCAGCTGCTCGAAGCTACCGGCGCTGAAAACGGCGACGTCATCTTCTTCGGCGCAGACCGCAAGAAGGTTGTTTACGACGCTCTCGGCGCACTGCGTCTGAAGATCGGTCACAGCGAATTCGGTAAGTCCCACGGCCTCTTCGAAGAAGGCTGGAAGGTCCTCTGGGTTGTCGACTTCCCGATGTTCGAATACGACGAAGAAGAAGACCGCTGGGTTGCCTGCCACCACCCGTTCACAAGCCCGAAGGACGGCGACGAAGACAAGCTGGAAACTCATCCGGACGAATGCTTCGCCAAGGCCTACGACATGGTTCTCAACGGCTGGGAAATCGGCGGCGGTTCTATCCGTATCCACGATGCAACCGTTCAGAGCAAGGTCTTCTCCGCTCTTAAGATCACTCCGGAAGATGCACAGCAGAAGTTCGGCTTCCTGCTCAACTCTCTGCAGTTCGGTGCTCCTCCGCACGGCGGTATCGCCTTCGGTCTCGACCGTATCGTTACGATCATGACCGGTGCAAACTCCATCCGTGACGTGATCGCCTTCCCGAAGACACAGCGTGCTCAGTGCTTGCTGACACAGGCTCCGTCTCCGGTTGACGAAAAGCAGCTCCGTGAACTGCACATTCGTCTTCGCAACGAACTCAAGAAGTAATCGTTGATGACGAAAAAGGGACGGCTTCGGCCGTCCCTTTTTGTATGTTCGTTACCTGACAAACAAAGTCAGTACAACTGTTTAATTTGCTTCCCACTCCCCGTCTCTCTGAGACCACGGATCGATACTGATAACGTGGCGCAGAACCTCATCGGTTTCCAGATCAAAATCGACCCAAAGAGCCATCGGAAAACCGGCCTGATCCTGATAGCGGTACATGAACGTATGTTCGCCTAAGTTCTTGTACGTCCACTTCTCGCACGGCTCGCCGTACATGGCCAGAATATCGGCGCTCCTCATGGTCTTCGGCTCGATACGGTCGAAATAGGCTTCCTTCAGAATATTTTCTTTGGATACGAGCTTTCCGCTCTTATCGAAAATCAGCTCGTAAACCTCCTGTCCCATCGGCTGCTGCGAATACAAAACGCGAACAGAACCGTCGGCTCGGACCTGAACCGCACTCGGCGCTCCGAGTTGCTCCACAACAGTATCGTAGTGCGTATCCATCTTCACAAAATCAGGATGCGCACAGCCGATGAGCATTGCCGCAGAAAGCAATGCCGCTGCCGTCAACTTAAGCTTTGTCATTTCCGCCGTCCTTCTGTTCGGGATAAGCAGACTTCATCGAAGAAACCAAATTCATAAAAATTTTACGTACCTGAGCTTCCGAGCATCCCATAAGCACAGCATCGTCAAAAGCTTCCTGCAGCTGCTCGTAGATCTCATGGTAGTTCTCGTTGAGAACCTTGACCTTTTCAGTGCAGGACACCAGGCTTCCGTCAGGCTTCTTCCAGTTTTCTTCAGGAGTTTTCATATTCTTTTCCAAAGTTTGAAACCTATTTTAGAGCCAATTGAAGCCGCATCCTCACTGCTTCTGCTGTCCATATGTTTTGAATCGTTGCTTAACTGCCAGCATCTGCTCCGCACTTAACAAACAATCCGGATTGAGCTTCTTTAATTCCACCCACATATGAGCAAGATTCTCGACTTCGACAGCCAGAGAAAATGCTTTGGACAGATTCCTTCCGCAGGCAACGACGCCGTGATGGCTCAACAAACAGGCATCTGCTTCGCCCAATGTCTCCACACAACTTTCTGCAAGTTGCTCTGTACCGAAAAGCGCGTAAGGTGCACATCGGATCTCATCGGTATTGGCCGAGGCAATCATGTAATGGAACGGCGGAATACCTTCGTCAAGACATGCGAGAACCGTCGCATAAAGCGAGTGTGTATGCACTACGGACTGTACGTCGCCTCTTCGCTCATAAACGGCGGCATGCAGTCCCCATTCCGACGAAGGAAGTGTCTTACCCCGGCTCTCCCATCCGTCGGATGTCCGTGCCATAAAAACAATCTGATCGGCCTTCAAATCTGCATACGGAATACCGGTCGGAGTGATCAGAAAGCCGTCGCTGCCTTGCTGCGACGCACGTACAGAAACGTTGCCGCTCTTATTAACATTGATGCGCTCTCGGTTCATCGACTGAGCGGTACGGATCACTTCTTCCCGAAGAGCTTTGCTGTCTTCGGCAATCGGAAAATTATTTGCCATGCTGCTTCTCACGCAATTGAGCCAGAGACTCTGTCGGGAAATATCCCTGTTCGGTCACAAAGCCGCAGATCAGTCGGCTCGGAGTGACATCGAAACCCGGATTGAACACCGGTTGGTCGGCATCGGTAATCAACACCTGAGAGACGCTGCCGGAATCGTCCGTACCGGCAATACGTCTGACTTCGTCGGCGCTTCTCTCTTCAATCGGAATCTCTCCGCCGCTCGCCATATTCCAATCAAACGTAGAGTACGGCGCTGCGATATAAAACGGAACACCGTTATCGCGGGCGGCCAAGGCCTTCAAATACGTACCGACCTTGTTGGCAGTATCGCCGTTGGCAGCAATACGGTCTGCCCCGGTAATCACCATATCGACCGCACCGCTCTGCAAAAGAATACCGGCGGCATTATCGGTAATAAGCGTGACATCCACACCGTGACGGCGAAGCTCCCATGCCGTCAGTGTGCCCTGCAGACGGGGACGTGTTTCGCTCGCATAAACCTTCACCGGAATACCGCGGTTAAAAGCTTCGTAGATGCCGGCTGTTGCAGTACCCCAATCAACGGTTGCAAGCCATCCTGCGTTGCAGTGCGTCATGATGTGAACCGTACGGCCGCTCTCGCGGTACTTTTCTTCGATCATGCCGCAAAAAGCTTCGGCAATTCCCCGGCTCATCCGAAGATCTTCATCAAGAATCTCCTGAGCTTCGGCCCATGCCGCGCATTTTCTTTCGCTCTCCGGAGTATCCAGCAATACACGCATCATGCGCTCGACGGCCCAGGCAAGATTGACGGCTGTAGGTCGTGCAGCCTTGATATTTTCTGCCGCCTCGAGAAGAAACTTATCATCACAGCCTTCCTTAGTGGCCAGAGCAACGGCCGCAGCTGCACTGACACCGATCAACGGAGCGCCGCGGACTACCATGTCGGCAATAGCGGCACGCATATCACGCCAATCGCTTACCGACACCTTGACCAATTCAAAGGGAAGTCTGCGCTGATCGATGACGACTGCCGTTTCTGTTTGGGGTTCAAGCCGAATGGTTTGTTCAGACAAATTATTTACGTTCACGGTCATCCCTCTTTCATGACTTAAAACCGTCCCTTGTCCGAAGAAAAAGTTCACAAGGAAGTCGGGCGGTTTGTTATATTGGATAGACAAGCTCGCTATTTTTTCTGGACTGCGAAAATGGACTTCCGGCATTACCTAAATCCGATTTTTTATCCTCAAAATATCGCCGTCATCGGTGCAAGTGTACGCCCTGACAGTTTAGGTACTTTACTGTTGCACAACATTGAATCTTCCCGATTCAACGGAAACATTTTCCCGATCAATCCGAAATACAAAAACATCGGTGCATACCGCTGCCACGCCACACTCTCCGACATCAAAAAGGATATCGATCTCGCCGTTGTCATCTCGCCTCCGGGGACTTATCCGAAAATCATCGAGTCCTGCATCAAAAAGGGCGTCAAAGGCATCATGCTCTGCGGCGGTTTCCCGAAAAAGGAAATCAACGAAGAGGTCTTGAAAAAAATCGACGAGGCAATGGCCGAAGGTATCCGTGTGGTCGGTCCGCAGTCGCTCGGTATCACCAGCGCCTTCTGCAGACTCAACGCATCGTTCCTCTCCGAGCTTCCCCCCTCGGGCACGATCGGACTGGTAAGTCAGTCTCCCGGGCTCTCCAACGCAATTGTCGACTACGTCTCTGCAACCAAGGGCGGATTCTCCTGTGTCATCGACCCGGGTATGGAAAAAGATCTTTGTGTTGCCGATTATGTCGACTTCCTTGCGCACGACAGAAACACCGGATGCATCGTGCTTTATCTGGAAAGCTTCAAGAATCCCCGCAAACTGCTGTCGTCGATTTCCAGAGCCTCTCAAGTTAAACCGGTTCTTGTCCTTAAAGGCGGCCGCACGCCGATTGCTGCCGACATCGTCATCAACAATCAGGGAACGCATCAGGATGAAGACGGAGTTATGGAACGCGCCTTCGAAAAAGCCGGCGCCCTGATGCTTGAGTCTTTGATGCAGCTTGAAAATGCGTTGCATTCGTTCATTTACCGCAGAGATCTGCTGGCCGGAGGCGTCTACGCCATCGTCAACAGCAAAGGACTCGACACACTGGTAGCCGATAACTTCGGCCGCTGTCAGCTCAAGCTGGCCGATGCCGACAGTACGGTTGCCAGAATGCTCGGTGAAAAATTCGGCATTGCCTACCCGTACGCAAATCCCGTCAATGTCGGTCTGTCGATGGACCCGAAGAGCATCGCTTCTTTGGTTTCCAATCTGCTGGCAGCAGACAACTGTTCGGCGGTCATTGTCGCAATGGCTTCCAGCCAGTTACAGAACTCTCTGGCACTTGCCAAAGCCCTGCAGCCGATTGCCGAGAAGACACCGAAAACGATTATCCCTGTCTTTATCGGCGGCTCGGACTCCAACGAAGCAATTGCCTACCTCAGAAAGAAAGGTATTCCTTCCTTCGATAACAGCCAGGCCGCTGTGACTGCACTGCGCCTGATGAATGCCTTCGAACGGTTTAAAGAGCGCGATAAGACGCTTCTTGAAAGCACACCTGTCATTACCTCCGAATCCTTTGAAGGAGCTCGGAAAATCGTCCGGAAGGCGCGTAAGGAAAAGCGCAATCTGCTCTATGAAGCAGAAACAAAGCGCATTTTGGCAAGCCTCGGCTTCGAGACGACTTCCTGCATGTATGCCGGCAGCTTCGGCGAAGCTGTTCAGGCAGCCAAGGCTTTGAATTTCCCGGTTGCCATGAAGCTGCACGTCGACGGAATTCTCTCCAAGAGCGATTTCGGCGGCGTCATCCTTGGCATCCGCAATCAAAGAGAATTGAAACTTGCCTGGCAGAATCTTCTTGAACGAGCCGAAGAACTTCTCATCGGCGAAAGCGATTTCGGTGTGGAAATTCAAAAAACGATTTCAACCGATAACCGCAGGGAGCTGCGGCTCGGCTTCCGCACGACCCGTCAGTTCGGACCGATCCTGCATTTAGGTATCGGCGGCTTCTACGGAAAAGCCGTTGCAGAGGAATACAGTGCTTTTATTCCGCTCAGTATGCAGGACGCCAGAAATCTCTTGGACAAGCCTCAGATCAAAGCTATTCTGAAACCATACAAAGGACTTCCGGCTGTCGATCAGGACATGCTCTGCGACCTCATTATGAAGGTTTCCGGTCTTGCCACAGCCGTTCCTGCCATTAACTCGCTGGAGATCGATCCGCTTCTTTGCGGAGGCAGTTCTGCGCTTGTACTCGATGCACACGCCTCTGTGGGTAACGGATCCGACACGCCCGACACGGAATTTACGCATCTGATCTTCCCCAATACACTTGCCAAAGCTCCGCAGGAAATTGAGGGCCGGTTCGGCACCCTGCAGTTAAGACCTGCTCAGCCCGGCGACTACAACGCATTTATCGAATACCTCTCGCAGCTGAGCGAAAGTTCCCGTCATCTGCGCTTCCACGGATACTCAAGTAACCCGACTGCACTTGCGTTTGCCTCGGTTGCCTTTGATCCGGACCGCTCGTTCAGCGTTGTCGCATTGGACAACTCGGAGGAAAACGAAAGTATTGTTGCCGAAGCAACCTTCTCTCTGATGCCCAATGCGGTCGGTGCAGAATTCGGCATTTCGGTATCGGACGACTGGCAGAGAATGGGGCTTGCCTCTCCCCTGATGGATGCACTTGAAAACGAAGCACGACGCAGAAATCTCAAGTATCTTGTCGGCTATGTCCTCGGTGACAACGAGGGAATGCGCAAACTGATGCTGAAAAGAGGTTATATTGCGTCTGCAGACGAGGATGATCCTCACGTAGTACTTTTCACCCTGCGGTTTGCGTAACTGCGCAATCCGATATCAGTAAACAAAGGTCAAATCAAAGTTATGGCTATTACAAAAAGCATTGACAAAGGCGTCTGTCAGATCGGCATCGATCGACAGGAAAAGAGAAACACTCTGGACATCCAGCACTGCCTGGAACTGACCAAGATGTTTGCAGAAGCCGAACAGGATCCCGAAGTCAAAGCCGTCGTACTCTGCGGTCTTTCCAACGTTTTCTGTCCGGGTCTCGACATCAAAGAAGCTTCGGCAACTCCCGAACTGGTCTTCGGTGCCTTTGACGATCTCATCCGTCAGCTCGACAGCATGACAAAGCCGCTGCTTGCCGCCGTCAACGGTCCTGCCGTTGCCCAGGGTGTCGAACTGCTCTATCACTTTGACATCGTTTACTGCAGCGATCACTCGCTCTTCTCGATGCCTAATCTTGCTCTCGGCCTGACTCCGTCCCACGGTACAAGCCTCCTGGCTGTCCGCAACGGCAACTACAAGCTCGCTGCTCAGAAGATGTTGCTCTCAGAGCCGATTTCTCCGGCAGAAGCTGTTGCCCTCGGCATCGTCAATCACGTTCTCGATGATGAAAAGGTTCTCGGTCAGGCTGTTGCAAGCGCTGCCCGCCTTGCAACAATGCCTCCCAAGGCTCTGAAGGAAACCAAGCGTTTGCTGAAAGCAAGCTATTTCGAAGGTGTGGAAGCCGCTCAGCAGCGTGAACAGGAAATCTTCGAAGTCATGCTCGGCGGTGAAGAAAATAAGGAAGCTATCGACGCTTTCCTTGAAAACCGCAAACCGGTCTATAACAACTAAACCGATTTGAAGTGCAAAGAATAATCGCCCGAAACCGGGCGATTATTTTTTTTGAGCTTTACTGCGGACGATCGACAGGCTGAGGACGTCCGTCAGGGCCGATGGCTACATAAACCAGCTGAGCCTCGGTCACTTTGACGATACGGTGATTGTCTTTATGCAGACGTTCGGCAAACACCTCGACGTCTACCGTAATCGATGTCGTACCGACCTTGATCACACGGGCAAAGAAAGAAACAACATCGCCCACCCAAACCGGTTCCTTAAAAACAAAACTGGTCACCGCAACCGTCACGGTTCGGCACATTGCACGGCGTGCGGCGGCACTGGCTCCGGCCAGGTCCACCTGACTCATAATCCATCCGCCGAAAACGTCTCCGTACTGATTGGTATCGGGAGGCATTGGCGTCACTCGCAGTGCCGGCTGTTCGTCCGGCAGCTTTTCTACTGTATTCGGCATAAATTCCTCTATCTGTTTGCAGGCGATTGTAGACAGCTCACAAGCCCGGTGCGAAACCGCAGATTCGAATTTACTTTCGAAGTGTTTCCGAATCCGTCCGGCCAATGCCTTTTTGCGCTGAATGTAATTTTATGGAAACCATCTGTCTTCGGCTCTAAAGTTTTTCGAAAAAACTTCTTTAAACGGTATACTTACAACCTGTCTAATTGTCCGGAACAGATTAAGAGAAAGCGACCGTATAAAAATGGCGATGATCGAAATTAAAAATATTAGCAAGTGGTACGGCGACTTCCAGGTGCTAAGAAATTGTTCTACCTCTGTAGAAAAAGGTGAAGTAGTCGTGGTTTGCGGCCCGTCGGGCAGCGGTAAATCCACTCTGATTAAAACCGTCAACGGTCTCGAGCCATTCCAGCAGGGTCAAATCATTATCAATGATATCGACCTGTCTGCGCCGGACACCAACCTGACCAAACTCCGTGCCCATGTCGGCATGGTGTTCCAGCACTTCGAACTTTTCCCGCATCTGACCATTACAGACAACCTGATTCTGGCTCAGATGAAGGTTCTGAAGCGCTCCCGAGACGAAGCTACCGAGCGCGGCCTTGCACTGCTCGACCGTGTCGGTCTTTTAAAGCACGCCAACAAATTCCCCGGTCAGCTTTCCGGCGGTCAGCAGCAGCGCGTAGCCATTGCACGTGCCCTGGCTATGGACCCGGTCTGCATGCTCTTTGACGAGCCGACCAGTGCGCTTGACCCGGAAATGATCAAAGAAGTTCTCGACGTAATGACCGAGCTTGCCGCAGAAGGCATGACGATGATGGTCGTTACTCACGAAATGGGCTTTGCACGCAAGGTTGCCGACCGCATCGTCTTTATGGATGCTGGCGAAATTGTTGAAGAAGCAACAGCTGAAGAATTCTTCACGAAGCCGCGCAGCGAAAGAGCCCAGAAGTTCCTTGCAAAGATTTTGAATCACTGATGATTATGGAAAAACGTTTGCATACCAAAGAAGGCATCCTGAAACTCGGTCAGGAAGTGCTGCAGGCAGAATCTGCTGCCGTCGCACACCTGGCCGCAACCCTCGGTGACGCCTTTATCAAAGCCGTTGAACTGCTTCTGCAGTGCAAGGGTCGTATCGTTGTCAGCGGTGTCGGCAAGAGCGGTCACATTGCCCGTAAAATTGCCGCCACACTCGCTTCCACCGGTTCTCCTGCCTTCTTCGTGCATGCAGCCGAAGCCGCTCACGGCGACCTCGGTATGGTTACCGCCGATGACGTCGTTATCGCCATCTCTTACTCCGGTTCGACTTCCGAACTGCTGACGATCATCCCGACAATCGTCCGCGAAGGCGCACCTGTCATCTCGATTACCGGTTCCGACAGCAATCCGCTTGCCGACAGTGCAACGGTCAATCTGAACGTTCACGTCGAACGCGAAGCCTGCCCGCTCAACCTTGCTCCGACTTCTTCGACAACCGTAACGCTCGCCATGGGCGATGCGCTCGCCGTCGCCTGTCTCGATGCCAAGGGTTTCGGTCCTCAGGACTTTGCTCGCTCCCATCCGGGCGGTGCACTCGGCCGACGTCTGCTTACACATGTCGAAGACGTAATGCGTAAGGGCGAAGACCTTCCGGCCATTTACGATGACGCTTCCGTACTCGATGCCGTCAAGGAAATCACCCGCAAGAAGATCGGTATGACTGCTATTGTCGACCGAGAAAATCACGTTGCCGGCATCTTCACCGAAGGCGATCTGCGTCGTCTGATCGAACGCGTCGGCGACATCCGTCAGATCCGTATTGCCGATGTCATGACCCGTCATCCGACCACAACAACCAAGGATGCTCTTGCCATCGAAGCCGCTAAGACTCTTGAAAAGACTCTGCGCAACCAGCTGCTTGTCATCGATGCCGAAGGCAAGCTCATCGGTGCTCTGCACATCCATGACCTCATGACGGCAAAGGTGATTTAAGTTGGTCAACGAAACCGCTCTGAAAAAAATCCGTCTGGTTGTCCTTGATATTGACGGCGTTATGACTGACGGCTCCATCTTCATCAACAATGAAGGCGAAGCTTTCAAGCGCTTTAACGTCAAGGACGGTCTCGGCATCAAGTTCCTGCAGGACGCAGGCATCCAGGTTGCTATCTGCACGGGCCGCTGCTCGAAGATTGTTCAGGAAAGAGCTAAGGAACTCGGCATCACTCTTGTAATGCAGGGCGAGAAGGATAAACGCGAAGGTTTTGCCCGCATCTGCGAGCAGGCCGGCTGCACTCCGGAAGAAGCCGCCTACATGGGCGACGATTACCCGGACCTCTGTCTGTTCCCGCTTGTCGGATTCAGCGCAGCACCTAAAGACGCTTCTGCTCTCGTTCTAAAAAAGGTAGACTGGGTATCTGCTCACGAAGGCGGCCGCGGTGCCGTCCGTGAACTTGCCGAACTGATTCTTCAGAGTCAGGGCATGCTTGAAAAAGTCGTCTTTGCTCGATTCAAAACGGAGCTTTAATGCGAGATCGATTCACAGCGATAACCGCTATTTTGCTTCTGCTCGTACTTATCTGTACGAGCTACTGGTATTCCATCAAGGCTCAGAGAGAAGTGGTCACACACTTGTCCGACTTGCAGAAACCGGACTTTATTGCTGAAAACACAACGATCACAAAGTTTGGCGCCGACGGTGTTGCCGACGCCAAGGTTTACGCATCCTTGGTAGAACATTTCTCCGACGGTCACGCGACCGTTTCCAATCCGCGTTACTACTCGATGGATCCGAAGTCTGCGCAGATCACTGCCAAGTCTGATAGCGCCAAGATGGTTTCCGGCGGTGAAGTCGTTCACTTCTACGACAACGTCGAACTCAAGCAGGCAGCGAGCGGCAATAAACCCGAGAGCCGCCTTGAAACCTCTCAGATCGACGCTTATCCGGATACGAATGAGTACAAGTCCGACAAGCCGGTCAAACTCGTTCACGGCAATGACGTCTCCACCGGTGTCGGCATGGACTACGACAACGTCGAACATACGTTCCGACTCCGTTCGCGCGTCCAAACCACCATCCAGCCGTCAACCCTACGGAATAACCAGTAAAAATTTAACAATCGGATACGCCAACTTTTCTGATATAGAACCGCTCGGCTTTGTTAAAATTTAACGATTGCCCCGCTTCTGAAAAATTCAGAGGATCCGTTCAAGAATCCGTTCGTTGTCCATAGAGTTAAATGAATAAATTAGCCTTAGGGTTCGCCTTTTTAATCAGTTGCTTCTGCGGCACCGTGTCTGCAGATACAAACGATTCCCAGCAGCCGATCCAAATTTTTGCCGATCAGTTCGACGGAGACGAAGTCCGTCAGGTCGCTGTCTATACCGGTAATGTCGCCGTCCACCAGGGCACCCTGGAAATCCGCGGCCATAAGCTCGTACTCTCTGTTGATCAGAAGGGCTATCGTCGTGCCGTCATGACCGCTGCCAAGAACAAACTGGTGAAATTCAAGCAGCGCCGCGACCCGAAAACAGCCGGCGTCGAAGAATGGATGCACGGTCAGGGCGAACGTCTGACATACGATGAAAAGACCAACTCCCTGATCCTCACAAAGAATGCTCAGGTTGCCCGCCGTCAGAACGGAAAGAAAATGGATGAAAGTAACGGTGAAAAAATCATCTACCGCCTTACCGACTCCACAGCAATGATCGACGGCAACAAGAATAAGGGCTCGAGCGGCCGCGTCAGCACCATTATCGCTCCGCGCAACGAACCGACTCAGGAAGATTCGCGACGCAATGCCATCATCCTGCAACCCAACCGCACAGTTCAGAAATAATGACCGGAAATAAGAAAGAACAGGTTAAGCCGAGCGTCCTTGAAGCCTCCGGCCTGAAAAAGATTTACGGCTCCAGAACCGTTGTCAAAGACGTATCCTTGTCCGTCAAAAGCGGTGAGGTTGTCGGTTTGCTCGGTCCGAACGGTGCCGGCAAAACAACCAGCTTCTACATGGTGGTCGGTCTAGTACCGGCCGACGGCGGCTCCGTAACATTGGACGGCGTCTCCATCGAACATCTTCCGATTTACAAGCGTGCTCGCATGGGTGTGACCTATCTGCCGCAGGAAGCAAGCGTATTCCGCCGTCTTACTGTCGAACAGAACATCCGCGCCATTCTCGAACTTCAGACAAATCCGGACGGATCGGCACTGTCGGAAAAGCAGATCGACGAAGAGCTCGAAATGCTTCTGAACGAACTGCAGATTACGCATATCCGTACAAGTCTTGCCATCAGCCTCTCCGGCGGTGAACGAAGAAGAACTGAAATCGCACGCTCTCTGGCCTCGCGCCCGCGCTTTATCCTGCTGGATGAACCGTTCGCCGGCGTCGACCCCATTGCCGTGATCGAAATTCAGCGCATCGTCCACTTCCTGAAGGAACGTGGTATCGGCGTGCTCATCACCGACCACAACGTGCGCGAAACTCTCGGCATCTGCGACCACGCCTACATCATCAGCGACGGCCGCGTCCTTGCATCCGGCAAACCTGAAGCTATCGTCGAAGACGAATCTGTCCGCAAGATCTACCTGGGCGAGCACTTCAGGATGTAAGCATGCAGATCGGTTTAGAGCTCAGGAATTCGCAACACCTTGCTTTAACTCCTCAGTTGCAGCAGGCCATTCGGATTCTTCAACTCCCTACCGTCGATCTTCTGCAGGAAATTACCGAGGAACTCGAACGCAATCCTCTGCTGGAAGCTGAAGACGCTTCCCGAGCAGAGGAAGTCGATTGCGTATCCGACGATACCGAGCTGCGCTGGGAGGCCGGTGCGGCATCTTCGGAAATCGATATCATCGATCTCAAAGCGGCCCCCGTGCCGCTTTCCATGTATCTGAAAGAGCAGCTTGCCTGCCTCAGAGAACCTGAAAATCTGAAAACATTGGCTCAGTGGCTGATCGGCTCCCTGGATGAAGACGGTTACCTGGAAGCCGAACTCCCTGCGATCGCAGCCGATTCCCCCTACAACGACAGAAGTGAAGAAGACTGGCACGAGGCTCTTCTGATGCTTCAGTCCTTAGACCCTGCCGGAGTCGGAGCAAGATCCCTGCAGGAGCGTCTGACTCTTCAGATCGCCTCCCTTACGCTGCCCGAACACCAGGAAGCATCCCGAACTCTTGCCGCACGCATTGTCACCGACGGCTTTGAATTCTTATCCAAAAAAAACTATCTGCAGTTAAGACGTACTCTGCATTGCACGGAAGACGAGCTTAAAAGCGCCCTGCACATTATTTCCGAACTGAATCCTCATCCTACAGCCCAATGGCAGGATGACACCATTCAATATGTCATTCCGGAAATAAGCGTAGTTCGTACCGATAAGCGCTGGGAAGCACAGCTTATCGACTCTGCTCTGCCGACCGTAAAACTCAATACGCTTTACTCCGAAGCCATCAGCCGATCCGAAAGCGTCGACGACAAGCGCGTATGGATGGGCCGGATTTCCGAAGCCAAACAATTCATCCGTAATTTAAGTCAGCGCAAAAAAACGTTGCTCGATGTCGCTACTCTCATCGTGCAAAAGCAGCAGTCCTTCTTTGATTGCGGCGTTGAAGCCATGCGACCTCTGGTGCTCCGTGATATTGCCGAAGAACTCGGACTTCATGAATCGACGGTATCAAGAGTAACGAACGGAAAGTACCTGACATGCCGATTCGGAAACTTTGAATTCAAGTACTTTTTCAGCACCGGACTTGCAGCCTCTCAGACAGAGGACGCAGTCTCTTCCGTAGCCGTCAAGGCGGCGATCAAATCTCTCATTGCCGAAGAAAATCCTAAAAAACCGCTGTCGGATGCCAAGATTGCCGAGGCTCTCGAAAAGCGCGGGATGCATGTTGCACGACGCACGGTAAGCAAATATCGCGAACAGCTCGGCATCGAGTCTACAAGCCTTAGAAAAAGACTTTGACAGAACCGTATAGAATGAGGGCTGACTATTTAATTCATTCCGGGCATGATAAGACTCTGTGACCTTATCCGAAGTGACAACGTTTTCTTAGGCGTTGCGCTCTCGAGCAAAAAGCGTGTCTTCGAACAGGCATCGCAAACCTTCGCCCTCCTTTACGGCTTGGACCAGAAGGAGGTTTTCAATGCACTCATCAACCGAGAAAAGATCGGCTCGACCTATCTCGGCCAGGGTGTCTCTCTGCCGCACGGCAGAATCGCAGGCTTAGAAACTCCGAGAGCGGTCTTTATCCGTCTGCAGGAAGGCGTCTGTGTGGGCAGCAACGATGAAGTCGCCCGCAATCTCTTCTTCCTTGCCGTACCGGAAGAATCTACTGACGACCATCTGAGTATTCTTGCTCAGGTTGCTTCTATTCTGACCGATAAGGAAACAAGCAAAGAACTCGATGAAGCCGCAACTTCCGAGATCTTCTGCAATCTCGTCACAACCTGGTGTGAAACACATAGCGCCGAATTTGCTTAGGTGACGGTATGGTTACTTACCAACAAGTCTTCAATACCTGCAAAAAGAAAACCGGTCTGGAATGGCTGCTCGGCCAGGAAGCGCTCAAAGACAAGCCCTTCACTCTTTCCAAGCACGCATCGAACTATCCGGGACTTTGCGTCGGTTTTCTCAACATCATTCATCCTGACCGACTGCATGTTGTCGGTCAGCCTGAAATCGACTTTCTCAACAATCTGAGTGCTTCGGACCGAATCGGATTTGCCAGAAAGCTCATTGAAGGCAATTCGCTCGGCATCATCGTTGCTGACAAGCTGAAGATGCCGGAAGACATGATGCAGTTCTTGTCCGAGCACCCGTTTGCGGTCTTTTCCGCCGACGAAACGCCCGAAGAAGTACTGACTATCTTCCGTAACAAGGCCGTCCAGCTGCTCGGACCGCGCTGTTCGATGCACGGCGTCTTTATGGACGTATTCGGTCTCGGCGTTCTGCTGACAGGTCAGAGTGGCATCGGTAAAAGCGAGCTCGGTCTGGAATTGGTAACCCGCGGTCACGGTCTTATTGCCGATGACGTCGTAGACTTTGTTCAGAGAGCTCCGAACTGGATCGAGGGGCGCTCTCCCGAACTGCTTGCCAACCTCCTCGAGGTACGCGGCATCGGTCTTCTCAATATCAAGACAATCTTCGGTGAAAGTGCGGTACGCCGCAAAATGCGTCTGAACCTGATTGCCGAACTGCATCAGCACGACGAAGGCGAGCTGATGGAACGTCTGCCTGAATCAGACCTGTATGCCGACGTTCTCGGCACGCAAATCCGTAAGATCATTATTCCTGTCGGCGGCGGCAGAAACTTGGCCGTACTCGTCGAAGCCGCTGTCAGAAGTGCTATCTTGCAGATGAGAGGCATCGACACGATTCAGGAATTCTTCAATCGTCAGCGCGAGCTCATGGAAAAAGAACAGGGGCTCTGATACCTTCAGGTAACTTACAAAAATAAAGCAGGAGAAGGCAATGCAGTTAATCTTGGTCACCGGTCTGTCCGGCAGCGGAAAATCAATTGCGTTACGACAATTGGAAGATTGTGGTTTTTACTGCATCGACAATCTGCCGGCCTCTTTCCTGCTTGATGTCACCGAACATCTGTCTGCCATCGGCCGCAAACATGTTGCCGTTGCCTTGGACTCCCGCAGTGACGTCACTCTTTCCGAAATCGCAGACAGCATCGCCAAACTCAAGGCAAAAAATGTCGATCTCCGTATCCTTTGTCTGACAGCCTCTACCGATGCTCTTGTACAGCGTTTCTCCGAAACCCGCCGACAGCATCCGCTTGCGCTCAATGCGACTTCCGGCAGCCCGGAAACTCTGACTGAAGCAATCGAAAAGGAAAGAGAAATGCTTTCCCCGATCGTGGGCTTCTCACACCTTCTCGACACTACGGGGCTGCTCCCCAACACCCTTCGTCACTGGGTCAGAAACTTTGTCAACGCAAAACCCGCAAATCTGATTCTTACGTTCGAGTCTTTCGGATTTAAAAAGGGACTGCCGCTTGCAAGCGATCTGGTTTTTGACGTGCGCTGTCTGCCCAACCCTTATTGGGACGAAAAACTGCGTAAGTTCACCGGTCTTGATGAACCGATTATCGAATTCATGCAGCAGCACGACGAAGTCCGGGAAATGATCGACGACATTGCGAACTTTGTTGAAAAGTGGTTGCCGAAATACCGTGCGCAGAACCGTCATTACTTAACGGTTTCCATCGGTTGTACGGGCGGACAGCATCGCTCGGTCTACATTACCGAGCAGCTCGGGAAGCGTTTTAACAAAGACGTCAACGGCATCGTTATCCGCCACCGCACGCTCGACGCCATTAAAGCCGGCTGATTAATTCAGGAGACCGCTGCCACCCAGAAACTTTCTGACCGGGCTCGGCAAAGCAAGGTCTTCCAAATCCTCTGCTGAAAAATAAGCGCCCCGTGAGAGGTCCTGCGGTTCGCCCTGACAAAGAATCGGGCGAACTGTCAGAACAAAGTGCGTGAAAACATGTTTAAACGGCGTCAGAAGCTCACTGCCCGCCAGAGGGGTGTCGCACTCAGGCAAACTCCATAAACCGCCCCATACGCCGTCTTTAGGCCTTTTCTCAAGGAATACTCTTCCGTCCTTAATCCAGAGTTGCATATAGACTTCTCTGAGCGGTTTGGCTTTCTTAGCCACACGAATCGGATAGACGCCGGGCACTCCTTCGCGCAGTCCCTGACAGGAGTCGTTGACCGGACAATGCAGACAGAGAGGATCATTACGCAGACATATCATGGAACCGAGATCCATCATGCCCTGGGAGTAAATGTCGCCCTCGGACTTCGGCAACAGCTCCTGAGCCTTCTGCCAGAGAAGTTTGTCGAATGCCGGAGTTCCGTAGATTTCCTTGGCGGCAAAATACCGGCTGAGGACGCGTTTTACGTTTCCGTCAAGAATGGCTTCCGGTCTGCCCGTACAGGCACTAATCACGGCGCCGGCCGTCGATCGGCCGATGCCGCAGATTGAAGATAGGTCTTCGACGTTCATCGGCAGTTCGCCGCCGAACCGTTCGACGATTTCCACGGCACCTTTATGAAGATAAACAGCTCTTCGGTAATAGCCGAGGCCTGACCAAAGTGCGAGTACATCATCCTCATCGGCTGCGGCTAAAGAAGAGACTGTCGGAAATTTTTTACTGAACTTCTCGTAATAAGGAATGACGGTTGCCACCTGCGTCTGCTGCAGCATGATCTCCGCGACCCAACGTAAATAAGGATCCCGCGTCAGCTGCCAGGGAAGGTTCTGCCTGCCCTCGGCCTTCTGCCATGAAATAACGCGATCGGAGAACTTCGACACCATCACCTCCTTTGACAGACCGAACAGTAATAAGTCGCACGCCCGCCCTGCATTGCCTTTTTAATCGGAGAAGAACACCGCGGACAAGGTTCGCCCTCCTTGCCGTAAACCTGTGCATGAAGCGTGAAATAACCTTTTTCGCCTTCTGCCGATACAAAATCTTTCAGCGTTGCACCGCCCTCTTTGAGTGAGAGTTCAAGAACGTTTCTGACGGAATTTATCAGTTTTGCGAGACGGGCTTCGGAAATTCGATTGGCGGGAACAAAGGGACTGATGCCCGCAGCATAAAGTGATTCGGAGCAGTAAATATTGCCGGCTCCGACGATGTATTTTCCGCTCAGAAGCGCTTCCTTAACGGCAACCGAAGTGTTTTTCAGCAGCTTTTTCAAAAGCGGAGCTGTCAGCTCTTCTGAGAACGGTTCGATCCCGAGACGCTGCAATTCAGGCAGATCCTCGGGATTTTCTTCCTCGGGCAGCCAGATCATAAATCCGAAGCGCCGTGGATCGTGATATCGGACGACAATGTCGCCGAAACAGATATCGATATGGTCGTGCTTTACGGGTTCTGTTTCTATCGGAACCACCCGCAGCACGCCCGACATACCGAGATGAGAAACCAGAGCGCCGTGCTCGAATATCCAGATCAGATATTTGCCGCGACGACGGATTTCAATCAGCCTCTGACCGACCAAAATCTTGCGCATATCTGCCGGAGGCGCTTTACGGAAACGACGCTCCCGCACGACCACATTCGTGCAGAGCTTTCCCTGAACGCGTCTGACCAATCCCAGACGCGTTGTTTCAACCTCCGGCAATTCCGGCATCTCTGTTTCCCTTTATCAGGCGCCCTGTCTTAGAACTCTTCCTTAACGGAACCGAAGATATTCAGGACAACCGCAGCCAGTGTGGCTGTACCGATACCGCCGAGGTCGAAACCGGCGATATTCAGAGAGAAGTTACCTGCACCGACAATAAGGGTGACGGCAACGATCATCAGGTTCTTACTGCTGGCAAGGTCGACCTTGCTTTCGATCCAGATACGGGCACCGGCAGCTGCAATAAAACCGAAGACAACGACGGATACAGCTCCGAGCAGGGGGCCTGGAATTGTCTGAATCACAGCACCGAACTTCGGAGAGAAGCCGAGCAGGATGGCGCAGCAGGCTGCTACAGGGAAGATCAGTGTGGAATAGACGCGGGTAGCGGCCATCACACCGATGTTTTCACCGTAAGTGGTGACGCCGGGACCGCCGACGAAACCAGCTGCGATCGTAGCCAGACCGTCGCCGAAGAAGGCGCGGCCCATGTACGGGTCAAGATTTTTGCCGGTCATGGCGTTGACTGCCTTGATGTGACCCAAGTTTTCAGCAATCAGAATCACGACAACCGGCACAATCAGAACAATAGCATCGGCATTGAAAGTCGGAGAAACGAAGTTCGGAATACCGAGCCAGGATGCATCGATAACCGGCTGGAAGTTAATCGGAGTACCGAGACCCATCACGTTGGTCAGAGCCCAGTAAAGGATGTAGGCGATAACGATACCGACCAGAATCAGAAGCTTCTGCAGGAAGCCCTTGAGATAAACAGCACAGGCACCGAAGATCAGGATGGCTGTAACAGCGAACCAGTGTTCGAAATTGGTGGCCCCCATACCCTTGACGGCAACCGGAGCCAGATTCAGACCGATTGTCATCACAACAGCACCGGTCACGACCGGCGGCATCAGGCGTTCGATCCAACGCACACCGACCCACATCACCAAAAGACCGATCGCAGCGTAAATCGCACCGCAGGCAATCACACCGCCCATCGCAATCGGAATATTCGGATTAGGACCGGACCCGGCGTAGCCTGTTGCGGCAATAATGACGCCGATGAATGCAAAACTGGAACCTAAGTAACTCGGAACATGACCGCCGACGATCAGGAAGAAGAGCAGTGTACCGATACCGCTCATTAAAACGGCGATATTCGGATCCAAGCCCATAATAAGCGGGGCCAGCACAGTGGAGCCGAACATAATAATTACGTGCTGCACACCCATTGCCAGGGTCTGCGACCACGGCAGACGTTCATCGGGGGCGATGATTCCATCTGTTTTCAGTTTCCAGCTGGGGAAATAATTAGCCATTTGATTTGTCCTTGAATTCTTACATCCACTAGTTTACGAGCTGGAATGTCTTTAAGCCATTCGATTCGAAAGTAATCGACGCAATTGCTTCAATTAAAACTACAGAGACGGTTATTTATCTGATCTCAAAATCAAACTAAGAACGTTGATTGCAGGTGTCGTTTCCTGAGGATTTATTCACAAAATCCTGAACGAACAAAAAAACAATCAACTTCTCAGATCATTATTCATCTTCTTCTATTTTGCGTTTTCCGCTTACTTCTTAATACGTCTCAAAGGTCATCAGCAACGTTTTCAAACCTTCCCTGCGAAGAATTTGTTTTACAATGCAAGCCCTTGTAATTATTTATTCTTCTACCCAATGTCTTCAACAAATCCGCTACTGGAAAAAGAGGTGAAGCGTCGGCGTACATTCGCCATCATCTCTCACCCTGACGCCGGTAAAACAACCCTTACAGAAAAACTGCTGCTTTTCGGCGGCGCTATTCAGATGGCCGGTGCCGTCAAGGGCAGAAAAGCTGCCAAGCACGCCACCAGTGACTGGATGGAAGTCGAAATGCAGAGAGGTATTTCGGTAACAAGCTCGGTGATGCAGTTCGAATATCAGAACCACATCATCAACCTGCTTGATACCCCGGGTCACGAAGACTTCTCCGAAGATACCTACCGAGTACTCACTGCCGTCGACTGCGCCGTCATGGTGATCGACGCAGCCAAGGGTGTGGAAGCACAGACAATCAAGCTGCTGGAAGTGTGCCGTCTCAGAAAGACACCGATCATCACTTTCATCAACAAGCTTGACCGTGAAGTACGCGACCCGATCGAACTGCTCGGTGAAATTGAAGATGTTCTGAAGATCAACTGCGCTCCGATTACCTGGCCTATCGGTATGGGTAAGACTTTCCGCGGCGTTTACTCTTTGCTCGACGGCAAGCTCAACCGCTTCTCTCCGGGTACAGAAAAAATTGCCGAAGACGTCGAAACCATCTGCGGCCTCGACAATCCGCGCCTTGACGAACTCTTCCCGATGGAAATGGGTATCGTCCGCGACAGCATCGAACTGATCGAAGGTGCCAGCGAACCGTTCTCTCTGGACCGCTTCCTTGCCGGTGAACAGACTCCTGTCTTCTTCGGCTCCGGTGTGAACAACTTCGGTGTTCAGGACGTGCTCGACGCACTGGTCCGCTGGGCTCCGGTTCCGCAGCACCGCGACGGCGGCAGCCGCGACGTACATCCGACCGAAGGCAAGTTCTCCGGCTTCGTCTTCAAGATCCAGGCCAACATGGACCCGAAGCACCGCGACCGTATCGCGTTCTTCCGCGTCTGTTCCGGCCGCTACGAACCGGGTATGAAGGTTTATCACGTTCGTGACGGTAAGGACATGAAGATCCCGAACGCTCTGACCTTTATGGCCAATGAACGCGTCCGCATGGAAAATGCCTATGCCGGCGACATCATCGGTATCTACAACCACGGTCAGCTGCACATCGGCGACAGTATTACCGAAGGCGAACGCCTGGGCTTTACAGGTATTCCGTACTTCGCTCCGGAACTTTTCCGTGCCGCACGCTCCAAGGATCCGTTCAAGGCCAAGCAGCTTCACAAGGGTTTGAAGGAACTCGGTGAAGAAGGCGCCATTCAGGTCTTTGAAGACGACCTCGGCAACCTCTACCTCGGTGCTGTCGGTTCGCTCCAGTTCGAAATCGTGGCTCAGCGTCTGGCTACCGAATACAAGGTCGATGCGCTCTACGAAAACACACCGGTATCAACAGCCCGCTGGCTGACTTACCCGGATGAACAGACTCAGAAGGACTTCGAACGCGAACAGTCTCTTCGTATGGCCAAGGATGCCGACGGCAACCCCGTTTATCTTGCCACCAGCATCTATAACCTGCAGACAACGCAGAAGCATTGGCCGGAAGTCGGTTTCCATACCACCCGAGAGCACGGTCAGAAGCTCAAGCACTCGGATACCGACATCCTTTAACCGTCGGTAAACAAAAAGATCCCTTTCGCTTAACGCGTCAGGGATCTTTTGCTATCTGTACAGAATAAACCGGTGTTTATTCGCTTTTAACGAGCTCCTGTAGCTTCGGGAACGGAGAGAGGACCCTCGGCAGGATACCGTGCAGTTTGGCGATACAGACGCCGTAATTAACGATAGGAACACCCTGCTCGCGACAGATTCTCTGACGCCAGAGCATAGCTTTGCGGTTGATCATGCAGGCACCGCAATGGACAACCAGTTTGTATTCGGAAACATCATCCGGGAACGAGTCGCCGGTGTAGTGTGTGAATTTCAGATCTCCGCCGACATACTTCTGCAACCAGTTGGGAATTTTCACCGTACCGATATCTTCGGCCTGACAGGCGTGTGTACATGCTTCTGCAATCAGTACATGATCGCCGGGCTTTAAGGTATCGATCGCCTGTGCACCGAGAACCAAAGACTCAAGATCGCCCCTTTGGCGGGCCATCAGAATAGAGAAGGATGTGAGCTTGATATCTGCGGGAGTCTTCTTATTGGCAAGACCGAAAACCTGGCTGTCGGTAACCACCAGTGCAGGCGAAGTCTTCAGGTTGGCAATCTGGCGGTCAAGCTCGTTTTCCTTGGCAACAAGCGCAACGGCGCCGTGATCGAGCGTATCGCGCAGAGCCTGAACCTGAGGAAGAATCAGTCGTCCCTTGGGAGCGGCCGTATCGATCGGCATGCAGTAAACGATAACCTCTCCGGGCTCGACCAAGTCACCGACAAAAGGCACGTCCTCGGACGCCTCGGGAACCAGAGATACGAGCATATTGCGCAGATCGTCGAAACCCTCTCCGGTCTCTGCGCTTACTGTAGCAACATTTTTACCCCAAACCTTCTTTACGGTCTCAAGGGTATCTTGGTAATGCTCAACCTTATCGATCTGATTGAGCGCGATGATGCAAGGCGTACCGAGCTCACCGAATGTCTTAAGGAGGCTCTCCTCAAACTCGGAAATACCCTTTTCGATATCGGCAACAATCACGGCAATATCAGTTTTGCCCATGACTTCTTTGGTTTTACCGATTCGAAGTTTGCCGAGATCGCCGACGTCGTCGATACCGGCTGTATCGATCATCATGACAGGACCGATCGGAAGGATTTCCATTGCCTTGTAGACCGGATCGGTTGTTGTACCGGCTACATTGCTGACAAGCGCAATCTTCTGCTTGGCAATACGATTGATCGTACTGGATTTACCGGCGTTTCTTCTTCCGAAGAATCCAATATGCAGACGGTTTCCTTTAGGGGTCTCCTGCAGACCTGCCATGATTTTCTCCTTAACCTAGGGATAAAAAAATAGGGGCCGAAGCCCCTATTTTATTCACTTAAAGCGACTGATTAGTGCTTTTCGTGGAGTTCTACGACATCACGTTCGACCCAAGTCGGAGCGTGGTGGAGAGCTGCTTCAGCAGCGATGTCACCGGAACCGATTCTCCAGATGCCCTTGAAGTGTTCCATAGAGAGCAGAGCCAGAGGAATGTGAGCGCATGTCACCATAGCGGTTACAACGATGGAACCCCAGACGTGAGTCATGAACATCCAGTAGAAGACGCCCTTACCGAGAAGCGGAGCGCCGAGCCACAGGAGCCAGCCAGTAACGATGAGGTAAGCGATAGCAGCGATGAAGATGAGATAGGACATCTTCTGGCCGCCGTTGTAACGACCCTGCGGCGGAACTTCAACCGGACCGAACGGGATCTTGAAGAAACGACGCGGATAGCCGCCGAAGTTTCTGAACCACATGATTGTGTTGCGGTCCCATTCAAGGAGAGCCTTCATCGTCAGAGCGAAACGTTCCGGAGCGAAGAAGATGTAACCGACGAAGTTCAGTGTGAACAGAGCGCCGAGCCAAATGTGCCAAACCATCATGAGGTTAGCTGTTGCGTCGTCGATCTTATGGAACATATGACCGAAGTACACAATAGCACCGGTTACGAACAGAGCGTACCAGCAGATTGCATTGACGGAGTGGAAAACCTTATCTGACGTATGGAAACGCAGAATACGTGCATTTGCAGGAATAGAGGATACGTTAGACATGTTCTGTCTCCTTCATTGCGAGCTGAGAACGTGCATAGTAATGCGTATGGTTCAGCTTGTACATTTCACCTTCGACAGGCTTACCGTTCATATCTTTGTAGACCTTCCAGCAAACGTCGTTTTCGTGAGAAGAAGTGAGGTTCATCTTCTGAAGACGCTTGTCGTCGGCGTACAGACCCTGCTGTCTGTCAAGAATGACAGCGCTGCGGGAGTTGATCAACTTAACGATAGCTGTGCTGGCAGCAGCAACGACGACTGCGCAGAAGCCGATCACCTTGAGGAATCCGCGACGTCCCATTACTCCGGGGACATCACGTTCAATATACTGATATTTCATAATTTGACCACCCGATTAAAGTTTAAAGGGAAGCGGCTTGGAAGACTGCAGCCATGCGGAACCGGCAGCCTGGAGCGGCTGACCACCACCGTTAACGCAGCCACCCGGGCAGTTCATAACTTCGATGAAGTGCCAGCGGTTCTTGTCTTCGTTAACAATCTTCATGACCTTGTCGAGTTCCTGAAGAGCGCCGTTGACGATAGCAACGCGCAGTTCGAAGATCTTACCGCCCTGAGCCTTAAGGGGGATAGGAATAGTTGCTTCTACGAGAGCCTTGTCAAGACCGCGGACGCTGATGATGTCCGGGTTCTTGAGTTCTTCGCCGGCCAGGATGAAGTAGGCTGTACGAAGAGCAGCTTCCATAACACCGCCGGAAGCACCGAAGATAGTACCAGCACCGGTGTACTTGCCCATGATCTTAGTTTCGTAAGTCTTGGGCATTGTGAGCGGATTGATACCCTTGCGACGGAAGACTTCTGCGATATCGCGAGTTGTCAGGGAGTAGTCGATGTCCGGGAAAGCCGGAGTATCAGCCGGGAGAACGCCGTTAGCAACGTTCCACTTCCAAGCGTCGACGAATTCAGGACGGCTAGCTTCGTAGATCTTAGCTGTACACGGAGTAACAGCAACCATCACGATTTCGCGCGGATCCTTGTGCCAAATGTGCTGTGCAGCCCATGTCTTAGCAAGGGCACCACCCATCTGAACCGGGCTCTTTGTTGTAGAGATGTGCGGAATAGCAGATGCGTAGTTGATTTCCATGTTGCGGATCCAACCCGGGCAGCAGCTGGTGAAGTGCGGCAGCGGATGGTGAGCCATCATGTTGACTTCTTCGCTACGTTCGCCGAGGCACCAGTAACGGATCTTCTTCAGGAATTCAGTACCTTCTTCAAGAATTGTCTGGTCAGCAGTCTGGTTAACGTCATAGACTTCGAAACCAGCCTTTTCCAGAGCATTCAGAAGCTGTTCTGTGCAGAGTTCGCCGGGCTTGCCGCCGAATTCTTCGTTCAGGGCAACGCGAACTGCGGGAGACGGATGTGCGACAACGAACTTCTTCGGATCGTCAAGAGCTGCGATGACGTCGTCAACGAAGCTCATCTGTTCGATAGCGTTGAACGGGCAGGCTGTCAGACACTGGCCGCAGCTGACGCAAGCGTCTTCACGGATAGTGTGGATAGCGCCGAGACCGCCGCTGATAGCATCAACCGGGCAGAACTTACGGCATGTGTCACAGCCGACGCACTTGTCCTTGTTGATATTGATAATGCCTCTAAGTTCGCCTTTGCGGAAGTTGCCCTGGAAAGCAGGACCATCTTCACCGCGGCATCCTTTCGGAGGACGGAATGTCACAACACTCATTGCTGTCATTGTTAACTCCACGATCTGAAATGGGTTATTTATATAGGGCTAGGGTTCGGAGGGGTATTACCCCTAAATTTATTTTTGAATTACCTGAAGAACCCGAAGCGGCATCAGTTTAGAAAATGTTTCTTCGGGCGACAATATTAAAGTTAATTGCGTCTTAGTGTCAACCCTTAGAAATGGGGAGTTATTTCCTCATTTCTAGGGGTAATTACGCTTAGATATTTACACTAATCCTTTCGGACTAGTCTGTTCGGGCGAAGTGCGCCCTATTACATATCTTCTTCCTTCAGGGGGCGGCGAAGTTCGGCTCGGATATTATCCATCGCAGAGTAGAAATCCTTCATCATCACCAGACCGAGAAGTTTGCCTCTGTCGGTAACGATGAACTGTTCCGGATCCTGCGGATTTTCGCGAATCGCTCCGACGGCCTTCAACGCCATAATTTCTTTGAAGAGTGCAGTATCGAGTTTGACGTCATGTACCTCGCGGAAATACTTGCGGGACAGTCGGCCTGCAAAAAGACCGAGGAGCAGACGGTACTGGAGAACGTCGTACTTCTTGAATGTCTTCTTACGTTCGACACCGTTGCGGTTGCTCGAAATACGTTCGATGTAACGGCGCAGCGAGAATGTATTGGCGTAAAGAGAGTCGCCCAAGAAGCTGAATGCGCCGGAACCGATACCGAGGTATTCGTCGTTGTCGATGACGTATTCGTCAAAACCTTCGTTATTGGCTTTACCGAATGCCCAGGACGACAGCTGAGTGTAATCCTTGGCTAAAGAATCAAGAATGATTCGATACTGATGAGCCATGATTTCCGGAGGTGCAGCAAGACTGTCCTTGACGCTGCGCTTGGTCTGGCTTGTCACCATCAGCGGATAAGTCGTGATCTGGCGCGGAGACAGTTCGAGAATCTTGCGCATGTCTTCGCGCAGAACTTCGTCGGTCTGACCGCGGAAACCGAAGATCAGGTCGACATTGCAGATCGGGAAGATCTCCTGAGCCTTCATGATATTGTCGAAGACTTCCTGACCTGTACCGAACTTATCGCGTTCGGTCATCTTAAGAATGCCGTCGTCAAAGCTCTGAACACCGATCGACATACGGTCGACCAGGCCTTTGAGAAGCTTGATGGAAGGATCGCCCATAGCCTGCGGGTCTGTCTCGCAGGAAACTTCCTTCATGTTCGGGAACAATTCTCTTGCGAGCTCAATCGTACGTACGAGCTCGTCCATCAGCACGGTAGTTGTACCGCCGCCGATATACATCGAAGTAAAGTTATAGCCGAGGTCATGAACCATCTGCATTTCCTTGCGCAGGTTCACAAAGTACTCGCGTGCCTTATGTTCCTTAAAAAGGAAACGATGGAATGTGCAGTAAGAACACAGTGTCTTGCAGAAAGGAATATGCGCGTAAAGCATATATTTGTGACCTTCCTGCGGCTTCGGAAAGACGCTCAGAATGCACGGGTCGAGTGTCAGGTTCTTATCGAGGTAGTACTGCATGACTTTTTCAGTCGTTGTCAGCATCCACTTCGGAGCCATTGCTTCCGACTTTTCGCGCTTTTCCGATCCTTTATAGGCGTTGCGTATCGTTTCTGTAGACTTTTCCATAGATCACCGGTAATACTGCTGTTCCGCGGTTTTTCGGGCATATCCGTCCGATTTCAACCGCTAAAACCTCTTCGGAGGCTTCATAAACCCCACATTCTAAACCTTAGACAACCGCCGTTTTTTACTGTTGCGGCACAACTTTTACTTCCCAGCCGCTCGTACAGTCCGTAACGTAGGGATAAAAATTTCGGCTCGCCTGACACCAATACATCACGTTTCCGCTCGGCGCGGCCGTTGTGGTCGGCGTCTGATAAACAACACTCGGCGCCGGAGCTACCGTAACGGGAGCCGGAGAAACGACATAGCCCGGAGGAACATAAGTCGGTTGAGACGGCACCACATAAGTTGTCGTCGAGGGTTGAGTTGCGTTATCGATTGCACTCGCCAATCCGAGGCCGAGACCGATTACCGCTGCACCGACTACGACATCTTCGGCAACATGGTGTCTCGGACCGGGACGGTGATGGGGCGGCGGAGCAGGACGAGGGGCAGGTCTGTGTGCAGGACCGGCGTGATGTCCGGGGCCCGGACCGAAATGAACACCGGGGCCGCCGTGGCCTCCGGGACCGACGGGACCGTGCGGTCCGGCAGCGCCGATCGACGCATAAGAGAGGAATCCGACTGCAAAAACAGCAGCCAGGGCTTTCGTCATTTCCATATTTCCCCCTGTTCGGAAAAATCAATTCACCGCGGAACCGACTCGGAATCCCTTCCCCTTTGAAGGGATTCCTTCAAGCTCTGTCTGCTTTTATTTTACGATTCAATCCGAACAGGATTACTGTCGGGATAAGCTGACGTCAGCTATTTTGCAAGGGACTGTTGCAGTTTCAGATCCAACTCTTCCCAGCGCTCGTAGCAACGGGAAAGTTCATCTTCAACCGTCTTCATAGCCTGCCCGTCTTTAAGGATCTCCTCCGGACTTCTTCTGCCGTAATCGGGGCTCTGCATCGCTTCGAGCATTTCATCTCTCTGAGACTCAAGCTTTTCGATCATCTCGGGAAGAGCATCGAGCTCCTTCTGTTCCTTATAAGAAAGTTTCACCTTCGGAGCTGCCTTCTGACGGGGCGCCGCAGCCTTAGGTTTAGCCGTCTTAAGCGGTTCTGCAGGCACACGGTGCTTAAGCCATTCTTCGTAGCCGCCGACGTAGGGACGCCAGATTCCGCCAGCATCCGGAGCAAGAACCAAAGTTGCTACGTTATCCATGAAATCTCGGTCGTGAGATACCAGGATCACCGTGCCAGGATAATTGCTGAGCGTCTCCTCAAGCAGTTCGAGAGATTCGATATCCAGGTCGTTTGTCGGCTCGTCCATAACCAGGAGATTGGCCGGTCTGGCAAACAGTTTGGCAAGCAGCAGACGGTTCCTTTCGCCGCCGGAGAGGCTGGAAACCTTGACGTTGACGCGATGCGGCGGAAACAGAAATTCACCGAGATAGCCGATCACGTGCTTACGTGTTCCGCCGATCTCAACCCAGTCGGAACCCGGAGAAACCGTTTCCTGAAGTGTCTTTGTAGGATCCAAAGTTTCTCTGAGCTGATCGAAGTAAGCAATCTGCAGATTGGTACCGAGCTTGACCGTACCGGCATCGGGCTCGAGCTGACCGAGAATAATCTTGATGAGAGTACTCTTACCGACACCGTTCGGTCCGATCAGACCGAGCTTGTCGCCGCGCATAATGCGCATCGACAGGTCGTTGACGACAACTTTCTCTCCGAAAGACTTGGAGACATCCGTCAGTTCGGCAACCAGTTTGCCGCTTCGTTCGCCGGCATCGAGCGACATTTTGGTCACGCCGACACGGTCGCGTCTTTCTTCTCTCTGACGACGCAACTGTTCCAGACGGCGCACGCGACCTTCATTACGTGTACGTCGTGCTTCGATACCTTTGCGGATCCAGACTTCTTCCTGAGCCCAGAACTTGTCGAAATTTCTGCGGGCAATATCTTCGGCCGCAATTTCTTCGCTCTTACGGGTTTCGTACTCTTCGAAGGACCCGGGGTACAAACGGATAATGCCGCGGTCGAGCTCGGCAATCTTCGTAACGACGCGGTTCAGGAATGCTCTGTCATGCGTTACCGTCATCATGCTCTTGGAGCCGCGGAACTCGCTGACCAGGATATCCTCGAGCGCAAGAATTGCATCCACATCGAGGTGGTTGGTCGGCTCGTCCAGCAAAAGCAGATCCGGAGACATTGCCAATGCCAGCGACAGAGCAGCCTTCTTCTTTTCGCCGCCCGACGCTCTCTGAAGATTCAGCTGATCCTCGGAAAGACCGAATCGGTGCAGGTACTCGACGATACGGGACTGAATCTGCCACTTTTCGCGCTCATCCTCGAGCTTATCGAGGCCGCCGCGCTTAATCAGAGATTCCATCGAACTGTCGGCTTCAGGGAACACCGGTTCCTGTTCGACATAAATCACCTTCATGCCGTCCAGACGCTTGATAACACCTTCATCAAGTTTCTCGGTGCCTGCCACGACCTTCATTAAAGAACTCTTGCCGGCACCGTTACGTCCGATCAGACCGAGTCTTTCACCTTCGCTGATAGTAAGCTCCGCATTGTCCAACAACGGAGCATCGCCCCAGGCAAGTGTTGCCCCGAGCATCGAAATCATTGTCACAGTCCTGCCTCCTGGCTGCTTTCTACAAATTCAGGTTCATCCTGATCACGGGTCTGAACCTTGGTCGTTACAACGACCGGCGTAAGGTATCTCGCCACATGCGAACCTTCGCTCTTATCAAAGTGAATTCTTCCGCTCATACCGTCTGCGTAATCGACCTTCTGATGCCACTCAAGCCATTCTTTGCCGAGTCTCCAGGCATCGATACCTACCGAGAACATCAGACGGTCTTCGGCGGTCATTTTCAGCAGACGGTCACGGTACTTGCCGTACGTTGTGGAATCAAGTTCCGTAATTGCGGGAATCTCAAGCGTCACCATGCCGCGCAGGTCATTGGACTGCGTATGGGCGCTCATAGCATCTTCATTATTTTTCGGATCGGTATAGCTTGTTCCGTAAACAGGCGTGTACGGAGCCAGGAACGGACGCACCATACTTGCGTATGTCGAATTCATCGCAAAAATTGTGCCTCGGAATTCCTGCTCTTCGGAGCGAACCATCTCTCTGAGGTCCGACGGCGCGAGCGACATACGTACGCTGGCAATCTCTTCTTTATCGAGTGCAGCTTCGGCGGCATCCGCCAGGCGCTGATCATACGGATTCGAAGTCGTCAGAATCAGGAACGGCAGATTGGCTTCTGCGTTTCTCTTTGTCTTGGCGACGGCTTCCGATACGAGCTGAATCATCTGACTTTCAGCCGACATATCCATGTTGATGAACAGCTCGGGGACAACCTCGGCGCTTGTGCGGTTGATTGCCAGCACCGGAAGCGGAACAAACGGCATCTGAGCAACTTCATCGACGTTGCTCTTGATAATCGGTCCGATCACGAGCATGGCTCCCTCGTCGGCAACCCTCTCGAGAACCTTGGCAACGCCTTCTTCTGGCGTAATTGCGACCTGTCTGATCGTATAGTTATCCTTATCTTCTCCGTAGGAGGCTAAAATCCCATCTCTGAAGGGTTTTGTCACTGCATACGCAGGGCTTGCCTCCGGCGGAGTCAGCACAACAAGCAAAGGCTTATCAACAGCTTTTTCTCCGTCCTGAGCAACAGCCGTCTGCGCCTGCACAGCAGGCACTGTTGCGCACAGAACTACCGCTGACAAAAACTGCCCCATTCGTTGTCTATTTTTAACTGAGGTCACCGTGGACTCCGCAAAATTGATTGATGATAACAGCCTGATCCATACAGCTGGTTTACCTGCTCAGGATCTTCCGGATGCTTGCCTGTATATCGTAGGGCTGCCTATCGGAAATCTCGGCGATATTACCCTGAGAGCTCTCTGGGTACTGAATCACGTCGACATCGTGGCAGCAGAAGACACACGCCAATCCCGGAAAGTACTTGAGAAGTTTAATATATCCGTCCCGCTCTGCTGTGTTCATCAGCACAACGAACACGAAGGTGCAGAAGAACTTCTCGGCTACCTGCGCGAAGGAAAACGCGTCGCCCTCGTCACCGATGCCGGCACTCCGGCCGTCTCCGACCCCGGCTCCAAGGTCGTCAAAACAGTCCGCGACAACGGCTTCCGTGTTATTCCGATTCCGGGATGCTCGGCTGTCGTCACCGCTATGTCTGCCGCAGGCATGGCTCCCGAAGGTTTTATTTTCCACGGCTTCCTCGAGGGCGGTAAAGTCGAACGTTCCCGCATGATCGCCGAACTTGCGTCTACCGGCCGAACATTCGTTCTCTACGAAGCTCCGCACCGAATCTGCAAGCTCGCTCAGGAAATCGCCGATACGCTGGAAGACGAACGCCGCGTTGTCGTCGCCCGTGAACTCACTAAGAAATTCGAAACACTCGAATCCATGCAAAGCACGGAACTTTCCGCCTGGGCCAAAGCTCACCGCCCGCTCGGAGAATACGTTGTTATCGTCAACGCCAAAGAAGAGAAGTGCGATTCAAACCTCGACGGCGCAACTCAAGCTTGGATCTCCAAGCTTGCCGAACATCTTCCGACAGGATTACTAGCCTCTGTTGCATCTGAAATTTCCGGCATTCCGAAGAAGCAGATTTACGACACAATCCTGGCAATCAAACAGGATCGAGCTGATTAAGATTCAGCTTTAGCCCCTCCTGCGAGTACAATTGCTTACAAACCGAACGAAAAGCAGGAGGGAAGCGTGGCTTCACCTAAACAAAAAAAATCAAAGAAAACTACTGTCGCTGATAAACCCGAACAAACTTCTGCATTCGAGACTCCGACAGAAACTATTGAATCCTCTCCCGTCACACAAGAGTCCGAGGTTGCCGACTACGTAACGCAACAAACCTCCGCCTCCTGGGGTGAGCGCGAAATGCAGGGAATCCTCTCCATTCTTGACGGCCACTCTCCCGAGGACCGCAAAGCAATTCTCAAGTCTTTGCTCCAGAGAGAAAAAATCCGTCAGAACGAAGATGAAAATCAGAAAGACGCTGACAACGAAATCAATCCGAACTGGAAGGACGGCGCCTATCCGTATAAGAACCGGATGAGCACCAAGCGGTACGAAAAAGAAAAGTATCTGCTGCAGGTCGAATTGCTCAAGCTGCAGTCCTGGGTCAAGGAAACAGGACAAAAAGTCGTCATTCTTTTCGAAGGCAGAGATGCCGCCGGCAAAGGCGGTACAATCCGTCGCTTCATGGAACATCTGAATCCCCGCGGCGCGCGTGTGGTTGCTTTGGAAAAACCGACCGTTCAGGAACAGGGACAGTGGTACTTCCAGCGCTACATCACACACCTGCCGACCGCCGGTGAAATCGTTCTTTTCGACCGCTCCTGGTACAACAGAGCAGGCGTAGAACGGGTCATGGGCTTCTGCAATGACGAGCAGTACATCGAATTTATGAGAGAGTGTCCGGAATTCGAGCGTTTCCTGACCCGCAGCGGCATCTACCTCATCAAGTTCTGGTTCTCGGTAAGCCGCAAAGAACAGAGAAGACGCTTCAAGGAACGTCGCATCCATCCGCTCAAGCAGTGGAAACTCTCTCCGGTCGATCTGGCCTCCCTCGATAAATGGGACTGCTACACCAAGGCAAAAGAAACGATGTTCCTTAATACCGACACAGTTTCTTCACCGTGGACCGTTATTAAGAGCGACGATAAGAAACGCGCACGCCTGAATGCGATGCGATACGTTTTGCATATGCTCCCGTATAAGAACAAAGATCTGAACGCCATCGGAGCAATCGATCCGCTTATTCTCGGACGTGCCAATACCATTTATGAAAAGGGTGAGCACAGCGACGCACTTCTGCAACTCGCTCAGCACGTAGAGGACGAACAGCGGGATGAAGACAAACACAACAAATAACTGTTCCGTACCGACCTTAACGGGGGTATAGTTCACAAACAGTTAGGTTTTGTCCTTAACTTGAAAAAAATCCGGGCACTGCCCGGATCGATCTGAGATGACAGTTTGAACGGGACCGAGTCCTGTTCAAACTTCTTTTTTATCTGGCAGGGAATCTTCCCATAATCTCTGCCATACCGACCACCTTTCCGTCGATTGCCTCAAGAACCTGTTTACGAGTCAGTCCCTTTTTCTCAAATCGGGTCATCACGGCATAAGCCTTGAAGTAATAACGGTGCGTGCCGATCGGCGGCTTCGGGCCGACATAGCCGAGTCGGTCCTTATCATTCATCCCCTCTGCCGCATTCGGAAACAGCGAACGGATATCGGCTCCTGCCGGCAGTTCCAAATTCTTAGCCGGAAGGTTATAGAGCACCCAATGAGTAAAAACTCTCTGAGGCGCAGCAGGATCGGGCGCATCCGGATCCGAGCAGATCAGGACCACCGACTTTGCTGCCGCGGGCACATCGGAAATTGTCAGCTGAGGCGAAATATCTTCGCCGAACTGAGTGAATCGCTCAGGGAGCATCTCCCCGTGGGAAAAGTCTTCGGATTGAATTTGCATAGACATACCGCAGGCTTTGAAATTTAAAAAAAGCGCAGGATTAGGGCCCGCGCTTTTGGCTGTCTCAGATGTTCGGCCGCCGCTTACGGTCTGAGAGCTGTTTCTCTTGTCTTGGAAGACTTGACGGAACGTACAACGCTGTCGAGCATCACGGAAATTTCTTCCACGATATTCGAAGCAGTGACGATGCCGCAAAGAATACCGTTTTCATCAACAACCGGCAGACGGCGGATACCCTGTTCGCGCATACGCGCAAGAGCGTCAACCACACCTTCGGTGCAGTGTGCGATCTGAACGGGAGTTGCCATGATATCGTCGGCAGTCAGAGCTTTCGGATCACGGTCCAGAGCAACAACTTCAAGAGTGATATCACGGTCGGTGAGCATACCGATAGGCTTGTTGTCAGCGTCGACGACTACCAGGC
>CAZNBL010000008.1:0-47551 GCA_964571375.1 uncultured Burkholderiaceae bacterium
CCGCAGCAAACAGTTCACGGCGCTCGTTGAGGAAACGATCGCGATGATCCGCGAGCTCTATCACTTCGGAGACGACTACGAAGTGCTCTTTATGCAGGGCGGCGGCCACGGTCAGTTCGCGATGGTGCCGCTCAATCTTGCCGGCGACGGCAGGGGCGCTTATATCCTCAACGGCATCTGGTCGAAGAAGGCTTTCAAGGAAGCCGAAAAGCTCACCGGTGCCGATGCGGCCTGCGTCGTTGAAAAAAGAGCTCCGCGTCAGGAAGAAATCAATTCCGACGGCGCCTCCTACCTTTATTACTGCTCGAACGAAACCGTCAACGGTATTCAGTTCGGCTATGTGCCCGAAACCGATGCGGTTCTCGCCTGCGACATGTCGAGCGACTTTATGTCGCGCCCGGTCGACGTGAGCCGCTACGGTCTTATTTTTGCGGGTGCTCAGAAAAACTTCGGTCCGGCGGGTCTGACGATCGGTATCGTCCGCAAAGACCTGATCGGCAAAGCCCGGAGCATGACTCCGACCATGATGGATTACGCGACATACGCCGGTAATCTTTCGATGTTCAACACACCTCCGACATTTGCGATTTATGTCGCAAATCTCGTATCTCACTGGCTCTTAAAGGAAGGCGGCGTCGAAGAGATGGAACGCCGCTCGATCATCAAGAGCTCTGCGATTTACAACACCGTCGATTCCTCCGACGGCTTCTACTACAACGATGTGGAAGTTCAGAGCCGCTCCCGCATGAACGTTGTGTTCAACCTTCGCGACAAGTCGCTCGAAGAAGCGTTCCTTCGCGAAGCTGCGGCAGAAAATCTTATGTATCTCAAGGGTCACCGACTCCTCGGCGGCATGAGAGCTTCGCTCTACAACGCAGTTAGCATCGAAGCCTGCGAAAAATTGGCCGACTTTATGAGAAGATTTGCTGAGCGGCATAGCTGAAGCGTTGCCGTTTCAGGCAACTAAAACAAAAAAGAGGAAAAAATGAGTGATTTGCCCGAATCGGTAGAAAATGAACTGAAGCCCTTGAGAGCTGAAATTGACTCGATCGACAAACAGTTGGTCGAGCTTCTCAACAAAAGGGCGCAATGTGCAAGAAAAGTCGGGGAAGTCAAAGGGCGCGTCAATGCCCCGGTATTCCGTCCCGAACGTGAAAACGTCGTCATCCGCAATGCGGCGGCCACCAACCGCGGTCCGCTCCCGAGCGAGGCGCTCGGACGGATTTTCCGCGAGATTATGAGTGCCTGCCGGTCTCTTGAAGAGAAGATTTCGGTCGCGTATCTCGGTCCCAAAGGAACTTACAGCGAAATGGCGATGGAAAAGCAGTTCGGCTCTTCCGTCAACGGCATCGCCTGCGACCGTATCGATGAGATCTTCCGTGCCGTCGAAGCCGGAACCGCTCAATTCGGTATCGTTCCGATGGAAAACTCGACGGAAGGCTCGGTCAACCGTACGCTCGACTGTCTCTTAAGAACCGACCTCACGATTATCGGTGAGTGCTCGATTCCGATTCACCATAACCTTTTAACCAAGAGCGGTACCTTGGACGGCATCACACGCGTCTACTCGCACCCGCAGTCGCTCGGGCAGTGCGTCGGCTGGTTAAATGCCCATGTACCCGCGCTCGAGCGTCTTACGGCTTCAAGCAACGGAGAAGCCGCCCGTATCGCAAGTGAAGACGAACATGTCGCGGCGATTGCGTCTGAGCGCGCCGGCGTCGCTTACGGTCTCAAGGTAGTTCAGTCGCACATTCAGGACGACGCCTGCAACCGTACGCGTTTCGTAGTGCTCTCCCGGCACAGCACCCTGCCTTCCAAGGCTCCCGGAAAAGATAAGACCAGTCTCATTATTTCCATGCCGAACCGCGCGGGCTCTCTTTACCATTGCCTTGCTCCGCTCAGCGCCCATAAGGTTTCGATGACCCGCTTCGAGTCCCGCCCGGCAAGAAACGGCGCCTGGGAGTACTACTTCTATCTCGATATCGAAGGTCATGCCAAGACACCGGAAATTCAGGCTGCGCTCGACGATCTGAAAAACGCCTGTGCGTTCTATAAGTACTTGGGTTCCTATCCCTTTGAACTCACGTTTGCCGACAATTGTGCCGAGGAGGTTTGTGATGGAAAAGACAACGATTGAAGTTCCCCGCTGGATCGATGAGCTCGGTCACTACAGCGCAAGCAAACCGATTGAAGATGTGGCACGCGACCTCGGCTTAAAGCCCGAAGAGATCGTGATGCTGGTTGCCAACGAAAATCCGCTCGGTATGTCGGAAAAGGTTTCCGAAGCTGTCTCCAAATACGCATTCAGCCTCAACCGCTATCCGGATGCCGATGCCAACCGCCTGCAGAAGGCGATTGCCGATAAGAGCGGCGTGCCGCAGGACTGGGTCGTGGTCGGTAACGGCTCGAGCGAGTTGCTCGGTCTTGCCGCTCAGGCCGTACTCTCGCCCGAATGCAGTGTGATTTATCCGCAGTATTCGTTCTCGCTTTACCCGATGGTGGCAAAGCTCTGCGGTGCAAAAACCGTAGAAGTGCCGGCAACCGACGATTGGAACGCGGATCTCGACGCGATGGCCGCAGCGGTCGACGAAACCACAAGACTCATTTTCTTAACCAATCCCAATAATCCGACCGGAACATACCTGTCGGCCGACGCAATCGAAGCGTTCTTAAACAAGGTGCCCGAGAGAGTTTTTGTACTTTTTGACGAAGCCTATCTCGAGTTTTTGGAACCGCAGCTTCGTCCCGATTCGATCGAGCTGGTGCGCCGCCATCCGAACGTGATGATTGCCCGCACGTTCTCGAAGGCTTACGGGCTTGCCGGCGCCCGTGTCGGTTACGGTATCGCACACTCCGAACTGCTAGAAGTGTTCAATCGTGTGCGTCATCCCTTCAATGTGAACGATCTGTCTCAGGTGGCGGCTCTTGCGGCCCTCGCAGACGATGCGTTTATTGAGAAAACGCTCGAGAACAATGCGGCCGGTATCAGAGAACTCACCGAAGCGTTCGATCGGATGGGTCTTGCCTATATGGGACTGCACGCAAATTTCGTAACCGTCCGTGTGGGCGACGGTCTTGCCTGCGCAGACTACCTGCTGCGCCGCGGCATTATTGTCCGTAAGATGGGTTCCTACGATCTGCCCGAGTGGCTTCGTGTCACCGTGGGGACATCTGAACAGAATAGAATTTTCTTATCGGCTCTCGAAGATTTTTTGAAGGAGACTAAGTAAGGTGAAGGTATTAGCGGTAATCGGCTGCGGATTGATCGGCGGTTCTATGGCTCTTGCCTGGAAAAAAGCCGGTCTCATCGAACGTGTTGTCGCCTGCGACTTAAACGAAGAGAACCTTCGCGATGCGCTTGAGCTCGGTGCTGCGGACTCAGTGACGACTTCGGTTGCAGAAGCGGTTGCGGACGCCGATGTGATTGCGGTGGCTGTTCCTGTTCTGGCAATGGAAGGTGTTTTCCGTGCGGTTGCAGCCTCGATGAAGCCGCAAGCCATGATTACCGACGTGGGTTCGACCCGTCTGGCGGTTCTTGAGATGGCAAGAAGAGGGCTCGGAGATAAATTCTGCCGCTACGCTCCGTATCATCCGATCGCGGGCGGAGAACTCCCCGGAGTCCGTTACGCTCAGGCCGACCTCTTTTACCGCAAGGCCGTGATCGGCACGCCGACCGACGGCATGGATCCCGAAGTGGTGCAGGTGCTCGCAAAGGCCTGGGAAGCTGTCGGAGCTTCGGTTTCTTCGATGACGCCCGAGCTGCATGACGAAGTTTTTGCCTCGGTGAGCCACCTGCCTCATGTACTTGCCTTTGCTTTGGTTGATATGATTGCCAAAGAAGGGAATGCGGCGATCAAGCTCGGTATGGCGGGCGCCGGATTCCGCGACTTCACGCGCATCGCTTCGAGCTCTCCGGTGATGTGGAGAGATATCTGCATGACCAACGGTCCGGCTATCGCCGAAGAACTGAGACGTTACCGCAGAAGTCTCGATGCGCTGCAGGAAGCAATCGACAAAGCCGATGCCGCTTCGCTTGAGGCATGCTTTGAAAATGCAATGAAAAACCGCCGGGGATTGAATTTCGATCGATCCTGAGGCAATAACAATAAACAGAACGAAAAATAGGATGGAGAACTCAATGTCGGAGACACTGCATATCGACCCGATCGTCAAGGTATCGGGTGCGGTCGGACTGCCCGGGTCCAAGAGTATTTCAAACCGTGTGCTGCTGCTGTCTGCATTGTCGAGCGGTACCACGGAATTAACCAATCTTCTCGTGGCTGAAGATACCGATATGATGATCGGTGCGCTGAGGGATCTCGGCGTCAAAATCGAGCAGGACGGCGATCGTGTCGTCGTGCACGGCTGCGCAGGCAAATTCCCGGTGAGAAACGCCGATCTCTTTTTAGGTAATGCCGGTACGGCGCTGCGCCCCCTGGCTTCCACACTTGCCTTCTCGGGCGGTCAGTATGTGCTCGACGGTGTCGCACGCATGCGCCAGAGACCGATCGGCCACCTGGTCGACGCTTTGAATTCCATCGGTGCCCGCGTCTCCTGCTTAAAGGACGAAGGCTTCCCGCCGATCCTGATTGAGCCGAGCACCCGTATCACCAGCGATATCGTGGTCGTCAACGGCAGCGTCTCAAGTCAGTTCGTCTCGGGTCTTCTGATTGCCGCGCCGCAGATCGCTCCTTCCCGCGGTCTCATCGTCCGTATCGAAGGCGAACTCGTCAGTTCCCCCTATGTCACGCTCACCTGCCAGCTGATGGCAAAGTTCGGCGTGGTCGTCTCCAATTCCGTCGAAGATTACGTGGTGCCGAGCCACCCGTATATCTCTCCGGGCAAACTCAATGTTGAATCCGATGCTTCCGGCGCCTCTTACTTCCTTGCGCTCGGTGCGCTCTGCGGCCCGCTCAAGGTCGAGGGTATCGGCCGAGACAGCATTCAGGGCGACGCAACCTTCGTGGAATACTTGGCCAAGATGGGTGCCGTCGTCACCCGCGGTGAAAACTGGATCAAGACGGCGCCTCCCGCTTTCGGCCACAAGCTCGAAGGTATCAGTGCCGACTATCGACAGATTCCGGACGCAGCCATGACGATTGCTGCGATCGCTCCGCTCTGCAGCGGCCCGAGCACACTCAGAGGCATCGGTTCCTGGAGAGTCAAGGAAACCGACCGTATTGCCGCGATGGCAACGGAACTTACCAAGGTCGGATGCCGCGTCGAAACCGGAGAAGACTGGATGACGATTTATCCGCCCGCAGAATTGAAGGGTGCGGAATTCGACACCTACGACGATCACCGTATGGCGATGTGTATGTCGCTTATCGCCGCAGGCGGTGTGGGTGTCGATATCCGCAATCCGGGCTGTGTCGCCAAGACCTTCCCCGACTACTTCGAACGTTTGAATTCAATTGTGAACAAGGAATGATTTCATGCAGCAAGTTGATGTAATTGCTATAGACGGTCCCGTCGCATCGGGCAAGGGCAGTGTTTCTGCCCGAGTCGCCAAGATTCTCGGATTTAATGTGCTCGACAGCGGCAGCCTCTACCGACTGACTGCATACGCTTCTCTCAAAAAGGGTGCAGATCTCGACAATGAAAGCGAAATCGCCGTCATTGCCGCCGCCCTCAAGCCCGTTTTTTCCGAGGGAAAGATCTTTCTTGAGGACGAAGATGTAACAGATGCTATCCGTCACGAAGACATCGGTCTTGCTGCAAGCCGCATTGCAATCCATCCCGTTGTCAGAAAAGAACTTTTCGATCTCCAGCGCGCATTTGCCGAGGCTCCGGGCTTAGTTGCCGACGGCCGCGACATGGGCAGCGTCGTATTCCCGGAAGCCGTTCTGAAAGTTTTCCTTACAGCCTCGGCCGAGGCACGCGCCGAAAGACGGTTTAACCAGTTGAGAGACAAGGGAATTTCAAGTAATATTGACAGTCTTGTTCAAGACCTGAAAGATCGAGACGAACGCGATATGAAGCGCAGTGCTGCGCCTCTGGTTCCTGCTGAAGGAGCTAAAATATTGGATTCGTCCGACCTTACATTGGACGAGACGGTTAATCAGGTTCTCGAGTGGTACCGCGAGATCCGTCAGCACTGACCTGCTGATTGTTCAGGTACTCCTGTGATGCATGTTGCATGACGGGAATAACTTTTACCCGGTATCGGAGAAATTACTCTCTGATACTTTTAAACAAATTTCATGACCAACACTACAACCAAACCCGAATCCTTTGCCGAACTGTACGAAGCCTTCCTGCAGAAGCAGGAAATGAAGCAGGGCGAAGTTATCACTGCTGAAGTCGTCCGCGTTGAACACAACGTTGTCGTTGTTAACGCCGGTCTCAAGAGCGAAGCTTACATCTCTATCGACGAATTCAAGAACGACCGCGGTGAACTCGACGTCAACCCGGGTGATTTCGTCTCTGTTGCTATCGAAAGCCTCGAAAACGGCTACGGCGACACTATCCTTTCTCGTGACAAGGCTAAGCGTCTTGCTGCTTGGATGAACCTCGAAAAGGCTCTGGAATCCGGCGAACTCGTTACCGGTACAGTTACTGGCAAGGTCAAGGGCGGCCTCACCGTTATGACTAACGGCATCCGCGCCTTCCTGCCGGGTTCCCTTGTCGACACACGTCCTGTCAAGGATACAACGCCTTACGAAGGCAAGACCATGGAATTCAAGGTCATCAAGCTCGACCGCAAGCGCAACAACGTTGTTGTTTCCCGCCGTGCTGTTGTTGAAGCTTCCATGGGCGAAGAACGCGCTAAGCTCCTCGAAACACTGAAGGAAGGCGCAATCGTCAAGGGTATCGTTAAGAACATCACTGACTACGGTGCATTCGTTGACCTCGGCGGCATCGACGGTCTCCTCCACATCACCGACCTCGCATGGCGCCGCGTCCGTCACCCGAGCGAAGTTGTTGAACAGGGTCAGGAAATCACTGCCAAGGTTCTCAAGTTCGATCAGGAAAAGAACCGCGTTTCTCTCGGCATCAAGCAGCTCGGCGAAGATCCGTGGATCGGCATCTCCCGCCGCTACCCGCAGGGCACACGCCTCTTCGGTAAGGTTACCAACATCACCGACTACGGTGCATTCGTTGAAATCGAATCCGGTATCGAAGGTCTTGTTCACGTTTCCGAAATGGACTGGACAAACAAGAACATCGACCCGAAGAAGGTTGTTCAGCTCGGCGATGAAGTCGAAGTTATGGTTCTCGAAATCGACGAAGAACGTCGTCGTATCTCCCTCGGCATGAAGCAGTGCAAGCAGAATCCGTGGGAAGAATTCGCTGCTACCCACAAGAAGGGTGATCACGTCAACGGTCAGATCAAGTCCATCACTGACTTCGGCGTATTCATCGGTCTGCCCGGCGGCATCGACGGTCTCGTTCACCTCTCCGACCTCTCCTGGACAGAAGCCGGTGAAGAAGCTGTTCGTCAGTACAAGAAGGGCGAAGAACTCGAAGCAGTTGTTCTCTCCATCGACGTCGAACGCGAACGTATCTCCCTCGGCATCAAGCAGATGAGCGGCGATCCGTTCTCCAACTTCACAAGCACACACGACAAGGGTGCTGTTGTTACTGGTACAGTCAAGTCTGTTGACGCCCGCGGTGCTGTTATCGACCTCGGTAACGACACAGAAGGCTATCTGCGCGCTTCCGAAATCTCTCCGGACCGCGTTGAAGACGCCCGCAACGTTCTGAACGAAGGCGATACAGTTACAGCTGCTATCACTAACATCGACCGTAAGTCTCGCTCCATCCAGCTCTCCATCCGTGCTAAGGATCAGGCTGAAACACGCGAAGCTATGGCCAGCATGAACAACGATGCTCAGTCCGGTACAACAAACCTTGGTGCTCTTCTCCGCGCCAAGCTTGACCAGTCTAAGTAATCAGAGGTCGGTTGCATGACAAAATCGGAACTTATCGCGCTGCTGGCCGAGCAGCACTCCGTTGGAGTCGGCAAACTGACCGCGCGAGACGTTGACGATGCTGTTAATACCATTATTAACACAATGTCGGCGGCTCTCGCGCAAGGAAATCGCATCGAAATCCGAGGCTTCGGCAGCTTCGCATTGAACTACCGTCCGCCGAGAATCGGCAGAAACCCCAAGAGCGGGGCATCGGTGGAGGTTCCGGCGAAGTATGTCCCTCATTTCAAGGCAGGTAAGGAAATGAGAGAACGCGTCGATGCCATGGCGGGTACACCGCTCGTAGCCGAGGCGAATTCCTAATCGTATTCAGGCTGTAAAACCTCCCTTCGGGGAGGTTTTTTTCGTTAGTACGCCTGTTTTTTGTTATTTCGGCCGCCCGATCTTCCCCGGTGTTGAAAATCTTCGCTCTCGAGAGGACTCAACGCCTGTACAATGGGCACACACACAATTTTGGAAGTAAAAAATGGAATTGGAACTTTGGTATCTCATTGTCATTCCGATTGTTTTCGCCGCAGGCTGGTTTGCCAGATCCTTCGATCAGAAAGAAAATCAGAGTGCTTCCGATGAGACAAAGACGCTTTACAAGGGCGTGGATCTGCTTCTCAGCAACAAGACGGACCAGGCGATCGATTCGTTCATGAATCTCGTGAAGATCGATCCCGATACGATCGAAATGCATTTTTCGCTCGGTACTCAGTTCCGCCGCCGCGGTCAGTTCGACCGTGCCATCCGTATCCATAACCATCTGGCCAACCGAGGCGATCTGCAGAAGAATATTCATGCCAGAGCCCTCTATGAACTCGGCGAAGACTATCTGAAGGCCGGTCTCTGGGACCGAGCCGAAGCCAAGTTCAAGGAAGTGACCCAGATTGAATCCGATCATCGAATCGAAGCCATCAAGCGCCTTGTTTTCATTTATGAAAGCGAGAAGGAATGGCAGAAGGCCATTGATGAAGCCGTGGTGCTCGAAGGGGTTTCCGGCGAAATGATGCCGGGCCGTATCGGTCACTTAAACTGTGAGCTTGCCGAAGACGCTCAGAGAAAGGGCGATCTTGAAAAGGCCAACGAATACGTTAAGAGAGCACTTGAACTCGATCCGAAGCACAAGCGTGCCCTGATTCTCGCCGGTGACTTCAAGGCAAGAGCCGGCGACCTTAACGGCGCTATCGAAGCCTGGGTCAAGGTCGGCGAAATCGATTCCGACTATGAAGCACTGGTGATTGAAAAGGTTGCGGGTGCTCTTGTTGCCACCGATCAGCTCGAGCAGACAATCCGCTATCTGGAAAACATTGCCGAAAAGGGCAGAAACGTCGACGAACTGACATCCGCCGTCTCGATGCTTGCCAAGATCAAGAGTCCGCAGGTTGCTATCGAATATCTGCAGAACAGCCTCAGAAAGCGTCCGTCTCTTTTAGGCTTCCTCAGATTGCTGCAGCTCAATCATGAGATGGAACCGCACAACAAGGAAATGGACGAACTCGCCAAGCTCATGAAGCAGCAGGTCGATAAGGTCGCCCGCTACCAGTGCGGCAAGTGCGGCTTTGCCACCACGAAGTTCCAGTGGCTCTGTCCGGGCTGCAGACATTGGGAAAGCATGCCCCCGATCCGCCGTGAAAAGATCGGATCGAAATAATATAAATTAGATACAAAAATACCGGGACCTGATAACTACGGAGGAAGTAAATCCCCCATAATTGTCAGGTCCCTTTGTTTTGTTTGATTTAAGAAAAAATGCTTAAAAGAATCGGATTATTTCTCCTGACCAACCTCGCTATCCTGGTGGTTCTCGGTATTGTCCTGAACGTGGTTTCCGCAGTCTTCGGCGTGAACTTCGGTCAGATTGCCGGCGCCGGCCAGAGCTATGCAACGCTCTTTATCTATGCACTTGTGGTTGGCTTTACAGGTTCGATTATTTCGCTCCTGATGAGCAAGACAATGGCAAAACACACGATGGGTGTTCAGATGATCGACCAGCCGTCCAACAAGCTTGAAGCATGGCTTGTCGACACTGTCCGCTCCCACGCTGAAAAGGCTGGTATCCCGATGCCCGAAGTCGGCATCTACGAAGGCGATCCGAATGCTTTCGCAACCGGTGCTACCAAGAGCAGCGCTATGGTTGCTGTCTCCACCGGTCTTCTCTCCAGCATGAACAAGCAGGAAGTCGAAGCTGTTCTTGCTCACGAAATCGCACACGTTGCCAACGGCGACATGGTTACTCTGACTCTGATCCAGGGTGTTACCAATACCTTCGTGGTATTCCTCTCCCGCGTGATCGGTAACTTCGTGGACCGTGTGGTTCTGCGTAACGAAGACGATGCTCCCGGTATGGGCTACTACATGACTTCCATCGTGCTCGATATCGTTCTCGGTATCCTTGCTTCCGTTATCGTCATGTACTTCTCCCGTGTCCGTGAGTTCCGTGCCGACGAAGGCGCAGCCAAGATCATGGGCAGCCCGCAGCCGATGATCAACGCTCTTGCACGTCTCGGCGGCGTCCACACTGAAGAACTCGCTCCCTCCATGAAGGGTTGCGGTATCGCCGGCGGTATGGGCTCTCTCTTTGCCAGCCACCCGACGATCGAAGAACGTATCGAAGCTCTTCAGCGCATGCACTAAGCTGAAAATTCAAGCGGAGCAGTTGCTCCGCTTTTACGATGGTCCCGCTAAGGTTGATTGCCGAGGCGGGATTTTTTATTTACGCAGAGCTTTTGAAACAACGGAAGCAAATTCTCCCATCGCATAAAGGGGCAGGTTGACGAGTCCCTCTTCAACTCTGTGGTCGGCCATTGAAGATCTTACTGATACAGGAGGAGAGAATTTATCGCGATAGGTTTTAAGGCTTTTAGCCTTTAGGTTTAATTCTGCTTTAACTTCAAGCGGAATGACTTGAACACCTGTGTCAACAACGAAATTAACTTCGCAGGAACCGCGGTCATTGGTGTAGTAGCAGATCGATAATTTATCGAGCGTATAAAGTTGCTGACAGACATATTGTTCCGTCAATGCTCCCTTAAATTCAGTAAAGAGATCGTTTCCATCAAGTATGGTTTGATGATTCAGGTTTGCCAGGCATCCGAGCAGACCGACGTCTAAAACAAACAATTTAAAGGCTTTCAAATCTTCATATGCTTTTAAAGGTATGCCTGCAGCATTGCTCCGGCTGACTTTGTGAACAAGTCCGCAGTCATCGAGCTACATCAGTGCACTCTCATATTTTGCAGGGAAAAAATGTAATAGACATAAAAATGCCGGAGGCTTACGAGAAGCTCCGGCATTGAGAGAATATTTTTTCAGACTGTCAGATTACCAGATACGTACCTTACGGCCCTGCATGACTGCCTTAGAAGCGTAGAGAGCCATAATGGCAACGGTGATACCCGAGAGTGTCAGACCGATTGTGATGGCGAACCAGTAACCAGCAGCTCCCATCGGCTCCGGCGTGAGCGTATCGGTAAAGGTAAAGAGACTGCCGAGCGCAAGACCAAGTCCCCAGAGCAGGATGCCGTAAATAACCATCGGAATGAAGGTGATACGGTAGCCTCGGAGCGCGAAACTGCCGACGCAGTTTAATGCGTCAAAGAAGTGATAGAAGCTTGCGTAGCCGATAAGCGAGAGGGCAACCGCCGTAACAGTCGCTTCCGTGGTGTAGAGACCGACTAAGAATTCCTTGAAGTTAAGAAGCAGTGCGCAGACGATAAGTGCGCAGAAGCCTGCGATTTTAAGACCGCGGGTTGTGGCTTCTCGGGCAGCTGTCGGACTATCGGCGCCCATACACTGAGCTACCAGTACGGAAGTGGCGACACCGTAGGATAGCGGCAGCATATAAAAGAGCGACATCATGTTGGCGATAATCTGGTGACCGGACACGATAGTGGCACCGAGTCGGGAAATGAAAATCGTCATGAAGGTGAAAGATGTCACTTCAAAGAAAGCGGAAAGGCCGATCGGAATACCGAGTTTGAGCTGTTCCCAAAGCGCGATTTTGCAGGGGCGGGACATGCGCGGCTGACGCATTTTTGCGTAAAAGCCGTCATAGCGCCAAATGAGCCAATAGCAAAGGAGTGTGAGCCAGCCGGTAAGAGACGAAGAGATCGCGCAGCCAGCACCGCCGAACTCAGGAATCGGACCCCAGCCGTAGATGAAGATATAGTTGAACGGCACCTTGAGGATAAGCATCAGGAGAGCCACCCACATAGCAATCTTCGGACGGGAAACCGCTGCGTTCATCGCCATATAGGCGCGTCCTGCCATAGCGCCCGGCAGACCGACGGCGTTGAAGATGAGGTAGAGAGAGGCAACGGATGCAACTTCCGGAGAAGCTTTGGTGAGCATCATCCAGAGCGGTGTGCAGCACATGAGCGCCATACCGATGACAGACATCGCAGCCGCAAGATAAAGCGTCTGGTGCAGCTCGAAACCGATTCTTTCATGCTTGCCCGCACCGTAATGGTGGCCGGCAATCGGGGAGAGACCCTGCATGACGCCGACAAGCGCAATGAAAATGGAAATGGTCACGGCCATGCCGATAGCAACGCCGGCAAGGTCATTGGCACCGAGGCGTCCGGCCATCAGTGTATCGATGGTACCGCCGCCGACAATAGCCAAGTTGGAGATCCAGATAGGCAGGGACAGCTTGATGATCGCCCAGTACGAGGTCTCAGGCGGTGTCTGCCTGCTGTGAAATTCAGTTGTCATAGATACCTATAAGTTAACCTCCTGTCCGGTTTAAGACAGGAGGAGCTGAATATGAGCAGTTCCGTCTTTCGGAGCAGGGCTTATTCTCGCACTTGGAGACGGTAAATAGTCGAGCTTCTCGGTCTGCCGTGGATGGAAGCGAGTACATTTCCGTTATTTTCTGTTAAAGCGAACTTAGCGTCGACCTTAACAAGCTCGTATTTGCACTGTTTTGAGCCGGGTTCGGAGAAGCGGATATGCGAGTAGTAGTTGAACGCAGCACGGTCGGACAGTGACAGACGGTCGCCGGAAATACAGCCGTTTTCAGCTTCGATTTTAAGCAGAGCGGAAGAGAAAACGTTTTCGGTGTATTCCATTGAGCGGGCGCCGTCGACCAAAGATCCGAAGAGACCCATGACGGTAATCCAGGCGGCTGTAAGACCGCAGGCAGCCATCCAGGCACCTCTCCAGAGATAGATCGGGTGCTTGAAGAAGCGCCAGTAAGCGAGCCAGACCCAGAAGACGGTGGCGGCGGCAGCGGCAGTAAAGCCTATGACATTGATGTGCGGAGCAACCGACGGAGCAAGACGCGTGATAGAGAATGCCATCTTGGTCGGGGTTCCGGTGTACCAGGCAAAGAAGTATGCCCAGATAACCATCAGGCCGAGCGAGAAGATGATGCCGCTGAAGAGGTCCAGGGTGTTTTCTTTGCTTCTCTTAGCGCTGGCAAGACCGAATGCTGCGAGAACAACCAAAGACGGAATGGCGCAGAAGAGTGTGCTTCGTGCACCGATACCGGTAAAGAGAATAGAGCAGAGCGCAACGGCCATCACTGCGAGCGGAGCGGCGATATGAGCCGAGCGGCGGTTCTTTCTCCAGGCGTAAAGTGCATAGGCTGCAAACGGCCAGGAAGGCAGAGTGGCCCAGGCGATATTCTTGATAAGCCAGAGGTAATCGGAGAAGGTGAACGGCGAAAACGCGCGAAGTTCTGCGTCATAGAGTTCGGAGAACCAGCGGACGGCTTCGCCCGGTGCCGTAATGAAGGCAAGCAGCGGCCAGACGGCTGCGGTTGCCGCAGCTGTCGAAAGCGTAATTGCCGCACGCTTGGATCGGCTTGTGTAATCCGGAGTAAAGAAAATGGCGCACCAGGCGGCAAGCGTAAACCAGATGCCGGCGCTTAAAGAGGCGGTTGTGAAGGCTAAGCCGCAGGCAACACCGGCAACGACGGAACCGCGGATAAATTTCTCAAGGCCGAGAACAACGCCGAAAAGGAGCATGCCGGAGAGTGCAAGCAGAGTAGTCTCGGGCGTCACTTCGTGAACGTCGAGTACTGTGCCGTAGGTGGCGACAAGCATCAGCGTGGCAAGGTCGGCGACGACTCGTCCGTAGTCCTTGCGTGCTGCTTCACCGCCGAAAATAAAGGCTAAAGGCTGAGCCTCGTCGCGGCGGGAGAGTAAATAGGTGGCGTACCAAATGCTGGCAGTCAGAAGGGCAAACCACAGACCGCTGGTCAGGTGGAATGCGATGATCGGGCCGGTAATTTTGCCGATGGTCGCCATGCTCAGAGCACCGATCCATGCGGTCAGAGGTCCGATGGTGTAGACAGGAGCGCCGTCTACATTGGGGAAAAGCCAACTGTCTTTCAAGCCGTCGATCATGCTCCATGCAATGCCGAAACTTGTCAGATCGCGTCCCGTCCAAAGCTCAGTGGAAAAAAGTCTGGGAAGAATAAAGATCACCAGCAGTGCAAGAAGGGCTGCGCGGGGCAGTTCACTTGCCGCAGCAGCGCTGACAAGAGCAGGAGAGGAGCGTTTGCTCAGCATGTTTATCGACGAAGAACGGTGGGCTTAAATGAATTGTATAAAAAGAAAGGTAGCCTAGGCTACCTTTCTCAGAAACCGGTGAAGAATTACTTCTTCATGGCCTTGGCTGTCTTGGCAGCTTCTGCAGAAGCGTTCATAGCAGCTGTCTTGGCAGCAAACTTCTGACGGAACTTTTCAACACGGCCGGCTTCGACGATACGAGTCTGAGCACCAGTGTAGAACGGGTGGGAAGCAGAGGATGTATCGAGCTTGATCTGCGGATATGTAACGCCGTCGATTTCGATTTCGTCACGGGCTTCAGCAGTGGAGCGGATGATGAAGGTCTGACCGATGGACATATCGGTGAAAGCTACTTCACGGTAATTCGGATGAATTCCAGATTTCATTTTAGTTTCCAAAAAAACGGTCGCCACTCGCCTTACGATGCTGCCGGCCGGTGCCGGTCTTACGCAAGGCATGCAAGAACGTGCCTAACAGGTGATAAACAAAGGCGGAATTATGCATGAAATTCCGCCTTAAATCAAATGGAAAAGGACTTAGCTGCCTCTTCTCATCATGTCGAAGAAATCGTTGTTTGTCTTGGATCTCTTCATCTTCTCAAGGAGGAATTCCATTGCCTGGATTTCGTCCATATCGAAGAGAAGTTTTCTGAGGATCCAGACCTTCTGCATGACGGCCGGTTCAAGCAGCAGCTCTTCGCGACGTGTGCCGCTCTTGGAGATGTTGATGGCCGGGTAGACACGCTTTTCAGCCAGACGGCGGTCAAGATGGATTTCCATGTTGCCCGTGCCCTTGAATTCTTCGTAAATCACGTCGTCCATACGGGAGCCGGTTTCGAAGAGGGCTGTGGCGATGATGGTGAGCGAGCCGCCTTCTTCAAGGTTGCGGGCTGCACCGAAGAAGCGCTTCGGACGCTGCAGAGCATTGGCGTCCACGCCGCCCGTGAGCACCTTGCCGGATGTCGGAACAACCGTGTTGTAAGCGCGGGCAAGACGGGTGATAGAGTCAAGAAGAATCACGACATCCTTCTTGCTTTCGGCAAGACGCTTGGCCTTTTCGATCACCATTTCGGCAACCTGAACGTGACGGGAAGCGGGTTCGTCGAATGTGGAAGCAACCACTTCGCCGCGAACCGAGCGTTCCATTTCGGTCACTTCTTCAGGACGTTCGTCGATCAGAAGCACCATCAGGACGCAGTCCGGATAGTTGGCTGTGATGGCGTGAGCGATGTTCTGCAGGAGAACGGTCTTACCGCTCTTCGGAGAAGCAACGAGAAGCGCACGCTGACCCTTACCGATCGGAGCAACGATATCGATGATGCGGCCGGTCAGGTTTTCTTCAGGCTTGACGCCTTCGCGTTCGAGCTTCAGAGGCTCATCCGGGAAAAGCGGAGTGAGGTTTTCGAAGAGAATGCGATGCTTGAGCTGTTCGGGCGGCAGACCGTTGACCTTATCCACCTTAACAAGCGCAAAGTATCTTTCACCGTCCTTAGGTGTGCGCACTTCGCCTTCGATCGAGTCGCCGGTATGAAGATTGAAACGGCGGATCTGAGAAGGGGAAATATAGATATCGTCTGTGCTTGCAAGATAAGAAGAAACAGGCGAGCGCAGGAAACCAAAACCGTCAGGCAGTACTTCGAGAGTACCGTCACCGAAAATCTGTTCTCCGGCCTTGGCACGCTTTTTAAGAATGGCAAACATGAGTTCCTGTTTGCGCATGCGGCTCGCATTTTCAACTTCAAGCTCAAGAGCAATATCCAACAATTCGGAAACATGCTTTGATTTAAGTTCTGAGAGATGCATAGAAGGACGGTGCGTTGCTAACAGGTAGGAACGCAGAAAAATGAATTGATAGGGTGGATTTAATAGGGAGTGGGTTCGGAGAATCCGAACCCGATGGGAGAATTATAAGAAATTCTGAAGAAGAGATGCAAATTGTGCTTCGTTCAGAGCACCGGTCTGCTGAGAGACGAGTTCGCCGTCTTTGTAGACAGCAATTGTCGGGATGCTGCGGATGCCGAGCTGCTGAGCAACGGCCTGGCTTTCGTCGACGTTGTACTTCACGAACTTGGCTTTATCGGCATTGGCGGCAGCGGCCTTTTCGAGCACGGCGCCGAACATGCGGCAGGGACCGCACCAGGGAGCCCAGAAATCAACGACTACGACGCCCTTGGCATCCAAAACTTCTGCAGCGTAGTTGCTGTCATCAACATGTTGTAAGGCCATATCATTCACCTTCTAAATGAAATTAACAAAACTTTTTCGGTGTGCGCATCCCGACGGAGAAAAGCTTAGAACAGCGGGGTGGTGCCGTGAGCCTCAGGGACTCAGGATGGGAAACGAAATACGCATCCGATAGGTGGATGCTACAAGAATTCGCACTGAAAAGCACCCCGATACACGGGATATCAAAAAAGTCTATGGATACTATAGATATTTTTTGCTAGAATCCGTCTCCGGCGAGCCCCTCGCATGTTAATGCCGTGAATCTGGTCAGGTCGGGAACGAAGCAGCCACAGCGGATTTTTAGCAGTGCCGAGTAAGGTTCGCCTTTTCTATTTCTGCTTTCAGCCGAACATCTACGGCGCTCTCTGCGAAGCAAAATCATCCCCCGCGTTCAAAAGAAAATTTAAAATTTCTCTATTGTTAGATTTTTATATTGAACCGAAGATGTCTATTCCCGCTCCTTTTTCTATTCGGAAAGCCGAATGCGGCGATTCTGCAGCTATTGCCGGACTGATCCGGGAACTCGCTGAATTCGAAAAACTCGCCGATCAATGTCATGCGAGCGAAGAGAACGTGCGTCATGCACTGTTTTCCGACAAGCCCGCCGCATCCGCTTTGGTACTTAAAAACGGCAAGGACGTTATCGGTTACGCCATCTATTTCTTTAATTACTCGACGTTTACCGGAAAACGCGGTCTCTATCTCGAAGATCTCTATATTCAGGAAGCGTTCAGAGGCAGAGGGTTCGGTCGCGCCATGCTGTCGGCTCTGGCTGAAGTGGCGCTTGAAAACGACTGCGCCCGCATGGATTGGACCGTACTTGCCTGGAACGAACCTGCCAAGAAGTTCTATGAGGGTTTGGGCGCTTCGATCCTCGAAGACTGGCGCCTTGTCCGACTGGAAGAAGACGGTATCGCCGCACTTGCTCAAAAGTAAAGGGGAAGGCCGAATTAACCGCTGATTCTCTTCGCGTGTTAATCTCTCTTCCGTCTGTATATATCAATCGGTGCCTGAGCACCGGCAACTGAGTCGGTAAGCCAATGTCCTACCAAGTACTAGCCAGAAAATGGCGTCCTCATTCCTTTGAGACGCTGATCGGACAGGATCATGTCGTGCGTGCGCTTGAACATGCACTTACAGAAAACCGTCTGCATCATGCGTATCTCTTTACCGGAACTCGAGGCGTCGGTAAAACAACAATTTCGCGAATTCTTGCCAAGTGCCTTAACTGTACGGGTGCCGACGGCAAGGGCGGCATTACGGCAGAGCCGTGCGGCGTGTGCGAAGCATGCCGTGCGATCGACGAAGACCGTTTTGTCGATTACATCGAAATGGACGCGGCAAGTACCCGCGGTATCGACGATATGGTTTCGCTGCTCGAGCGCGCCAAGTATGCGCCGACCAACGCACGCTTCAAGGTCTACATGATCGACGAAGTGCATCAGCTCACCACTGCTGCCTTCAACGCAATGTTAAAGACCCTGGAAGAACCGCCCGAATACGTCAAATTCATTCTGGCAACGACCGACCCGCAGAAGGTACCGGTAACCGTACTTTCCCGCTGCCTTCAGTTCAATCTGAAGAGCCTTTCGCCGCAGGCAATCGGCGAACACATGCAGGACGTGCTGCAAAAGGAAGGTATCCCGTACGAAGAGGGCGGTCTCAAGATGCTCGCTTCGGGAGCCCGCGGCTCCATGCGCGACGGCCTCTCGCTGCTTGATCAGGCGATCGCCTACAGCGGCGGCAACGTTACTGTGGAAAGCGTGCGCGGTATGTTGGGCACGATCGACTCGACCACGCTGCTGCGTCTGCTCGGTGCTCTGGCCGAACACAATGCTGCCAAAGTCATCGAGATTGCCGATGAAATCGGCGCAAGAAGCCTGTCCTACACGCAGGCTTTGAAAGATCTGTCGCTGTTGTTGCATCAGATTGCAATGGCTCAGATGCTGCCCGCCGTGATTTCCGACAGCGATCCCGACGCCGCAGAACTGCGCCGTCTCGCTCAGGCTCTGGCCCCCGACGAGGTTCAGCTCTTCTATCAGATCGCGATTCACGGCCGCAACGACATGCATCTTGCTCCCGATGAATACGCGGGCTTTACGATGGCGTTGCTTCGCATGATGGCGTTCACCGCATTTGACGGAAAGATGCCGCGACAGATCCCGGCAGAATTCCCGAAGAGCGAAGGTGCGGTTTCCGCTCCGGCCGCTGCAGCACCTGCACCTGTTCAGGCTCCCGCGGCAGCCAAGCCAGTACCGCAGGCAGCTCCTGTCAAACCGGCAGTTCAGAGCGCCCCGGCAGTCAAACCCGCGGCAAAGGCAGCGCCCAAAGTCGTAAACGCAGCGCCGGCAGCGAAGAAGGCCGCAGCTGTCGAGCCTGAAGATCTTCCGCCCTGGGACGACGATGATGCTCCGTACGTTGCCGATATCGGCGACGAGTACATCGGTGAAGACGAGTTCTACGGCAGAGGTGCGGATGTCGCGCCTCAGGAGGCACCCCGGGGGGAGCCGGTAGCGCCCATTAAGTTAGATGCCTGGCTTGATGCGGCGCGCAAAATCAGCTTGGATCCCAAGACTCAGGCGCTGGTGATCAACGCGGAGCTCGACCGCTGGGAAGGCAGTCAGGTTTTGCTTAAAGTCGCAGAAGAGTTTCGTCCGCTGACCGATGACGCAACGGTCAGAAAGGTCGAAGAGGCATTGAAAAAGGTTGTCGGAAAACCGGTTGAACTGATTGTAGAAGTCGGCTCCGGCGTCTACCGCACATTTGATAATTTACGCAAACAGGAATTTATTGCCGAGAAAAAGGCGGGTTTTGCTAAGATGTGCGCTGATAAAGAGATAGCCAAGTTTGCTCAGGTCTTCGGATCGACGCTTGATGAGCGTACTTTCGAGCTCCTGGATGCTCAGGGCAAACCGCGTCGCATTTAATTTTTTTATGAGGTAAAACGATGAAAGGTTTCGGCGGAATGGGTCAGATGGGCCAGATGATGAAGCAGGCTCAGATGATGCAGATGAACATCAAGAAGGCTCAGGAAGAACTCGAACATATCGAAGTAACCGGTGAAGCCGGTTCCGGTTCGGTCAAGATCACCATGAACTGCAAGAACGCCTGCAGACGTGTTGAAATCGATCCCTCTCTGCTCGGCAGCGAAGACGACAAGGAAATGCTTGAAGACCTGATCGTCGCTGCTCTGAACGACACACAGAAGAAGATCGAAGCCGAAGTTCAGAGAAAGATGAGTGCTGCTACCGGCGGCATGAAGCTCCCCTTCTGATAAAAGCGAGTCCGATCTTGGCTCAGTTAAGCGCCATTGAGGAAATGATCGAAGCGCTGCGGCAGCTTCCGGGCATCGGCCCGAAGGCCGCGCAGCGCATTACGTATCAGCTGCTCTCTCATGATAAGGAGACGGCCGAGCGGCTCGGTCACGCACTTTTGGATGCGTGCGAGCAGGTGCATCGCTGTCCCTGCTGCAACAACCTCACCGAACACGAAGTCTGCCGCTATTGTGAAAGCGACGACCGCGACGATTCTTTGCTCTGCGTGGTCGAAAGTGTCGCCGACATGATGGTGATCGAGCAGAGTCTTTCCTGGACGGGGCGCTACTTTATTCTGATGGGCCGTATTTCGCCGTTAAGCGGCATCGGTCCCAAAGAATTGTCCTTATCTCACCTGATTGACCGGGCCGGCGACGGCAAGGTCAGAGAAGTGGTGCTGGCCACTTCGGTCACCCCCGAAGGTGACGCAACGGCACTTGCCATCAGCGAAGTGCTTCACCGACACTATCCCGAACTCAAGATTTCCCGCATCGCCCGCGGCGTCCCCGCAGGAGCCGAACTCGAGTACACCGACGTCAATACGGTGGCTCAGGCTATGCTCAACCGACAGGTTAGGGAAAACAATTAACCGATTTTCGGTTACAAACGGTTTCATACGCTATTCTGATAGCACGTATCAATCAAATCGAATGAAGCCGTGCATACACATTCCATCTCTCATGCCGTGCTGGCGGTGATCCCGACAGCAAAGCACGCCGTCTTAAAGGAGCGGCTGCATGGGGGAGCTTTGTTTGTCTTTGATTTAGTCTGCGATTTCTTCTTTTCTTTGCGTTTGTTGCGATTGCGTCTCACGATCTGAGGCTGTTTTTGCTTGTCCGCAATCCTTTTTAAGTCGTAGCAGTACCCCTACAGTGACAATAAAAACAGTCCGTCAAACAGAACGGACTTTTTTGCTTGGAAAGAAAATGAATAAATTCACACGCCGAATCTTCCTTACCGCTGCAGTTGCCGCAGCGGCTGTCTGCACAGCTCCTTTTGCCGCCGCTCAGGGCGCGCTTGAGAAAACCGACGTGACGATTGCCGTCGGCGGCAAGAGCCTCTACTACTACCTGCCGCTCAGCATTGCCGAGCAGCTCGGCTACTTCAAGGACGAAGGTCTTAACGTCAAGGTTGTCGACTTCCAGGGCGGTTCCCGCTCGCTTCAGGCTGTGGTCGGCGGCAGTGCCGATGTGGTTTCCGGCGCATTCGAACATACGATTTCCATGCAGGCGAAGCGCCAGCCGATGAAGGCTTTCGTACTGCAGGGCAGAGCTCCCCAGCTTGCTCTTGCCGTTTCTAACAAAACTATGAAGGACTACAAGGAACTCTCCGATCTCAAGGGTAAAAAGATCGGTGTGACAGCTCCGGGTTCTTCCTCTCAGGTGCTTGCCAACTTCCTGATCGCCAAGGGCGGTTTAACCGGCAAGCAGGTTTCCTTTATCGGTGTCGGATCTTCTTCCGGTGCGGTTGCAGCCATGCGCAGCGGTCAGATCGATGCGCTCATCAACCTTGATCCGGTGATGACTATTCTTGCCCGCGGCGGCGATATCCGCGTAGTGGCCGATACCCGTAAGGTTGCCGAATCCGATGAAATCTTCGGCGGTCCTCTGCCCGCCGGCTGCCTCTATGCTCCGGAAAACTTCGTCAAGAAGAATCCGAATACCGTACAGGCTCTGACCAATGCCGTTGTCCGCGCCAATCAGTGGCTCACCAAGGCAACTCCCGATGACGTCGTCAAGGTTGTGCCGCAGTCCTATCTGATGAACGACGAGGCTGTTTATAAGGAAGGCTTTGCCAATAACCGCGACGCTCTGTCTCCGGACGGCATGATTCCGCCGACCGGTGCCGAAACTTCGCTTCGCGCCCTCATGACGGTCAACGACAAGCTCGATCCGGCCAAACTCGATCTTTCCCGTGTCTGGACCAACGAATTTGTCGAACGTGCTCTTCAGAAGTACCCGGCCAAATAATCCCGAATAAACAGATATCTCCGGGAGAACCGAGTGTTTTTCCCGGAGGAAAGAGCGAAAGCATAAGTCATGGAAAATACACCAGCATTGGAATTTATCGGAGCTACCTGCAGCTTCGTCAGCGATGACGGTAAACGATACACAGCCGTCAGGGACGTCGATCTCACTATCGGCGACGGCGAATTTGTCAGCGTGGTCGGTCCGACCGGCTGCGGCAAATCGACTCTCCTCAATATGGGTGCAGGTCTTCTGCAGCCGAGCAGCGGTACCGTCAAGGTTTTCGGCGAAGAGCTCACCGGACTCAATAAGAGAGCGGGCTACATGTTCCAGGCCGAAACGCTCATGCCCTGGAGAACGGCGCTCGAGAACGTCTGCTGCGGTCTGCAGTTCAAGGGAGTTGCCGAAAATGAAAGAAACGAGCTCGGCAGACACTGGCTCAGCCGAGTCGGCCTCTCCGGTTTCGAAGACCGTTATCCGCACGAGCTCTCTGGCGGTATGCGCAAACGTGTTGCGCTCGCACAGACCCTGATTATGGATCCGGACATCATTTTGATGGACGAACCGTTCTCGGCTCTGGATATTCAGACCCGTCAGCTTATGGAAAACGAAGTGCTCGACCTTTGGCTCCAGAAGAGAAAGGCCGTGCTCTTTATTACCCATGACCTTGACGAGGCCATTGCTGTGAGCGACCGTGTCGTGGTGTTCTCCGCCGGTCCGGGTTCCCACCCGATCGGTGAGTTCTATATCGATATCGCCCGTCCCCGCGATGTGGCCGAAGTCCGCACCACACGCCGATTCATCGAACTGCATGACGCTATCTGGATGGATCTTCGCGAAGAAGTTCTCAAGGGATACGTCAATCAGCGCAACAACGTGAAGTAAAAATGCATAAATCCGTACTCGAATCCAAAACAAAGCTCGTGAGCTGCCAACTGCTGCTGCTCGTTGCGATCTTTTTCTTCTGGTGGGCTTTCACCAAGCCCGGTCTGGTACCGACATTCATGTTCGAAGATGAAAACCAGGCTGCTTTCTTCTTCGGCGAACCGCTCCTGATCGGCGAGGTGATCTGGAACTGGTTCTTCGTGAATTTTGAAATTTATCCGAACCTTGCGGTAACGCTGACAGAAACGGTTCTGGCGTTTGCTATCGGTACCGTAAGCGGTCTTCTGGTCGGTCTTTGGCTTGCTCTTGCTCCGAGCGCCGCTGCGGTAGCCGATCCCTATATCAAGGGGCTGAATTCCATGCCGCGCGTGATTCTGGCTCCGATCTTCGGTGTCTGGTTCGGTCTCGGCATCGGTTCCAAAGTTGCCCTCGGTATCACTCTGGTGTTCTTTATCGTCTTCTTCAACGTCTATCAGGGCGTCAGAGAAGTCAGTCCCAACGTGCTTGCGAGCGCCCGTATGTTGGGCGCCAACAAGGCTCAGTTGCTCCGATACGTGTATCTGCCGAGCGCCACAAGCTGGGTGTTCTCTTCGCTGCACTCCTCGGTCGGTATGGCTTTCGTAGGTGCTGTGGTCGGCGAATACCTCGGTTCTTCAAGCGGTGTGGGTTACCTCATTCTGCAGGCCGAAAGTACCTTTGACATCAATACCGTGATGGCGGGCATTCTGGTGCTTACAGCCTTCGCTCTGGTACTCGACTGGATGGTGTCGCTTGCTGAAAAGCACTTTATGAAGTGGCAGCCCAAGGGCGGTAAGAGCGAAAAGCTCTGACGAATGCTTCGGTCTGAAATATCGGCCGAAAGTACCAAAAGAAACGGCCTTCGCAAGGAAGGCCGTTTTGTTTCGGTTCGATTGATTATTCGTCTTCTTCAACGTCAACCGGTTTGAGGTTGATGTCGCTGTCCATATGACGGTTGACCGAACGGACGTTTTCAATGCCGCGCACGGCTGCGAGGATGCTCTGCAGATGGTCGCCGTTCTTAACCTGAATCGTCAGGATAAGACGTGTGACTTCGGCGCTTACCTTCTGCATGTTAAAGCCTGTGATGCTCGACTTTTCTTCGGAGATCGCAGCTGTGATTTTTTCAAGAGCGGCCTGAGCGTCGGTGACTTCAACGTTGAGCTTGCAGGCGAATGTACCGGCAAAAGCTTCGTTCCAATTGAGTTCATACCAGTTGGCCGGATCCTGACGGAAGCCTCTCTGGCAGTGTGTGCAGTCCTTGCGGTGAACGTGCGTTGTGTTGGTCGAAGCGATGTAATGACCGAGAAGATCGTCGCTCGGAACAGGAGTGCAGCAGGGAGCAAGCTTGTAGATGCCTCGTACGCCCTTGAGCGGAGCGGTTTCTTTTTCTGCCTTGGGAGCCGTATTGGCGGCGGCAAGCAGAAGGTTGAGGATCTGAGCCGGATCCTTCTGACCGGTACCGACAGCGGCAAGCAGAGCGTCTTTGTTTTCAAAGCCGTTGGACTTGCAGACGCGTTCCCAGTCGGCATCCGTGCAGCTCTTGAGCGGCAGGTGCTGCTTGTCGGCGATCGTTGCAAGGAGCGTGCTGCCGAGATGGATGCTGCTGGCGCTGTCGAGCTGACGCAGGTACTGACGGATTTCAGCGCGTGCGCGGCCGGTGCGTACCGTAGCAAGCCACTGCGGGTTGGGGCAGGACTCGGAACCGGTGATGATTTCGACCATTTCGCCGTTGTTGAGCTTGCGGGTGAGCGAAGCGGGTTCCCCGTTGATGCGGCAGCCGGTACAGGCGTTGCCTACATCCGAGTGAATCTGATAGGCGAAGTCCACTGCTGTCGAACCCTTCGGCAGCTGAATGATCTTGCTCTTCGGCGTGAAGACATAGACACGGTCGGGGAAGATTTCGACCTTGATGTTTTCCATGAATTCAAGCGAAGTACCGCTCTGCTTCTGAATGTCGAGCAGACTCTGCAACCAGGCCTGAGTCGAGCTCTGAAGTTCGTCGCCGGTGCGGTCCTTATACATCCAGTGAGCGGTGATACCGTCTTCGCAGAGGTGATGCATTTCGGTGGTTCGGATGATGAATTCCACCGGAAGGCCGTTCGGGCCGAGTACGGTTGTGTGCAGACTCTGATAGCCGTTGGACTTCGGAATCGCAATGAAGTCTTTGACGCGTCCGGTTACAGGCTTATAGAGTGCGTGAAGTACGCCGAGCGCACGGTAGCAGTCCTCTCTGGTCGGCACAGTAACGCGGAAGCTGTGGACGTCGAGCACTTCGGAGAAGTGGAGCTTTCTGTCCTTCATCTTGCTGTAAATGCGCCAAAGGCCCTTTTCCTTGTCGATTACGTCGGCACGGACCTTGCCGCGGAGCAGTGCGTCCAGAGCTTCGTGTTTGATGCGCTCAAGCGCGGTACGGCGGCGTTCGCGACTCTTTCTGACGGCTTCCTGCAGCACTTTGTAGCGATGCGGATACATGAAGGAGAAGCTGACGTCGCTTAATTCGCGATAGACGTTATACATGCCGAGTCGGTGAGCGATCGGCACGTAAATATCCATGGTTTCTTTGGCGATACGGAATTTCTTATGGGGCTTTACGGAACCGAGCGTGCGCATATTGTGCAGTCGGTCGGCGAGCTTGATGAGAATTACGCGTACGTCGCGGCTCATAGCCAAAAGCATCTTGTAGAAGCTTTCTGCCTGAGCTTCTTCGTTGGAAGAGAACTTGAGCTTATCGAGCTTGGAGACCCCGTCGACGAGTTCGGCAACCGTAACGCCGAATTTTTCGCTCATTTCGATCTTGGTGATGCCGGTGTCTTCAAGCACGTCGTGCATGAGGCCGGCTTCGATCACCTGGGCGTCGATATGCCAGCCGGCAAGAATTTCTGCCACTGCAATCGGATGAGTGATGTAGGGATCGCCGGAGTTGCGGTACTGACCGAGGTGAGCCTGGTCGGCGTATCGGAAAGCTTCGCGGATTTTATTGACGTCGGACGACGAGAGATAGAGGCGGCAGCGTTCGGCAAGCTGGTTTGCGGACGCAACCGGATTAACCACCCTCGGAGTTTCCGGAGAGGAACTCGCGGGAGAGGGGGAAGAGGGAGGCTCTTCAGGTTTGTCGATGATACCGATCACGCGCTTGAGGACTTCTGTAAATCCTGGCGTGGACGGCACAGATGTTGTTTTCGAATCAGACATAAGTGCCTCCCTTGCAGGTGGATGCTAAAAAAGTATTACTTTACCTTTGATAACATTTCCAGTCCAACTTTGCCATCAGCAATTTCTCTGAGAGCGGCAACGCAGGGCTTGTCCTTGCATTCGATCATCGGAGCCTGACCCTGGCAGAGCTGACGAGCTCTGGCAGCAGCAACCAGAACCATCTGGAAGCGGTTAGGAATCTTTTTGAGGCAGTCTTCAACTGTAATACGAGCCATTTTCTAGTTACCCTAGTGAGATTAATCCGGAATTCCGAGCTGAATGAAAACATCACGACAACGAGCCGCTTGCTTCTTAAAACGAAGGCGGCTGGCTGTGATGATGGCACAGAATTCTTCAAGAGAATTTTCAAAAACTTTGTTAATTATAACGAAGTCGAACTCACAAGCGTGAACCATTTCTGCACCGGCACCGAGCAGACGGCGGGAAATTGTCTGTTCGGAGTCCTGACCGCGCTTGTGAAGACGTTCTTCGAGAGCCTGGATAGAGGGCGGAAGAATGAAGATGCCGACAGCCTCGGGGAACAGTTCGCGAACCTGTCGGGCGCCCTGCCAGTCGATTTCGAGAAGGACGTCGACGCCTTCGGCCATCTTGCTTTCGATCCACTTCTTGGAGGTGCCGTAGTAGTTGCCGTGAACTTCTGCGGATTCTAAGAAATCGCCTTCGTTTCTCATGTGAAGGAAGTTTTCAACGGTTGTGAAGTGATATTCACGACCGTTCTGTTCACCGGGGCGCGGAGCGCGTGTGGTGTAAGAAATGGACAGTTCGAGGTCGCTGACGCGTGCGAGCAGGGCGTTGACCAGAGAGGATTTGCCGGCACCGCTCGGTGCGGAAATCAGAAAGAGGGAGCCGGAGCGGCGCGGGGAAAGTGCTCTGAGTTCTTCAGACATATGCAGGTGTTCTCAAAATAAAGAAGCTATAGCCGATCTATTTTAAACGTTTGATAAAAAAGCCCCAAGAAATTAAAGGTGCGGTTTGGAAAAGATATGTATCCGATTTCTTGTCGGGAAGGCAGGGGAAACATCAGAATCCGCCCGTTGCGACAGTGTAGGGGTACTTCGGAAAAAGTAATTTCATGATCGGCCTGCTTTTTCCGTCGGAAAAAGATATTTTGCTTCGTAGGTGAAAACACTATTTCGATTTACGGGATACAACGGCCCGACTGATATAATCGGTTGGCTTAGGCGACTAAAAAATCTACGACAGCCCGGGCACATCTGAAATTAATGCGGTCGGGACCGTAAAACGGCGTCCCGGCGGCTTACGGAGTCATAGTGAAAAATAGATTAAATAATGACACCCGACCTGAAGCAGCCCTTGTGCTTGCTGACGGAGCTGTTTTTAAAGGGCGTTCCATTGGTATCAGCGGGATGACAACCGGTGAAGTGGTCTTCAACACTTCCATGACCGGTTATCAGGAAATTCTTACAGACCCTTCCTACACGGGTCAGATCGTTACTCTTACTTATCCTCACATCGGCAATGTCGGCGTCAATAACGAAGACGAAGAATCGAGTGCCGTTCACGTTGCAGGCCTCGTTGTCCGCAGCGCCTCTCCCGTCGTTTCCAACTGGCGCAGCCAGAGAAGCCTGACCGAATACCTCAAGCAGTACGGTATTGTCGCTATCTCTGAAATCGATACACGCAGCCTTACCAAGACTTTGCGCGACAAGGGCGCTCAGCCGGGCTGTATTGTTGCTGCCGCAGCAGACAAACTGACCGAAGAAGAGATCGAAGCCGCCCGCAAGGCTGCTGCCGAAGCTCCGAACATGGCCGGTCAGGATCTTGCCAAGACAGTCACATCCGACTATCGCTACGAATGGACCGAAGGCACCTGGAGCATGAACAATGAAACAGGCCGCCCCGGTATGAACCATCCGACCGAATTCAAGTTCAAGGTTGTTGCCTGGGACTTCGGTATCAAGGAAAATATTCTGCGCTTGATGGCAGACCGCGGCATCCAGGTGGTTGTCGTTCCGGCCATGACTTCTTTCGAAGAAGTCATGAAGCTCAATCCGGACGGTCTTTTCCTTTCCAACGGCCCCGGCGACCCCGCGGCCTGCGACTACGCCATCGAAGTCGCCAAGAAGGCAATTGCCGCCAAGATTCCGCTCTTCGGCATCTGTCTGGGTCACCAGCTGCTCGGTCTGGCATGCGGCGGTAAGACGCTCAAGATGAAATTCGGTCATCACGGCGGCAACCATCCGGTTCAGAACCTGCAGACCGGACGCGTATATATCACCAGCCAGAACCACGGCTTTATGGTCGATGCCGACTCTCTGCCGGCAAATGTCCGCGTCACACACAAATCACTCTTTGACGGCTCGCTTCAGGGCTTTGAATTAACCGATGCACCGGTCTTCTGCTTCCAGGGTCATCCGGAAGCCAGCCCCGGCCCGCATGATATCCAGGGATTGTTCGACAGCTTTATCGAACGTCTCGAAGAAGGCAAAAACGCATGAGTAATATGGATCGAGTCTGTACAGCACTTGACGATGCAAGTCAGGCCTTAGACGCACTCAGAAAGAACGAGAAGACACTGAAAGCAGTGGTTGCGGCAGCAGAACTGATGGCTGCCCGCTCTAAGGAAGACGGAAGAATTTTTTCCTGCGGCAACGGCGGATCGCTTTGCGACGCCATGCATTTTGCCGAGGAGCTGACAGGCCGCTACCGCGAAGACCGCCCCTCGATCGGCGCGATTGCAATTTCCGACGCGTCCCACTTGGCCTGTGTAGGTAATGACTACGGCTATGAGTCGGTATTCAGCCGCTATATCGAAGGTGTCGGCCGCAAGGGCGACGTACTGCTTGCCATTACGACAAGCGGTACCAGCAAGAACGTTGTGAAGGCTGCCCGTGCAGCCCGTGCCAAAGGCATCCACGTCGTTGCTCTGACCGGTAGAGAAAATTCTGAAATCTGTGAACTGGCAGATATTGCGATCGTGACTCCGGCCGGCCGTTATGCCGACCGCGTCCAGGAGCTGCATATCAAAGTCATTCACATCCTGATCGATTTGATCGAGCAGGAGCTTGCAGACCGATCCGAATAATTAGGAAAGAAAATGCCCAAGCGCACAGACATAAAAAGTGTATTGATCATCGGTGCCGGTCCTATTGTTATCGGACAGGCCTGCGAATTCGACTATTCCGGCGCTCAGGCCTGTAAGGCACTGCGCGAGGAAGGCTACAAGGTTATTTTGGTCAACAGCAATCCTGCGACCATCATGACCGACCCGCAGACAGCGGACGTTACCTACATCGAACCGATCACCTGCGAAGTGCTCGAACGCATCATCGAAAAGGAAAGACCCGATGCGATCCTGCCGACCATGGGCGGTCAGACAGCGCTCAACAGCGCTATGGAACTTGCCAAGCGCGGCATTTTGGAAAAGTACGGTATCGAACTGATCGGTGCTTCTCCGGACGCCATCGATAAGGCCGAAGACCGTCAGCGCTTCAAGCAGGCTATGGATAAGATCGGCCTCGGCAGCGCCCGAAGCGACATCGCCTACAGCCTTGACGAAGCTCTTGCCGTACAGAAGAAGGTGGGCTTCCCGGCCATCATCCGTCCGAGCTTTACACTCGGCGGCTCGGGCGGCGGTATCGCCTACAACATGGAAGAATTCATTTCCATCTGTACACGCGGCCTCGAGCTTTCTCCGACACACGAACTTCTCATCGAAGAATCTCTGCTCGGCTGGAAAGAATACGAAATGGAAGTGGTGCGTGACCGCAAGGACAACTGCATCATCGTTTGTTCCATTGAAAACCTTGACCCGATGGGTATCCACACCGGCGACTCCATCACGGTTGCTCCCGCCCAGACTCTGACCGACAAGGAATATCAGATTCTCCGCGATGCTTCCATCGCAGTGCTCCGTGAAATCGGCGTCGACACCGGCGGTTCCAACGTTCAGTTCGCGATCAATCCGAAGGACGGCCGTCTCGTCGTCATCGAAATGAACCCGCGCGTATCGCGTTCTTCCGCTCTCGCTTCCAAGGCTACCGGCTTCCCGATCGCCAAGATCGCTGCCAAGCTTGCCGTCGGTTACACACTCGACGAATTGAAGAACGACATCACCAACGGTGCCACACCGGCTTCTTTCGAACCGTCCATCGACTACGTCGTCACCAAGGTGCCGCGTTTCGCATTCGAAAAGTTCCCGAAGGCCGACAAGCACCTCACCACTCAGATGAAGTCCGTCGGCGAAGTGATGGCTATCGGCCGCACTTTCCAGGAATCTCTGCAGAAGGCATTGAGAGGTCTGGAAACCGGTAAGGACGGTCTCAACGAAATGACGACCGACCGCGCCACCATCATGCGTGAAATCAGCGAAGCCGGTCCCGAACGTCTCTGGTACCTTGCCGACGCATTCCGTATCGGCTTCTCGGTACGCGAAGCATTCGACGCTACCAAGATCGATCCGTGGTTCCTTACTCAGATCAAGGATATTGTCGACGCAGAAAAGCGTATTGCCGAAGTCCGTCTCGAAGAGATCGACAAGGACGACATGTTCTATCTGAAGCGCATGGGCTTCTCCGACCGCCGCTTGGCTAAGCTTCTGCAGCGCTCCGAAGAAGAAGTCCGTCAGTGGCGTCACTCTCTCGGCATCCGCCCGGTTTACAAGCGCGTCGATACCTGCGCAGGCGAATTCCCGACCGACACAGCTTATCTCTACTCCACATACGAAGAAGAGAACGAAGCCCGTCCGAGCGACCGTCGCAAGATCATGGTCCTGGGCGGCGGCCCGAACCGAATCGGTCAGGGTATCGAATTCGACTACTGCTGCGTACACGCTGCAATGGCTATGCGTGAAGACGGTTACGAGACCATCATGGTCAACTGCAATCCGGAAACCGTTTCCACCGACTACGACACTTCCGACCGACTCTACTTCGAACCGGTCACACTCGAAGACGTACTCGAAATCATCGATGTTGAAAAGCCCGAAGGCGTGATCGTTCAGTACGGCGGTCAGACTCCGCTCAAGCTCGCCCGTGCGCTCGAAGCCCACGGCGTGCCCATCGTCGGTACTACTCCGGAATCCATCGACATCGCCGAAGACCGCGAACGCTTCCAGCAGCTGCTCCATAAGCTCGGTCTGCGTCAGCCGCCGAACCGCACCGCTCACACAGAAGCCGAAGCGATCGTCAAGGCTGAAGAAATCGGCTATCCGCTGGTTGTCCGTCCGAGTTACGTGCTCGGCGGCCGCGCAATGGACATCGTTCACGAAAGAAGTGCGCTTGAACGCTACATGCGCGAAGCCATCAAGGTGACAGCCGACTCTCCGGTTCTCCTTGACCGCTTCCTGGACGACGCTGTGGAAGTCGACGTCGATGCCGTAAGCGACGGCGAAGAAGTCCGTATCGGCGGTGTCATGCAGCATATCGAACAGGCCGGCGTCCACTCCGGTGACTCCGCATGCTCGATTCCGCCGTACTCTCTTGCTGAAAGCATCGTTGAAGAAATCAAGCGTCAGACCAAGGTCATGGCCAAGGCTCTGAACGTGATCGGCCTGATGAACGTGCAGTTTGCCGTTCAGCACGCCTTTACCGATCATCCGGAAATCTTCGTGCTCGAAGTCAACCCGAGAGCATCGAGAACCGTTCCGTTTGTCTCCAAGTCCACCGGTCAGCAGCTTGCCAAGATCGCTGCCCGTTGCATGGTCGGCAAGTCTCTGAAGGAACAGGGCTGCCCGGTTGAGGTCGAACTCGATCACTATTCCGTCAAGGAAGCTGTGTTCCCGTTCGCCAAGTTCCTCGGCGTCGACCCGGTTCTCGGACCTGAAATGCGCTCCACCGGCGAAGTCATGGGTGTCGGCAAGAACTTCGGTCAGGCACTCTTTAAGAGCCAGCTCGGTGCCGACTCGGCTATTCCGAAGTCCGGCCGCGTCTTCATCTCCGTTCGTGACGAAGACAAGCCGAGACTGCCGCTGCTTGCCCAGCAGTTCGTCGACTGCGGCTACCAGCTCGTCGCCACCCGCGGTACCGCCAAGGTGATCCGCGAAGCCGGCATCAAGTGCGATGTGGTCAACAAGGTTTCCGAAGGTCGTCCGAACATTGTGGACGAACTGAAGAACGGTACGATCCAGATGGTGATTGCGGTCGCTGCGGAAAATACTTCCGAAATCGCCGACGCATCCGCTATCCGTATCGCCAGCCTTGCCAACCACGTGACTTTCTACACTGCAATGGCCAACGCCATCGCTGTGATCGAAGGTATCCGTCACATGGGTGAAAAAGAGGTCTACTCTCTGCAGGAGCTGCACCCGGCCAAGTAACGGTTGAATAAACCGCTTCGACGGGGGATGGTTTTTGTAACCATCCCCCTGTTTTTTTACGCATTGCTCCGAAGTGGTTTAAAATTACGCAGCTTTTAAAAAATTTACCGGGCGGTTGAAAAATCGCCCTTTTTTATCGGATAAAGAATGGCTATTCCCATTACTGCTCGCGGAGCAAAATTACTGAAGGAAGAACTTCACCGTCTGAAGACGCAGGATCGTCCTGCTGTTGTTTTGGCTATTGCCGAAGCCCGTGAAAAGGGTGACCTGTCGGAAAACGCCGAATACGATGCAGCGCGCGAATCTCAGGCCTTTATCGAAGGCCGTATCGCCGAACTCGAAAGCAAGATCTCTCAGTTCCAGGTGATCGATCCGACTACGCTTCCCGTCACAGACCGTATCGTTTTCAGCGCTACAGTAACTCTTGAAGACGTGGAAACCGGCCATCGCAAGCGTTTCCAGATCGTCGGCAACGATGAAAGCGACACCAAGCTCGACCGTATCTCGGTTGCCAGCCCGATTGCACGTGCCCTGATCGGCAAGAGCGTCGGCGACTGCGTGGAAGTCAACGCCCCGGGTGGCGTGACTGAATACGAAGTTATGGACGTCGAATATATCTGATATCCGTAACGGAAATACGCAATAAAAAAGGCCCGTACGGGCCTTTTTCGCGATGAGCGGGTGATTACACTCTGCGGCTTGTCATGTGCTTGCCGAGCGGAGTGCCCTTTTCGCCGACTTCCTTGACCTGACCCTTAGGAGTCTTGCCCTTCTTAACCTTGGCGTTCCAGGGGAGATTCTTGGCACGGGATGCCTTCTTCTTGTCCTGCTGAAGCTTTTCAGTCAGACGCTTGCGGGCATTGCGGGCCTTGGCGCCGGTCTTGCGGGGCTTCTTTTCGGCAACAGCCTTCGGTGTTTCTTCTGCGTCGTCTTCGGTCTTTTCCGGAATCGGACGATAGAGAACGAAGAGCTTGCCGATAAGCTGAACCTTGGCGGCGCCGAGGACTTCGGCGAGTTCTTCGTAGATGGCGACGCGCTCTTCGCGGTCATCGCTCGGTACACGGACCTTGATGAGGCCGTGAATGTTAAGTTCTCTGTCTACTTCCTTGCGGACAGCATCCGTCAGACCCGAAGCTCCGAGCAGGACGACAGGGTCGAGATGGTGAGCCTGAGCTCTAAGTGCTATGCGCAGGTCGCGCGGCAGTTTAAGTTGTGCCATTATTAATGGTCTCCTGAAAAATAAATCAGTCTGAAATTCTTTCTATGCCAGTCTCTGAAAAAAAGCTTCGTTCCAACCAGGCTTGGATCAAACGTCATATCAATGATCCGTTCGTAAAGCAGTCGGTCAAAGACGGTTATCGTGCCAGATCCGCTTATAAATTAATCGAACTCGATGATAAGGATAAGCTTATCAAGCACGGTATGTCTGTGGTTGACTTGGGTGCAGCACCTGGCTCTTGGTCCCAAGTCGTTAAAAACCGTTTGGTGAATCCTAAAACAAATGATATCGAAGGTCGAATCATTGCGCTCGACATTCTTGATATGGAACCCATTGACGGTGTTAATTTTCTCAAAGGTGATTTCAGAGAGCAAGAGGTAGCAGACCAGCTCGAAGCCCTTCTTGAAGGTGAAAAGGTCGATCTCGTACTCTCGGACATGGCCGCAAACCTCTCGGGCGTCGCTGTTGCCGATGCCGCCCGATGCCTGCTGTTAAATGAGTTGGCGCTTGATTTTGCGCAGCAGAATCTTAAGCCCAACGGCACCTTTGTCTGCAAAGTATTCCAGGGAAGCGGTTTTTCCCAATTTGTAGAAGTCTGTAAAAAGACATTCCGCAAGGTGGTTACGCGTAAGCCCGAGGCCTCCAGAACAACTTCTGCAGAAGTTTATCTGGTCTGCCGTCAGCTGAAGTAACTTAGCCGCGGCGCCGCTCGTTATACTGTTTTTTGATTTTCTTTGTGTCCTGCAGAGTCCGATATGCTCAATGATTTTGTTCACCTTCGCATGCACTCCCAGTTTTCTCTGGTTGACGGCGTCATCAACCTGAAGAAAGTAGGGCACAAAGCGGTTGCCGCCGGTATGAAGGCTCTGGCAAGTACGGATCTGGCCGTTATGTTCGGCGCCGTGATTTTCTACAAGAGCATCAAGGACAGCGGTATCAAGCCGATTCTCGGCTGCGACGTATGGATCGCCAATCCGGAAAACCGCGACGACCCGCACCGCCTGCTTCTGCTCTGTAAGAACGACAAGGGCTATAACGCACTCTGCGAATTCCTGACAGAAGCCTGGCTGAAGAATCAGCACAGAGAAAGAGGCGAAATCAATCCGGTCCGCCTGACGGCAGAAAGCTGCGAAGGTCTCATTGCGCTTTCCGGTTTCGAACACGGCTCGATCGGCAAGAATCTCAGAAACGGTAATTTCGAAGCAGCCGAAAGAGAAGCTGCGCGTCTTTCCAAGATCTTCCCGGGCTCCTTCTATCTCGAACTGCAGAGAGCAGGCCGCTCTTACGACGAACCGCTGGTGAGAAGCACGCTTGAACTTGCGCTCAAAACCGGGCTTCCCGTGGTGGCCACACACCCGATTCAGTTCTACGAAAGAGAAGATTTCGACGCGCACGAAGCCCGAGTCTGCATTTCCCGCGGCTGGACGCTCTCGAACAGCAACCGCCCGAAGGACTTTACGCCCGAGCAGTACTTTAAGAGCGCCGAAGAGATGCACGAGCTCTTCGCAGATATTCCGACGGCCTGTGAGAATACGGTTGAAATCGCCAAGCGCTGCAACCTCGAATTAAAGCTCGGTCAGCCTCAGCTGCCGCTGTTTCCGACTCCGGACGGCATGTCGCTTGACGACTATATGGTCAAGCTCTCCTGCGAAGGTCTGGACAAGCGTTTAAAGGTTCTTTACCCGGACGAAAAGAAGAGAGCCGAAGTTTATCCGCAGTACCGCGAGCGACTTCAGATGGAGATGGACGTCATCACCAAGATGAAGTTCCCGGGCTACTTCCTTATCGTGCAGGACTTTATTAACTGGGGTAAGAACAACGGTTGTCCGGTGGGTCCGGGCCGCGGTTCAGGTGCCGGTTCTCTGGTGGCGTACTCGCTCGGTATTACCGACCTTGACCCGCTCGAATACGACTTGCTGTTCGAAAGATTCCTGAACCCGGAACGTGTGTCCATGCCTGACTTTGACGTGGACTTCTGTCAGAACAACCGTGACCGCGTGATTCAGTACGTGAAGGATACTTACGGCGATCAGGCGGTGAGCCAGATCGCAACCTTCGGTACGATGGCCGCCAAGGGCGTGCTTCGAGATGCGGGCCGCGTGCTCGACTTCCCGTTCAGTGAGGTCGACGGCCTGGCCAAACTCGTTCCCGCCGTTCCCGGCAAGAACCCGACGCTCTTCGAAGTGTTCGAAAGCGAACCGGATTTCCGCAAGAAAGTTAAAGAAGATCCGAATGCCCGTCGTATTTTCGAACTCGGTATCAAGCTCGAAGGCTTGGTCAAGAGTATCGGTATGCATGCGGGCGGCGTGCTGATCGCCCCCGGAAAGCTCACCGACTTCTGTCCGCTCTACAGTGCGGATATGAAGCCCGAAAACGTCATCAGTCAGTACGACAAGAAGGACGTGGAAGCTGTCGGTCTCGTGAAGTTCGACTTCCTGGGGCTTACCACGCTCACCATTGTTGAGCGAACCATCGATTACGTCGAAAAGAATACGGGCGTGCGCCCCGATGTCGAACACGTCGATATTGAAGACGATGCGGCCTACGAGATCTTCAAAAAGGGCGATACCGTTGCGGTGTTCCAGTTTGAATCGCCCGGCATGCAGAAGCTTCTGATCGATGCGCAGCCCTCGAAGCTCAAAGACCTTATTGCGTTGAACGCTCTGTACCGACCGGGTCCGATGGACCTGATTCCGGACTACCTTGCCATTAAGAAGGGCGAGAAAGAAGCCGAATACGCCGACCCCCGTATCGAACCGGTGCTCGAAGAAACCTACGGCATCATGGTTTATCAGGAACAGGTGATGCGAGTCGCTCAGGTGATCGGCGGCTACTCGCTCGGCGGCGCTGACATTCTTCGACGCGCTATGGGTAAGAAGGACGTTGCCGAAATGGAACGTCAGAGCAAGGTCTTTATCGAAGGTGCCGCCAAGAACGGCGTTTCAGAGGAAGTCGCCATCCACCTCTTCGAATTGATGCGTAAGTTCGCGGGCTACGGCTTTAACAAGTCGCATGCTGCCGCCTACTCGTTTGTCGCATATCAGACCGCCTGGCTCAAGGCGCATTACCCGGCAGAGTTCCTCGCATCCAATCTTTGCGAAGCGATGGATGACAGCGAAAAGCTGCTTGCCCTGATTCAGGATGCCCGCAACCACGGCGTTACCGTGCTCGGTCCCGACGTCAATGCGAGCGACTTCAACTTTACGGCCCCCGACAGCAAGACGATCCGCTACGGTCTCGGTGCGATCAAGGGCGTGGGTCAGGGGCCCGGGGATGCGGTCGCAGAAGAGCGCCGCAAGAACGGTCCCTACAAGGATATTTACGATCTCGCAGTTCGAGTCGGTGCCAAGGCGCTCAACAAGCGCGTGCTTGAAGCATTCGCGCTCGGCGGTGCGTTCGACTCGATCGATCCGAACCGACATATGTGGTTTGCCAATGCCGGTCAGGCAATGGCCGCCGCTCAGGAAAAGGCTAAGAACGAAAGCCAGGTCAGTCTTTTCGGAGAAGAAGAAACTTCGGACGATTCGATCAGAATCGAAGCGACTCCCTGGTCCCTGAAGAACAAGCTCACGCAGGAAAAGAGCGTGCTCGGTATTACGTTCTCCGGTCATCTCTTCGATGAGTACCGAAGCGAAGTCCGCGACGAACTTCATATCGCGCCGCTTTCAGCGATCGGGCCGACCCGTTACGGGGAAACCGTGCGTATTGCGGCGATCCTGGAAGGATTCCGCATTCAGGTCACCAAGACACAGAGCCGTATGGGTGTGCTCACGCTCGGCGACGGCGACAGTACTCTGGAAATCGTGCTCTTTAATGACGACCTTGAAAAGTTCCGTACGTCTTTGAAGCCCGGAGAACTCACGTTCCTCGACGTATCGGTCCGTAAGTTCAAGGACAACGATCAGCTTCGCTTTACCGTGAACGGAGTCGCTTCTCTCGAACAGGTACGCGCCTCAAGACGCTGCTTTATCGAAGTCGATGTCGGTGAGAAGACTTCTCCCGAAGAACTGCATGACGCCGTTATCAGCGGTCAGGGACAGCACGTCGAACATCCGCTGCCCGTCAAACTGAGATTTGTCCGCGGTTCGATGTCGGCCGATATGCCTTTGTCCCCGAAGCACGCACTGGCCGGCAAGGACGATGCACTCGATCAGTTAAGATCCGTCAAGGGTGTCCTGGGCGTACGCGTTGTCTATCCGAAGTGATCGGGACGGGGAAAATTAAGTCCCAATTGTTAAATATTGGAAAAATAGCGTTTTGCAGTACCGTGCGGCGCTCCAGATGATGGTATCTTCTTATTGCCCCCGAAAGGATTGAATCCCGAAGGGAAGAGAACAAGAAAGAGACGGGCTTTGAGCCCGAAACAACGGAGTAAGAATTTGAAGAACAACCTGTTTGCAAAAGTGGGTCTTTGGGTCGTTATCGCCCTGGTGCTCTTCACTGTCTTCAAGCAGTTTGACAGCACCAAGCGCGTCACAGCAGCAGAGCAGACGACAAGCTACACACAGTTTATGGACGCTGCCAAGGACGGCAAGATCAAGCGTGTTGATGTTCAGGGCCGCTCCCTGACCGTTACACCGGCCGACGGTCCCGCCTACAGAATTACTGCGCCCGGCGATCTCTGGATGGTCGACGAACTGCGTAAGGCCGGCGTTCAGGTTTACGGCCAGCCCGAAGAAGAACCGAGCTTCCTGTCGACAATCTTTGTTTCCTGGTTCCCGATGCTTCTTTTGATCGGCGTATGGATTTTCTTCATGCGTCAGATGCAGGGCGGCGGCAAGGGCGGTGCTTTCAGCTTCGGCAAGTCCAAGGCCCGCATGCTCGACAGCACAAACAACAACATCACTTTTGCCGATGTTGCCGGTTGCGACGAAGCTAAAGAAGAAGTTTCCGAACTCGTCGACTTCTTAAAGGATCCGAGCAAGTATCAGAAGCTCGGCGGTCGCATTCCGCGCGGCGTGCTGCTCGTCGGTTCCCCGGGTACCGGTAAGACTCTGCTTGCCAAGGCAATCGCCGGCGAAGCCAAGGTTCCGTTCTTTACGATTTCCGGTTCCGACTTCGTTGAAATGTTTGTCGGTGTGGGTGCTGCCCGCGTCCGCGACATGTTCGAAAACGCCAAGAAGAATTCTCCCTGCATCATCTTTATCGACGAAATCGATGCTGTAGGTCGTCAGCGAGGCGCCGGTCTCGGCGGCGGCAATGACGAACGCGAACAGACTCTGAACCAGATGCTCGTCGAAATGGACGGTTTTGAAACCGGTTCCGGCGTCATCGTGATTGCTGCGACCAACCGCCCGGACGTTCTCGACCCCGCACTTCTGCGACCGGGCCGCTTTGACCGTCAGGTCGTGGTTCCGCTGCCCGATATCCGCGGCCGCGAACAGATTCTCAAAGTTCATATCCGTAAGATTCCGGTCGGCGCCGACGTGGACGAAGAAGTTCTTGCACGCGGCACACCCGGCTTCTCCGGTGCCGATCTCGCCAACCTCGTCAACGAAGCCGCTCTCTTTGCCGCACGCCGTGACGGCCGTGTCGTAGCAATGGAAGACTTCGAAAAGGCCAAGGACAAGATCATGATGGGCCCGGAACGCCGCGCTATGGTCATGAACGAGGAAGAAAAGAAGAATACGGCTTACCACGAAAGCGGCCACGCTCTGGTTGCACGCTTAATGCCCAAGAGCGACCCCGTTCACAAGGTTACGATCATTCCGCGCGGCCGTGCTCTGGGTCTTACGATGCAGCTGCCGGCAGAAGATCATTACTCGTATGACAAGCAGTATCTGCTTACCCGTATTGCCATCCTCTTCGGCGGCCGTATTGCCGAAGAAGTTTTCATGAACCAGATGACAACGGGTGCATCGAACGACTTTGAACGCGCCACTCAGCTCGCCCGCGACATGGTTATGCGCTACGGTATGAGCGAAGTGCTCGGCCCGATGGTTTACGCCGAAAACGAAAACGAAGTGTTCCTCGGCCGCTCGGTCACACAGACCAAGCATGTTTCCGAACAGACCATGCAGGCTGTAGACGCCGAAGTCCGCCGTATCATCGACGAGCAGTACGCTATTGCCCGTAAGCTCATCGAAGAAAACAAGGACAAGATGCATAAGATGGCCAACGCTCTTTTAGAGTGGGAAACCATCGACCGCGAACAGATCGACGACATTATGGAAGGCAAGGATCCGAGAGCTCCGAAGCGTCTGCATAAGCGTAAGAGCGAAGCCGATGCCGCCAAGAGCGAAGAGGTCAAGGCCGAAGATGCTCCTGTAGCGGAAGCCTATGAGGCAGCCGAAGCCAAGCCTGCAGAGGCCGACGATACCGCAAAGAGCGATGTCGATCAGATCCCGAAGCCGTAATACAATAGGGCTGTAACGCAACGGAGGGCTGCATTCGTGCAGCCTTTCGGTATTTTTGAACGATCGGAAAAGTGCTATGAGTCAGACTGACGAAGATGATGACGACGTAAAGATTCCGGAAATCCGCGGTCTTAAAAACTATATGACGCCTCCCTGCTACCAGAGAATGCTTGAAGAGCGTTCTCACCTGGTAAAGGTCGAGCGACCCGAAGTGGTGCAGGTGGTTTCCTGGGCCGCATCCAACGGCGACCGCAGCGAAAACGGCGACTACCTCTACGGTAAGAAGCGTCTTCGTGAAATCGACCGCCGTATCCGCTTCTTAAATAAGCGCCTGGAAAACTGCGAAGTCATCGACCCGGAAACCCGTCCGAAAACCGATCAGATCTTCTTCGGTGCCACCGTGGTGTATGCCGGGGAAGACGGCGAAGAACACAAGATCCGTATCGTCGGTATCGACGAGGCGGACGCAAGCGTGGGCGACGTATCCTGGATTTCTCCGATCGCACGCGTTTTCTTAAAGAAGTTCGAAGGCGATACCGTTCAGCTGCCGACTCCGAAGGGTGTTCAGACACTCGATATTCTCGAAGTGCTTTACGTCGGAACACCTCCCGGAAAACCGCACGCTCTGTAACGGATTTTCAAAGAATTAAGCGGCATAACCCGTTATAATTCAAGCCGATTTTGTGCTGTCGGTACGGCGGAAGCCGTACCGCAGTTTTTCTCTCTATCCAATCTATTTTTGAGGCCTGTAAAGCCTTATGACTGAACTTTACTTATCTGATTTTGACTTTGATCTTCCCGAGGAGCTGATTGCTCAGTTCCCGCTCGAAGACCGTACGTCCTCCCGTCTGCTGCACGTTTGCGGCATGGATCTCGAAGACCTTCATTTCAGAGATCTTCCCGGACTGCTCCGCAGCGACGACCTTCTGGTGTTCAACCAGACCAAAGTGATCAAAGCCCGCCTCAGAGGCAATAAGGAAACCGGCGGTTCGATCGAAGCGATGATCGAACGCGTTACCGGAGAGTACGACGTGATCTCGATGATCCGTGCGAGCAAATCTCCGAAGCCCGGCACCCGCCTTGCTTTTGTCCATCCGGACGGCGAAAAGAAGGCTTGGGCTACTGTCGGCGGCCGCCAGGGCGAATTCTTTGAAATTCACTTTGACGAACCCGTACTCGGCATTCTCGACGAATACGGTGCCGTACCGCTGCCTCCCTACATCACGCACAAGGCTTCCAAGAGCGATGAATCCCGTTATCAGACGGTTTACGCGAAGGAACCCGGCGCAGTTGCCGCTCCGACCGCAGGTCTGCACTTTACCGACGATCTGCTCGGCAAGATCCGCGCCATGGGATGCGAAGAAGTTTTCGTAACGCTGCACGTCGGTGCCGGTACATTCCAGCCCGTACGCGTTGAAAAACTTTCCGAACACCAGATGCATTCCGAGTGGTACAGCATCGATGAAGATGTTGCCGCCAAGATCAATGCTGCCAAGGCTGCCGGCCGCCGCGTCATCTGCGTCGGCACCACAAGCCTTCGAGCAGTGGAATCGGCCGCAGCCGAAACCGGCAAGGTCGAAGCAGGCGCCCGCGAAACACGCCTCTTTATCACACCGGGCTACAAGTTCCGCGTCTGCAATGCGATGGTGACCAATTTCCATCTCCCGAAATCAACTCTGCTGATGCTGATCAGTGCACTCAGCGGCCGCGAAGAAATTAAACATGCCTACCAGCATGCCATTGCCGAGAAGTATCGTTTCTTCAGCTACGGCGATGCCTGCTTCCTGGAGTCCAAGTAAATGAGCTTAACTTTCAAACTGCATAAGACCGAGGGCAAGGCCCGTCGAGGCGAAGTGCACCTCAACCACGGTGTCGTTCAGACTCCGGTATTCATGCCCGTCGGCACCTACGGTACCGTCAAGGCCATGAGCCCGCTCGAACTCAACGATATCGGCACTCAGATCCTGCTCGGCAATACATTCCACCTCTGGCTGCGCCCCGGCCTTGAAGTCATCAAGAAGCACGGCGGTCTGCACCAGTTCATGGGCTGGGAAAAGCCGATCCTGACCGACTCCGGCGGTTTCCAGGTTTTCTCTCTCGGCAAGCTGCGTAAGATCACCGAAGAAGGCGTGCGCTTTGCTTCTCCGATCAACGGCGAACGTCTCTTCCTGACACCGGAAGTCTCCATGGAAATTCAGAAGGTTCTGAATTCCGATATCGCTATGATTTTCGACGAATGCACTCCGTACGAAATCAACGGCCGTCCGGCAACCGAAAAGGAAGCCGCAGACTCCATGCGTCTGTCTTACCGCTGGGCCAAGCGCTCCCGCGAAGCTTTCGACCGTCTTGAAAACCCGAATGCGCTCTTCGGTATCGTCCAGGGCGGCATGTACGAAAACCTTCGTGAAGAATCCCTGGAAGGCCTCAAGAGCATCGGCTTCGACGGCTATGCTGTCGGCGGCCTTTCTGTGGGCGAACCGAAGGAAGACATGATCCGTGTGCTCGACTTCCTCTCCGACAAGCTCCCGGCAGACCGTCCGCACTACCTGATGGGTGTGGGTACTCCGGAAGACCTCGTCGAAGGTGTCAGCCGCGGTATCGACATGTTCGACTGCGTCATGCCGACAAGAAATGCCCGCAACGGCTGGCTCTTCACCCGCTACGGCGACCTGAAGCTGCGCAACGCCAAGCATAAGGACGATCTGCGTCCGCTCGATCCGACCTGCAACTGCTACTGCTGCCGCAACTTCTCGCGCTCCTACCTGCATCATCTGCAGAAGGTCAACGAAATTCTCGGCGCCCGCCTGAACACCATCCACAACCTGCATTACTACCTCAACCTGATGCAGGAAATCCGCGATGCACTCGACGCCGGCAAGTTCGAAGAGTGGAAGCGTAAGTTCTACGAAGACCGCGCCCGCGGTATCGATTAAACCGAATTCGGGGAGAGGTAATGAGATTAATTTTTATTGCTTTCTCTCCAACTTATATATAATCGATTCGTTTTGTAAGAAGGTGAGCCTCAGTGGCTTGCCTTCAATAACCGGAGAAAAAAGTGTTTTTTATTTCTGATGCCTATGCTCAGGCTGCTGCAGCTCCCGCTCCCGGCGGTCTTGAAAGCATGATCTCTTCCTTCGGCGTTATGGCCCTCATCTTCGTCGTCTTCTGGTTCCTGCTGGTTCGTCCGCAGCAGAAGCGTCAGAAGGAACATCGCAAGATGATCGAAGCGCTCAACGTCGGTGATGAAGTTATCACTGTCGGCGGCATGATCGGCAAGATCACCGACGCAGATGAAACTTACGTCACACTGCAGATTTCTGCAGTTGAAGACAAGGCAGTAACTATTACTTTCCAGCGTCTGGCTGTTCAGGCTGTTCTGCCCCACGGAACTGTAAAGTTCTAACCTGCATGTAAAGAAAACGGCCATTTTCTCTGAAAGTGGCCGTTTACCTATGTTTTAAATTCCCAGCAGGAAGGAATTCCCATGAATCGTTATCCTTTATGGAAATACATCCTGATTCTGGTGATTCTTGTAATCGGTGCTGTTTACACACTTCCGAATTTTTACGGTGAATCACCCGCAGTTCAGGTAAGCCCGGGCAAAGCCACGGCTAAAGTAACCGAACAGACGCTTCAGACCGTCGAAGCCGTCTTAAAGGACGCAGCCATCCGTCCGAACGGCGTTTTCTACGAACAGAATCCGCAGCAGAACTCCATCCGTGTACGTTTTGCTCCGACCGAAGGCGAGCTGCAGCTGCGCTCGCGCGATCTGATTGAAAAAGCACTCAATCCGGATCCGGCCGATCCCTCTTATGTCGTAGCCCTCAACCTTGTTCCGAACACTCCGAAGTGGCTGCTCGACATCAACGCACTTCCGATGTACCTCGGTCTTGACCTTCGCGGCGGCGTGCACTTCCTGCTTGCCGTAGACATGAAGGCAGCGGTGACCAAGCGTATCGAAGCTTCCGTCGGCGACATCCGTACACAGCTTCGTGACAAGAAGATTCGTCACTCCGGTATCGCCCGTATCGGCGACCGCGTGGAAATTCAGTTCCGCAGCGAAGAAGAATGCGCCAAGGCTCTTGATGTGCTCCGCAATCACCAGAGCGATCTGCAGTTTGCTTCTTCCGATAAGGACGGCCGCTTCGTCATCACCGGTACGATGACTCAGAAGTCCATGCAGGACGTTCAGGATTACGCTTTGAAGCAGAACATCGCCACACTGCATAACCGAATCAACGAACTCGGTGTTGCCGAGCCCGTGATTGCTCAGCAGGGTGCCGACCGTATCGTGGTTCAGCTTCCCGGCGTGCAGGATACTGCCAAGGCTAAGGACATTCTCGGCCGTACCGCCACACTCGAAGTCCGTATGGTCGACGACAGCCCCGAAGCGCTTTCTCAGCTCTCTCAGGGTATCGTTCCGTTCGGTACAGAACGCTATAAGGACAGAGAAGGCCGCGATATTCTCGTTAAGCGCCAGGTCGTACTTACAGGCGACAACTTGAACGACGCTCAGCCCGGCTTTGACAGCCAGACTCAGGAGCCGACCGTTAACTTAACGCTCGACGCCAAGGGTTCCCGCATCTTCAAGGACGTAACACGTGAAAATGTCGGCAAGCGCATGGCCATCATCCTTTTCGAAAAGGGTAAGGGCGAAGTCGTCACAGCTCCGGTGATCCGTCAGGAAATCGGCGGCGGCCGTGTTCAGATTTCCGGCCGTATGACTACGATTGAAGCAACCGACACCGCTCTCTTGCTTCGTGCCGGTTCTCTTGCCGCTCCGATGGAAATCATCGAAGAACGTCTGGTCGGTCCGAGCCTCGGTGCCGAAAACATTAAGGCCGGTTTCCAGTCCACGCTTTGGGGCTTCCTCTGCGTGACGGTCTTCATGATCATCTACTACCAGCTCTTCGGTGTAATTTCCGCCGTTGCTCTGACCTGCAACCTGTTCCTTCTGGTTGCCATCCTCTCGATGCTTCAGGCTACGCTCACTCTGCCGGGTATTGCCGCTATGGCGCTTACTCTCGGTATGGCCGTTGACGCCAACGTGCTGATCAACGAACGTATCCGTGAAGAAATCCGTGCGGGCCGCACACCTCAGCAGGCTATCAACGAAGGTTACGAAATGGCGTTCAATACAATTTTGGACTCCAACATCACTTCGCTTATTGCCGGTGTTGCACTGCTCATCTTCGGTTCCGGTCCGGTCAGAGGCTTTGCTGTGGTTCACTGTCTCGGTATCGTCACTTCCATCTTTACGGCTGTGATGGTTTCCCGTGCAATCGTCAACCTCTACTACGGCAGAAAGAAGAAACTCACCAAGCTTTCTATCGGTACGGTTTGGGTTCCGCCTAAGCAGGCTAAGGGAGAATAAGAAATGGAATTATTCCGAATCCATAAAACCATTCCGTTCATGAAGTATTCGAAGATCCTCAATGCGATCTCGTTTATTTCCTTCTTCATCGCAATCGGTTTTATCGCTCTGCGCGGCCTGGCATTCTCCATTGAATTCACCGGCGGCCTTGTGATGGAAGTGAACTACCCGGATGCTGCTCCGGTTCAGGAACTGCGTCTTGAGCTTGAAAAGGCAACCGGCGGCGAAGTCCAGGTCGTTAACTTCGGTACGGCCCGCGACGTTCAGATCCGTCTGCCGCTCAAGGGCGACAAGACTTCTGCCGATATGTCCGCAGAGGTGATGAATGTTATTCATCAGAGTGCTCCTGAAGCAGAACTGCGCAGAACCGAATTCGTCGGTCCGCAGGTCGGTCAGGAACTCGCTACCGACGGTGCAACGGCTCTCGCACTCGTAGTGCTCGGCATTATGATCTACCTTGCCTTCCGTTTCGAATGGAAGTTTGCGGTAGCTGCGATTATCGCCAACATGCATGACGTGTTCCTCGTGATCGGTGTGTTCTCCATCTTCCAGTGGGAATTCTCTCTGCCGGTGCTCGCAGCCGTGCTTGCCGTTCTCGGTTACTCGGTGAACGAATCCGTGATTATTTTCGACCGCTGCCGCGAATGCTTCCGTAAGATGCGCCGCGGTACTCCGGTAGAAATCGTCAATACGGCTATTACCCAGACGATTTCCCGAACAGTGATCACGCACTCTTCGACACTGATGGTGACACTCACCATGTTCTTCTTCGGCGGTCCTGCGCTGCATTACTTTGCTCTTGCGCTGACGATCGGTATTCTTCTCGGCGTTTACTCCTCGGTATTCGTGGCTGCAGCCATCGCTCTGTACCTCGGCGTGAAGCGTGAAGACCTCGTCAAGAAGGTAAGAAAAGACGAAGTCGAACAGATGGTTCCGTAATCGGTTCTCGTCGGAAATAAGGGCGTTGCCGGCAATCCTCAGGGATTAGCGGCAACGCCCTTTGTTTTTGTCGGACAGGGTGGGAGAGAGCGCAGCCCGCATCGGGTATGGTGAAAAGGCAGGATTTCACGAAAAAACAGTCCGGGAGCGTGTCTTGCGGCTAAAAGAAGCTTATGCTTGACGGTATTGTTTCTCTTTTCCGACGAGGTAATACAGAGATGGCAAAAACAGATAAGAAGTTGTTGAAAATCGAATCCAAGATTCTCAATGAACTCGCTAAGATTTCTGTCAAAAAGCAGAAGAAAATCGAAAAGCTGCAGCAGATGCAGGCCTTTCTGGCAGAGCTCTCGGCAGCTTTGAAGTACATGGAAGCCAAGGTTGCCGCCGAGGAAGTCAAAAGCGTTGAAGCCGCAGATGTAGAAGACGCCGAAGAGGTTAAGAGCGAAGTAAAGACGGAAGGCGCCGTCGTGAAAGTTGCAAGACGCCGCCGTACGCCCGCCGCCACAAAGTCCGACGAGCCGATTCCTCTGAAAAAGCCCGCATCCCGCTCGCTGACCGTTCGCAAAACGACCGCTGTCACAACGCGCGTTGCAAAGAAACCTGCGGTTCGGAAAACCAAAACAGCATAAGGCGCAGCCGGTCTGCGTCGATAAAACAAAGATAAGTTAAAAAGGAGTTACCCGTGCAGTCTATTGCCTACTACGACGGTAAATTCGGAGCCCCCGAAGAAATTTCCGTTCCCTTCAACGACCGCTCTCATTTCTTCGGCGACGGCGTCTATGACGCAACGATTGCCGGCAATCACGTGGTGTATCTGTTGGACGAACACCTCGACCGTTTCTATTGCAGTGCCGCCGAGCTCAAGATCAATATTCCGATGGAAAAGGCAGAACTCGGAAAGCTGATTAATGAAATGGTTGCCAAGGTCGAAGGCAAAACACACTTTGTTTACTGGCAGGTCACCCGCGGCGTGGCTCCCCGTCTGCATTCGTTCGATAAGAACATGGAAGGCAAGATCTGGATTTATGTCGCGCCCGAAGCCGATATCGGCAGGGAACTGCCGGCTCCGGTCACTGCGATCACTCGTCCCGACACCCGCTTCGAACACTGCAACATCAAGACACTGAATCTTCTGCCTTCCGTGATGACCTATCAGGAAGCACGTGAAGCCGGTGTTTTCGAAGCCATTCTTCATCGCGGCGATATCGTTACCGAGTGCGCACACAGCAACGTGAGCATTCTGAAAGACGGCAAGTTCATTTCCCATCCGAACGATCAGTTTATTCTGCGCGGTATCGGTAAAACTCACCTGATCCAGGCCTGCTAC
>CAZNBL010000009.1:0-37649 GCA_964571375.1 uncultured Burkholderiaceae bacterium
AAGGTATTCCTCGGTGATGTCGCCGGTGACATAGTCGCCGTCGAAGCACGAGCAGTCAAAGCGCGGAATATCCTGATTGAAGTGGTTGACGGCTTCCTTCATACCTTCGATGGTCTGATAGACCAGAGCATCGGCACCGATCTGTGCGCAGACGTCTTCGGCAGTTTCACCGTTGCCGGCAATAAGTTCGCTCTTTGTCGGCATATCGATACCGTAAACGTTCGGGAAGCGTACCGGAGGCGCACCGCTTGCAACAAACACCTTGCGGGCGCCGCTCTGGCGGGCCATGTTCACGATTTCGGTAATGGTGGTGCCGCGTACGATCGAGTCGTCGACGAGAAGAACGTTCTTACCGCGGAATTCGACGGACATAGCGTTCAGCTTCTGACGTACGCTCTTCTTACGCACGGCCTGCCCCGGCATGATGAAGGTACGGCCGATGTAGCGGTTCTTTAAGAAACCTTCGCGGTATTCGATACCGAGGGACTTCGCGAGCTGAGCAGCTGCGGGACGTGCGGAGTCCGGAATCGGCATGACGACATCGATATCCTCGATCGGAATCTTCTTGGCAACTTCCCTGCCGAGGTTTTCGCCGAGTCGCAGACGGGCGGCGTAAATCGAGATGCCGTCGACCACGGAGTCGGGACGTGCAAGATAAACGAATTCAAAGATACAGGGCGAATACACCTTGCCTTCGCAGACCATACGGCTGTGGAAATTACCCTTTTCGTCGATCCAGATAGCTTCGCCCGGCTTTACGTCGCGGTCCATCTCGAATTCCATACCTTCAAGAGTTACGGATTCGCTTGCGATCATGTATTCGGTAGTGCCGTCGGAAGCCTTGCTGCGTCCGTAGCAGAGCGGGCGGATGCCGTGCGGGTCGCGGAAAGCGACGATACCGTGGCCGGCAATCTGACAGACAACGGCGTAGGAGCCTCTTACACGGCGGTAGACACCGGAGACGGCTTCAAAGAGTGTGTCTTCATCGAGATGGTTGCCCTGCGTGGTGTTCTGCAGTTCGTTGGCAAAGACGTTGAGGAGAACTTCGGAGTCGCTCGTAGTGTTGATGTGGCGGCGGTCGAGTTCGTAGAGTTCTTGTTTGAGTTCGGGTGCGTTGGTAAGGTTGCCGTTATGAGCAAGTACCAAGCCGTAGGGGGCGTTTACGTAGAAAGGCTGGGATTCGTTATTGCTGGTTGCATTTCCCTGGGTCGGATAGCGGACCTGACCGATCCCGGAATTGCCTTTGAGCTCCCTCATGTTTCTTGTTCGAAATACGTCTCGGACAAGCCCCATGCCTTTATGCATATGGAAGGTTCGCCCTTCCAGAGTACAGATACCGGCTGCATCCTGTCCCCGGTGCTGCAGTAAAAGCAAAGCGTCATAGAGACGTTGATTTACCGGCTCGGAGGAGTAGAGCGCGACAATGCCACACATTTATAAGTCTCCCGTGTTTTGATTAATGTCTGACCAATCTTGTTTGTTTAATTTTTCTTCAAATCCGAAAACGATTCAGGCAGGTACGGGGAACAGACGACAATCGCCTTCGTAAACACAGGAACCAGGTGAGAATCCTTCCACCAGCTCTGCGACGAAATAAACTGCGTATGTCCGCCGAGATACACCAAAAAGCCCACAAGAATCAGTCCGCGGCAAAAACCGAAAAGGCTTCCGAGAATTCTGTCTTCGGCTCCGATAGAAGCAGAAGCCAGGATTGAACGGATAATTTTACCGACTATGCCGGAGGCAAACACACATCCGATTACAATAAAGACAACCGCTAAGAGGGTTTTCACCATCGGACCGACACCGCCGAACGGCAGCATCGCGGCCACCTCGTCGGAAAAGTACATCGAGACAAAGAAAGCACTGATCCAACCGATCAGCGCAAAGACCTCGCGGACCATGCCGCGGGAAAGACCGAGCAGTGTAGAGAGAAGAAGGACGATCAGAAACAACCAGTCCAATTCACCGAACATATCAAAACTCACTTTTACTTACCCTGCCTTTCTTTGTTTTATCTTTTAAATTCGTTTGTCTGTTAATGCGTTAAAGGTTTACTTCACCTGCTGAACGTTGCCCGAAGCAATGCCCGACATACCGAGCGCAGCCTTGGCTTCATTGGCGGCATCCTGAGTCTTGAACGGACCGACTCTGACACGGGTAACCTTGCCGGTCTTGGACGCGATCTGCTCGGTATAAACCGGCAGACCCGATGCGGCGACCTGACGCTTCAGGGCTTCGGCCTTGGCGGCGTCCGACGTGGCAACCAGCTGAATGAAGAAGCTGCCCTTGGCCGGAGCGGCTGCAACAGCGGCACTCTTCACTTCTTTTTTGACTTCGGGTTTCGCTGCAGGCTTTGTTTCTTTCTTGGCTTCAGCCTTGGGTTCGGCCTTAGCTGCGGGCTTTTCAACCGCCTTCTTCACTTCGCTCTTTTTGACTTCGCTCTTCTTGGCCTCTGCCTTGGGGGCGGGAGCCTTGGCGGCAAGCTGCTTATTGGGAGCGGGCGCAGCACCCTTACCCGGAACGTCGAGGCTTGCGACATCGGCGCCGTTTTCATTCGGGATGCTGAGCGGAATCGTAATTGAGGGCGGCGGCTCTCCCTTATCGAAAAGGAAGGGAGAAACCACAGCGACAGCCGCAAGGATCATTGCGGCACCGATAAAGCGGCGGCGCAGCGATACGCGCTTCTGTTCGCGCTCGAAATCATCGTGCGGTGCGGCATCCGAAGAAGCCTCTCCGCCTTTGACCGCTTCAGCCTTGAGGGCGGTCTCCGGTGCAGGTTCATTGTCGAAACGGACGGGTTCGCCGATTTTGACTTCGCCGCTCTTGGTTTCCGCACCGAGAGAAGGCTCATTGTCAGAGAACTTCAGACCGCCCGTAAGTTCGCCGGCGTTTAAACCGGGTTCCTGAGGCTCGGCCTGATTTGCCGGCTCCTGATCATCTTTTTTCTTCTTGAACCACCACACGTTGAATTCCTTTACTTACAGCTTTTAGGACTTAGGACCGATCAGTTAACCGTGAGATCCAATGCTTCGACAGCGGCAGAAACGGTTAAGAACGATCCGAATATCACTATTCTATCAGTGCGGGCAGCATTGCCGAGGGCTGCGGACAGAGCATCCGAAACCTTCGGGAAACTCTTCATTTTTTCTGCCTTTACACCGCTCTCGGCAAGCAGAGCCGTAAGATCTTCCGCACTGCCGCCGCGGGGACCTTCGAGATCGGAAACAAACCACTCGTCAAAGGAATCCTTCAGGATTTCGCAGACGTGTTCGCGGTCCTTGTCGGCGAGCATACCGAAGACGGCAACGGTACGGCCCTTGAAATTCTCAGCCTTTAAAGTATCGCGAAGTGCGTAGGCTGCGTGCGGATTGTGACCGACATCGAGCACCACTTCCGGGTCGCGGCGGATGATCTCAAAACGGCCGGTGACGCGCATGCTCTTCAAACCCTTTTCTACGGCTTCAAGCGTAAAGGGAAGCTTGTCGCGAAGAGAGTAAAGAAGCGTCAGAGCGCCTGCGGCGTTACGGATCTGATGTTCGCCGGGCAGAGAGGGCAAGGGAAGCTGCACAGCTTCTTCGTCCTTGAAGCGATAGGTCCAGGTGTTTTCGCCTTCAGTATGAGCAAAGGCGTACTTCGCGTCGCTCGAATCTGTTGCAGTCACAAAGTCGGCACCGATTTTCTCGGCGTAGGCAACGAGTGTAGAAGGCGGCAGGGGATCGGCGCAGACCGCGGGTTTGCCTGCGCGGTAAATATGAGCCTTTTCAAAACCGATTTCTTCACGGGTATTGCCCAGGAACTGCGTGTGGTCGACGCCCACAGTGGTGACGATAGAACCCGCGGGTTCCAGGGCGTTTACGGCATCCAGGCGGCCGCCGAGACCGATTTCGAGCACGAGTACGTCAAGACCTCTGTCCCGGAACATCATGAGAATCACGAGCAGCGTGTACTCGAAATAAGAAAGTGTGGTCTCGCCTCTGAGCGCTTCCACCTTTTCGAAGTACGGCAGCAGATCTTCGTCGGAAACAATCTTGCCGTCGATACGGGCACGCTCGTTGAAGCGGATTAAGTGCGGCGAAGTGTGCACGCCGACGTGGTAACCCGCGGCAAGCAGTACCTGCTCGAGGCACGTGCAGGTCGAACCCTTGCCGTTGGTGCCGCCCACCAGAAGAATCGGGCAGTCGAAGCGGATATCCATCTTGCGGATCATCGCCTTGATGCGGTCGAGACCCAAATCAATCGTTTTGGCATGCAGCGTTTCAACGTGCGAGAGCCATTCGTTCAATGTCTTCATAAGCGAAAAGGCCTCTTTCGAGGCCTGTCTGTAGTGTGTTCTGCGATTACGAAATCGCGCCTTCGGGTTCTTTTTGCAGCAGTGCAATCAGATGAGCGATTTCATGCTTGAGATCCTTGCGGTCGACGATCATATCGATCGCGCCCTTTTCGAGCAGGAATTCGGCTCTCTGGAAACCTTCGGGAAGCTTTTCGCGTACGGTCTGTTCGATCACGCGGGGGCCTGCGAAGCCGATCAGAGCCTTGGGTTCGGCGATCACAACGTCGCCCATAAAGGCAAAGGATGCGGAAACACCGCCCATGGTGGGATCGGTCAGAACCGAAATAAAGGGAAGACCGCGCTCGGAAAGCTTTGCAATCATGCCGGTGGTCTTGGCCATCTGCATCAGAGAGAAGAGACCTTCCTGCATACGGGCGCCGCCGGTAGCGGTAAAGCAGACGAATGCGCAGTGGCGGTCGATAGCTTCCTGTACGCCGCGGACAAAACGTTCGCCCACCACGCTGCCCATGGAGCCGCCCATAAAGCCGAATTCAAAGGCTGCGGCCACCACCGGGATGGCTTCGACAGAACCGCTCATCACGACGAGCGCATCGGTTTCGCCTGTCTTGCCGACGGCCTGACGGACACGGTCCGGATACTTCTTGCTGTCGGTGAACTTCAGGGGGTCGACGGCACGCACTTCGGCGGCGATTTCTTTACGGCCTTCCTGATCGAGGAAAAGATCGAGGCGGCTGCGGGCACCGATGCGCATATGGCTGTTGCACTTCGGGCAGACGTTAAGATTCTTTCTGAGTTCCTGAGCGTAAAGCGTGGTACCGCAGTTGTCGCACTTGGTCCAGACGCCGCTCGGCATATCTTTCTTGCCCTTCTCGTCATCACTGCGTTTGATTTTCGGGGGCAGAAGCTTTTCAATCCAACTCATTATTGTTCCGTGGTTTCTTATATAAGCCCGAGAGATTTTAACGCACCGAGCCCGCGAATGCCGTGCGAAGTTTTTTGAAATTATTTCCGTCCTTGTTTTTTTGCGGAATCAAAAACGGGTACGCAAAAACCGAAGTCATTGCGTACCCGCTTCTCCCCTTACGGGGTTCTGTGTTTGCTCTTACTTGGCTTCTTCCATGCCTTCCATGTTTTCAAACACGATATGAAGGTCCTTGTCGCCGCGGCCCGAGAGGTTGACGAGCACGATCTTGTCCTTCGGCAGTGTCTTGGCAAGCTTCATGCCGTAGGCAACCGCATGGCTCGATTCAAGTGCCGGAATGATGCCTTCGACACGGCAGAGCGTGTGGAAAGCTTCGAGCGCTTCTTCGTCTTCGATACCGACGTATTCGGCTCTGCCCGTGTCTTTGAGGTGAGCGTGTTCGGGGCCGACACCGGGGTAGTCGAGACCGGCGGAGACGCTGTGTGTGGTCATCACATTACCCTCGTCATCCTGCATGATGTAAGTGCGGTTGCCGTGCAGAATGCCGGGGCGGCCTGCCTGCAGACTGGCGGCATGCAGACCCGTCTCAAGACCGCGGCCGTTGGCTTCGACGCCGATGAGCTTCACGTCGGTCTTCGGGATGTAATCGTAGAAGATGCCCATGGCGTTGGAGCCGCCGCCGATACAGGCAACGACATAGTCGGGGTCGCGGCCGGCGATTTCCGGCATCTGAACCTGGCATTCGCGGGATACGACGGAGTTGAAGTCTCGGACCATCATGGGATACGGATGGGGACCGGCAACGGTACCGATGATGTAGTAAGTGTTTTCGACGTTTTCGACCCAGTCCTTGAGAGCCTCGTCAAGAGCGTCGTTCAGGGTTCTCGAACCCGTTTCCACGGCGTGCACCTCGGCACCCAAAAGACGCATACGGTTGACGTTGGCGGCCTGACGCTTGACGTCGTCGGCACCCATGTAGACGACGCACTTCACGCCGAGTCGGGCGGCGACCGTTGCGGTAGCCACGCCGTGCTGGCCGGCACCGGTTTCGGCAATGATACGGGTCTTGCCCATGCGGCGGGCAAGCAGTGCCTGACCGATGGTGTTGTTGATCTTATGAGCGCCGGTGTGGTTTAAGTCTTCGCGCTTCAAATAGATCTGAGCACCGCCGCAGATTTCGGAAAGGCGCTTGCAGTGATAGATCGGAGAGGGACGGCCGACGAAGTGCTTGAGTTCATACTCGAATTCTTCGATGAATTCCGGATCGTTGCGATAGTGCATGTAAGCTTCGCGCAGTTCTTCGATTGCGGGCATCAGAGCCTCATCGGCGTAGACGCCGCCGTATTCGCCGAAGAAACCGTTCTTGTCAGGGAAGCTGTATGTCATGATGGACCTCTTTTATTTTTGTTTCGGCCGTGTGTTTTGATTGAAGGGCCGATATTTCTTTAAATTTCGCTCGTATTGCGATCGGGGTGCCGGTCTTAAAAACAATCGGATTTCGGGAAATTTATTTGCCGGACAAAGTTGTTCTGCGGCTTATCTCAACTGATGTTCAGTTTCTTGAGTTCCCGGGCTTCGATCGGTACCCGGCTTGGGACGGAGTATGAAAAGTAGTCGGGCGGTCAAGCCCAATCAACAGATGCGGTCCAGCCTTCCCACTTTGCGCAGGAAACTTCGGAAGCAATAAGGGCTGCTTCTGCGGACGCGATGAGTGCTTCGGGGAAGAAGCGGACTCGTTGTTGATCAAATGTTCTGTTCATGTATTTCAGAATACATAAAAAAAACGGTATCGACGGATTTGCCGATACCATTTTTTATTTTTTTATCCGAATACCGTAAATGCGGTATATCTCATCGGAACATCGCACCGAAGGGACTCGGTGCCGACTGCGGCAGACCGAACTGCTCGGGGTAACCGACGCCCGTAAGGTAAAGACCGGAAGGATAGAAAGTCGGAGCGGCCACCGAGCGGTCGCGCGCTTCGATAAGTTCTGCGATCCAGTCGGGTTCTCTCACACCGGTACCGACATAAACCAAAGAGCCCACGATATTGCGGACCATGTGGTAGAGGAATGCGTCGGCCTTGATCTGAAGACAAATGAGGCGGCCGTGACGCGTAACGCAAACCGACTGCACGGTTTTGACCGGCGTCTTGGACTGGCAGCCCGAAGCCCGGAAAGACGTAAAGTCGTGAGTGCCTAAAAGATGCTCGGCGCCCGCCTGCATACGCTCGACATCGAGCGGACGGAACACCCAGCCCGTGCGGCCGTCAAGAAGCGGAGATCTTGTCGGCTCGTTCGAAATCCAATACTCGTAGCTGCGGCTCACGGCCGAGAAGCGGGCATGGAAATCATCGCTTACGGGCTTAGCCCAGCGCACAGCGATGGTTTTGGGAAGGAAGGTGTTTAAGCCGCGGACCCAGGAGACTTCGCGGCGGTCGCACTCGGTGTCGATATGCGCGACCTGTGCGCTTGCATGCACGTCGGCATCGGTTCTGCCGGCACAGACCGCATTGACCGTCTCGCCCGTAAAGGAGCGGATCGCTTCCTGCAGTTTGTCCTGAACTGTGTTTCCCGACGGCTGTGTCTGCCAGCCGTCATAACATCTTCCGTCGTATTCGATGCCGAGTGCAATCCTCATTGATTATCAGCCTTTCTTAAAATCTACCAAAATGCGAAGCATGCGGCGCAGCGGTTCTGCCGCACCCCAAAGGAGCTGGTCGCCGACCGTAAAGGCGGCAACGTATTCCGGACCGAAATTCATCTTGTGGATGCGGCCGATCGGAACAGAGAGCGTACCCGTTACCTTGGCGGGAGAAAGTTCCTTCACACTTTCTTCCTTGTTGTTCGGGATCACCTTGACCCAATCGTTGGCACCTCTGAGATGTGCTTCGATTTCTTCGCAGGAAATATCTTTCTTCAGTTTAATGGTGAGTGCCTGAGAGTGGCAGCGCATGGAACCGACGCGAACGCAAAGTCCGTCGACCGGCATGCAGCCGGGTTCGCCGATGGCAGGCAACCCGAGGATTTTATTCGCTTCTGCGCCGCCCTTCCATTCTTCTCTGCTCTGGCCGTTGGCAACTTCCTTGTCGATCCAGGGAATGAGGCTGCCGGCGAGCGGAGCGCCGAACGCTGCGGTCGGGAAGTCGCCGCCGCGCATAGTTTCAGCAACCTTGCGGTCGATTTCAAGAATAGCGGAATGCGGATCCTTTAATTCCTCGGCAACGGAGCCGTGCAGTGCACCCATCTGAGAGAGAAGTTCGCGCATATTGGGGGCACCCGCGCCGCTTGCAGCCTGGTAAGTCATGGAAGAAATCCATTCCACCAGACCCGTACGGATCAGGCCGTCCAGGGCGATCAGCATCAGGCTGACCGTGCAGTTGCCGCCGATAAAGTTCTTGGTGCCGTTCTTCAAGGCGTCCTGAATGACGTGCATATTGACCGGATCGAGAACGATCACGGCATCGTCTTCCATACGCAGCGTGCTTGCGGCATCGATCCAGTAGCCGTCCCAGCCCTTTTCGCGCAGTGCGCCGAAATGAGCCTTGGTCCAGTCGCCGCCCTGGCAGGAAATAATGACGTCGCAGAGGGCAAGTTCGTCGAGGTTATGGGCGTCTTTTAAAACCGGATCGGAATTGGCAACTTCCGGGGCTTTGCCGCCGGCATTGCTCGTCGAGAAAAAGGTAGTGGATACGAATTCAAAATCGCCTTCCTTCTTCATTCGGTCCATAAGGACGGAACCAACCATTCCGCGCCAGCCGACCATACCTAACTTCAGCATGTTGTCCTCCATTCGGGGTGCTTGTTTTGTAAATGTATTGTTTTCGGGGATGCCGATATCCTTCGGCATCGATTCGATATCGAGCCGATTATTCTTTATTTCTTCGGCTTCTGTAAAGGCTGTTTTACAACAGCCCTTAGAGAAACCTCTGCGGCAGGGTAATAAAATCCGATGCCGCAGATTGTTTTCTTCAGTTTTCCGGTTACTTCAGAGCGGCAACCACTGCGTCGCCCATTTCCGAGCAGCTGACCTTTCTGCAGCCTTCGCTCCAGATGTCGCCGGTGCGGTAACCCTGCTGAAGCACAAGCTTAACAGCATCTTCGATGGCACGGGCTTCGGCTTCCATGTCGAGCGAGTAGCGGAGCATCATCGCGGCAGAAAGAATCTGAGCGAGCGGGTTGGCAATGTTCATACCGGCAATATCCGGAGCAGAACCGTGGCTCGGTTCATACAGACCCTGCTTCTTGTCGTTCAATGCGGCAGAAGCGAGCATACCGATGGAGCCGGTGAGCATGGCGGCTTCGTCCGAGAGGATGTCGCCGAAGAGGTTGCCGGTCACGATCACGTCGAGCTTCTTCGGAGCGCGGACCAGCTGCATGGCGGCGTTGTCGACATACATATGTTCCAGAGTCACTTCCGGATATTCCTTGGAGACGCGGATCATGGTGTCTCTCCAGACCTGGCTGGTTTCAAGGACGTTGGCCTTGTCGACGCTGGTGAGATGCTTGGAGCGGCCCATCGCGGCCTTGAAGGCGACGTGAGCGATACGTTCGACTTCGGGCACGGTGTAGCGCATGGTGTCAAAGCCTTCTTCGGCACCCGGGAAGTGACCGTCCGGGCTTACGCGGCGGCCGCGGGGCTGACCGAAGTAGACGTCGCCGGTCAGTTCGCGAACGAGCAGCAGATCGAGACCAGCAACGAGTTCGGGCTTCAGGGAAGAAGCAGCTGTCAGTTCCGGATAGCAGATGGCCGGGCGCAGGTTCACGAAGAGGCCGAGAGCCTTTCTTAAGCCGAGAATCGCCTGTTCGGGACGCAGATGGCGTTCGAGATTGTCGTACTTATAGTCGCCGACAGCACCGAAGAGCACAGCATCGCTTTCTTTGGCGAGCTGCAGAGTGGATTCCGGCAGCGGATGACCGTGAGCGGCGTAAGCCACGCCGCCGACGAGAGCTTCTTCATAGTCGAGCGGAAGGTCCATCGCACGCAGAACTTTGATGGCCTGAGCCATGATTTCACTGCCGATGCCGTCGCCGGCCAGAACTGCAATCTTTTTACTCATGATGATTCCTACTTCTTGATTTTCGTTTTTGTTTTCATTAAATGGTTTTGGCAAGCCACGGCTTTTCTGCCAGGCGCTTTTCCTCAAACGCCTTGATTTCGTCGCGGTGCTGCAGCGTGATACCGATATCGTCGAGACCGTTCAGGAGGCAGTAGCGGCGGAATTCCGGCACGTCGAAAGCGTGCTCGGTTCCGTCGGGTTCGACAACGACCTGACGTTCGAGATCGACGGTCAGCTCACAGCCTTCGTTGGCTTCGACAAGCGCGAAGAGATGTTCGACCGTTTCTTCGGAAAGCGGAATCGGCAGCAGACCGTTCTTGAAGCTGTTGTTGTAGAAAATATCGGCAAAGCTCGGAGCGATCACGGCGCGGAAACCGTACTGAGTGAGCGCCCAGGCGGCGTGTTCGCGCGAAGAACCGCAACCGAAGTTCTTACGGGCCATGAGGATCGTCGCACCCTGATAGCGCGGCTTGTTGAGCACGAAATCCGGGTTCGGCTTGCGGGAAGCCGGATCCATACCGGGCTCGCCCTTGTCGAGATAGCGCCACTCGTCAAAGAGGTTGGGACCGTAACCGGTGCGGTAAATCGACTTTAAAAACTGCTTCGGAATAATGGCGTCGGTATCCACGTTGGAGCGGTCGAGCGGACAAACCACGCCTTTGAGAACTGTAAATTTTTCCATTCTTACACCCCTTAGAAGAACTTGCGCACATCAACGAAATGACCTTCGACGGCAGCGGCTGCGGCCATTGCCGGAGAGCAAAGATGCGTGCGGCTCTTATTGCCCTGACGGCCCTCGAAGTTACGGTTGCTGGTCGAAGCACAGCGGTCGCCGGGGTTCAAGCGGTCGGCGTTCATCGCAAGACACATCGAGCAGCCGGGCTCACGCCACTCAAAGCCTGCTTCGATAAAGATCTTGTCGAGGCCTTCGGCTTCTGCCTGAGCCTTGACGAGACCGGAGCCCGGTACGACGAGAGCCTGTTCGACATTCGGAGCAACCTTCTTGCCGATAGCCTTTACGACATGTGCGGCGCTTCTTAAGTCTTCGATACGGCTGTTGGTGCAGGAACCGATGAAGATCTTGTTGGGACGGATTTCTGTCATCGGGGTAGAGGGTGTAAGACCCGTGTAGACGTAAGCTCTTTCCCAGCCTTCGCGCTTGACGCTGTCAGGCTGATTCTCGGGGTTCGGAGTCACGTCGGAAATCGCTGCGACCATTTCGGGAGAGGTGCCCCAGGTCACCATCGGTTCGATTAAGGCGCCGTCGAGCGTGACTTCGGTATCGAATACTGCGCCTTCGTCGCTCTTTAAGCTTCTCCAGTAGGCTTCGGCAGCTTCCAGTTCGGCACCGGTCGGAGCGAGCGGGCGGCCCTTCATGTATTCGACGGTCTTGTCGTCGCAGGCAACGAGGCCGCAGCGGGCACCGGCTTCGATCGCCATGTTGCAGAGCGTCATACGGCCTTCCATGGAGAGTTCGCTGATCGCAGAACCCGTAAATTCGATGGCGTGGCCCGTACCGCCTGCGGTACCGATTTTGCCGATCACGGCAAGTGCGACATCCTTGGCGGAGACTCCCTTCTGCAGGCTGCCGGTCACGGTAACGCGCATATTCTTCATCTTCTTGGTGAGCAGTGTCTGGGTAGCCATCACGTGCTCGACTTCGCTGGTACCGATACCGAAAGCGATGGCGGCGCAGGCACCGTGCGTGCTGGTGTGGGAGTCACCGCAGACAACGGTCATACCCGGATGAATCGCGCCCTCTTCCGGACCCATGACATGAATGACGCCCTGGCCCTTGCTCAGGAACGGGAAATAAGCGGCGCAGCCGAAACTCTTGATGTTGCTGTCAAGCGTGGTGACCTGAAGCTTGGAAATCGGATCTTCAATACCTTCGAGACCCTTTTCCCAACCGGTGGTCGGAGTATTGTGGTCGGCGGTAGCGACAATCGAGCTCTTGCGCCAAAGCGGGCGCTGCTGCATTCTCAAGCCTTCGAACGCCTGAGCACTGGTGACTTCATGCACCAAGTGGCGGTCGATGTACAGTGTGGCGGTTCCGTCCTCTTCGGTACGCACCACGTGTTCGTCAAAAATCTTGTCGTACAGCGTTTTCGGTGTTTTTGTTATTGTCATTTTTTCTTCTTTCTTGAGAAGTTCTTGATTGAGTTAACGGCACCGGTTCCTGTTTTTTTATTCCGGCACTTCGGGCGATTTCTGTCGGTTACGAATTCGTAACTAAGAGTATCTTTATTGAGTATGCCACGCCGCCACCCCGTTAATCGGATTGCGGAGAACTTTTTATTTTGAGTTCTCCGCACTTATTTTTTGAAGGGAAATCCGGGGCTGTTTCGGCGCTCTGCGCTCGTATTTATCTGCCGCACTGCGCACGGTGACGCATGGCGTGGTCGGCTAAAACAAGCGCGAGCAGCGCTTCGAGTACAGGAACTGCACGGATGCCGACGCAAGGGTCGTGGCGGCCCTTGGTGGAAACAACGGTGTTTTCGCCGGCGGTATTCATCGTCTGTTGCGGCTTCAGAATCGAAGGAGTCGGTTTGATCGCCACACGCACTTCGATCGGCTGACCGCTCGAAATGCCGCCCAAAATACCGCCGCTGTGATTCGTAAGGAATTTGGTGTCCGCTGCGGCGTCCATAAGGTCGGAGTTTTCGCTGCCTCTCATGCGGACGACGTCGAAACCGGCACCGATCTCCACGCCCTTGACGGCATTGAGTCCCATAAAGGCATAGGCGATATCGGCATCCAATCGGTCGTAGAGCGGCTCGCCGAATCCGACCGGCACACCGTCGGCTCTGACATAAACCTCGGCACCTACCGAGTCGCCGTCTTTACGGATGCCGTCGAGGAACGTTTCGAGCTCGGGAACTGCTTCGGGATCAGCGGAAAAGAAGGGATTTCGGTCAACAAAATTCCAATCTTTGATACCGGCAGCGATTCCGCCGATATTGGTAAGACATGCTTTGATTTCGATACCGAATTCTTCTTTGAGCCACTTTCTGGCTACGGCACCGGCGGCAACCGTCGGAGCCGTGAGTCTTGCGGAACTTCTTCCGCCGCCTCTCGGGTCGCGGATACCGTACTTATTGAAGTAACTCCAGTCGGCGTGCGCCGGGCGGAACACTTCGGCAATGGCCGAATAATCTTTGCTCTTTTGGTCTTCGTTTCGGATCAGAAGACCGATCGGAGTACCGGTGGTTTTACCCTCGTAGACACCGGAGAGAATCTCAACCGTGTCGCTCTCGCGTCTTTGCGTTACGTAGCGGGAAGTGCCGGGCTTGCGGCGGTCGAGTTCCTTCTGAATATCTTCGCAACTCAGCTCCATTCCCGGAGGACAGCCGTCGATCACGCAGCCGATCGCCGGACCGTGAGATTCTCCGAAGTTCGTGACAGTAAATAATTTTCCAAGGGTTGAACCGGACATAGTGTGCCTCTTTGATCTTTTCTTTAATCATAGCGGGGCACCCGCGCTTTTACCGTCCGTGAAGTACGTTCTTTCAGGCAATGAGGGAAAAGGCTGCAAAATCCCGAAAATCGGGGATAGGATTTCGCGAAAGGATCGGACTGAAGGCAGTCTCACAACAAAATCTGTCGTCGCAGGAGGGTCATTCCACCCCGCTTTCACAAGCAAAACAGCCGGCACACGAAAATAAGCCGACGTACGCCTTTTTCGGTTATTTCAGGCTATCTGCGCCCGGCAATTCGTCTCTTTCACCCTAAAAAAGTCTGTCTGCGGCAGGTACAGATGCAAAAAAAGGGAGCATCTTTCGATACTCCCTCTTCGGTTCAAACCCTCACTTACCTGGGTTCGGATTTACTCAATCCGATTATTCCCATTCGATAGTGGCAGGCGGCTTGCCGCTGACGTCGTAGCAGACGCGGTTGATACCCTTGACTTCGTTGATGATGCGGTTGGAAACACGGCCGAGCAGTTCGTACGGCAGGTGTGCCCAGTGAGCAGTCATGAAGTCGGATGTCTGAACGGCACGCAGGCTGACAACCCAGTCGTAAGTTCTGCCGTCGCCCATCACGCCGACGCTCTTAACCGGCAGGAATACGACGAATGCCTGGCTGACCTTGTCGTACCAGCCTTCGCGGCGCAGTTCTTCGATGAAGATTGCGTCAGCCTGACGGAGCAGGTCAGCGTATTCGCGCTTGACGGCGCCGAGGATACGAACGCCGAGGCCCGGACCCGGGAACGGGTGACGGTAAACCATTTCAGCCGGCAGACCGAGTTCGATACCGAGTTCGCGGACTTCGTCCTTGAAGAGTTCGCGAAGCGGTTCGAGCAGCTGCAGGTGCAGTGTATCGGGCAGACCGCCGACGTTGTGGTGAGACTTGATGGTTGTAGCCTTCTTAGTCTTGGCACCGTTCGATTCGATAACGTCCGGGTAAATAGTGCCCTGAGCAAGCCACTTGGCGCTCGGGAGCTTGGCGGCTTCTTCCTGGAAGACATCCACGAAGAGCTTGCCGATGATCTTACGCTTGGCTTCCGGATCGGTAACGCCGTCGAGTTCGCTCATGAAGCGGTCGCTGGCATCGACAACGATGAGCTTGAGGCCCATGTTCTTCTGGAAGGTTTCGGCAACCTGTTCTCTTTCGTTGAGTCGCAGCAGACCGTTGTCAACGAATACGCAGGTGAGCTGATCGCCGATAGCGCGGTGGATAAGAGCTGCGGTAACGGAGGAGTCGACGCCGCCGGAGAGACCGAGGATGACTTCGTCGCTGCCGACAGTTTCACGGATCTTGGCAACAGCTTCGTTCACGTAGTTGCCCATGATCCAGTCAGCGTTGGCTTCACAGATGTTGAGCACGAAGCGGCGCAGGATTTCTGTACCGAGAACGGTGTGGGTGACTTCCGGGTGGAACTGAACGGCGTAGAAACGCTTTTCTTCGTTGGCCATACCGGCGATCGGGCAGCTCGGTGTGGAGCACATGAGCTTGAAGCCTTCCGGCATTTCGACAACCTTGTCACCGTGGCTCATCCAGACCTTGAGCATGCTTTCGCCGTCTTCGTTCTTGAAGTCTTCGATGCCTTCGAGCAGCTTGGTGTTGTTGTGGGTGCGGACTTCGGCGTAACCGAATTCACGCTGTGTACCCTTGCCTACCTGGCCGCCGAGCTGCTGAGCCATAGTCTGCATGCCGTAGCAGATACCGAGAACAGGAACTCCAAGCTCAAAGACCGCAGCAGGAGCCTTGTCAGTAGCTTCTTCGTAGGCGCTCATGTGAGAGCCGGACAGGATAATGCCCTTCGGATTGAACTGACGAATGAATTCGTCGCTCACTTCGCAGGAGTGAACTTCGCAGTACACGTGTGCTTCGCGGACGCGGCGGGCAATCAATTGGGTGACCTGACTGCCAAAGTCAAGAATAAGAATGCGATCGTGATTCATCTTTTAATGAATAAAGTTGATTGGAGTTTTCGGCCTGCAAAAACAAATCAGGGACCGATCATCTACTGATGCGGTCCCTAATGATACCAAAGTCAGGTCTTAATTAGTTTTCAAGACGGTAGTTCGGTGCTTCCTTGGTGATCTTCACGTCGTGAACGTGAGATTCACGCATACCGGCGGCGGTGATTTCGACGAATTCAGCCTTGGTTCTCATTTCGTCGATAGTCTTGCAACCGCAGTAGCCCATGGAGGAGCGCAGACCGCCGCACATCTGATAGATGATGGCAAGAGCGCTGCCCTTGTACGGAACCATACCTTCGATGCCTTCCGGAACGAACTTGTCGACGTTGCCGTTGTTGTTGTCCTGGAAGTAACGGTCGGCGGAACCCTTGTTCATAGCACCGAGGGAACCCATACCGCGGTAGCTCTTGTAGGAGCGGCCCTGGTAGAGAATGATTTCGCCCGGAGCTTCGTCGGTACCTGCGAACATACCGCCCATCATGACGCAGTTGGCGCCTGCGGCGATAGCCTTGGCAACGTCGCCGGAGAAGCGTACGCCGCCGTCAGCGATACAGGGAACGCCTGTGCCGGCAAGAGCTTCGGCTACGTTGGAAACTGCGGAGATCTGCGGAACGCCGACACCTGCGACAACACGGGTTGTACAGATGGAGCCCGGGCCGATACCGACCTTGACTGCGTCTGCGCCGTGGTCGACGAGAGCGCGTGCGGCAGCGGCTGTAGCGATGTTGCCGCCGATAACCTGAACCTGCGGATAGTGCTTCTTGACCCATTCGACGCGGTCGAGAACGCCCTGGGAGTGACCGTGAGCGGTGTCAACGGTAAGAACGTCGACGCCTGCATCAATAAGCATTTCAACGCGTTCTTCAGTACCTGCACCGACGCCGACGGCAGCACCGACGAGGAGCTTGCCCTGACGGTCCTTGGCTGCATACGGATGGTCGATAGCCTTGGTGATGTCCTTAACGGTCATCAGGCCCTTCAGGTTGAATGCATCGTCAACAACAACCACGCGTTCGAGGCGGTGTGTGTGCATCAGGCGCTTGGCTTCTTCGAGTGTGCCGCCTTCCTTGATAGTGACGAGACGATCTGCCGGAGTCATGATTTCGCAGACCTTGGCGTCAAGACGTGTTTCGAAGCGAAGGTCGCGGCTGGTGACCATACCGAGAACCTTGGTGCCGTCTACAACGGGAAGACCGGAGATGTGACGTTCGCGTGTGAGGCGGATAACGTCGGCAACGAGCATGTCCGGACCGATAGTGATCGGGTCGGTAACCATACCGGCTTCGTGACGCTTAACTTTCAGAACTTCAGCTGCCTGCTGCTGAGCTGTCATGTTCTTGTGGATGATACCGATACCGCCTTCCTGAGCAAGAGCGATAGCAAGCTTGGATTCGGTAACAGTGTCCATTGCTGCGGAGCAGAACGGAATGTTCAGGCGGATGTCGCGTGTGAACTGAGTGGAGAGAACAGTATCTCGCGGAAGGATGTTGGAGTATGCCGGGACAAGCAGTACATCATCAAATGTAAGAGCCTTTTGAAGGAGTCTCATTTTCAACCTCTAAGCACAAAAACGAATTATAGGAAAAAATCTAAGGTGTTACGAATTATTTCAGTATTCTAGGTGTAACTCCCAGATTACGGATTATTTACCTTGCTGCATGCCTCCTCTGCTTGGAAACAGGTGCAGATTTATTTTCGGCCCGGATTCGTCTTGCCTCTTTGGGGTCGACGAGAATCGGGCCGCATATCTCAATGCGGTCTCCCGCATTCAAGGGTGTTTCTAAGGTAACTTTTTCGTTCCAGACGCTGACCGCTTCTGTGTCAGTCAGATTGATGCCGGCGCGCCCAAGTGCCAGACGCACGTTAAGCCCCGCTTCGAGCTCAAGCGTCTTTTTTACCAAACCGGACTCGGTCTGATGCACAATTTCAATACTCACTGCGCCTCCTGATATTGCAGGTTTGCTTCGTCTCTTCCGGGAAGAAGAGGGAGGACTGCACGGCAGAGATATAATTCTGCAGAACAGTTAAAATTTTATTGATTCTACTCGCATCTGAGAAAATATGTTTTCTTTCGATGCATTTTACGGTTTACCAGAGGTTTTTAAGTGGCACACATTCAGAATAAAAAGGCGCATTTCGACTACGCCATCGAGGATAAGTTCGAAGCCGGACTTGTTCTCAAGGGCTGGGAGGTCAAGGCAGTGCGCGCCGGACGTGCTCAGATCAAAGAAAGCCACATCTTCGTTCGCAACGGAGAACTCTTTTTGCTGAACTCTCAGATCGTGCCGCTCGATACAGCGAGCACCCACGAGAGAGCGGAACCGACCCGCACCCGCAAACTTCTCATGCACAAGCAGGAAATCATGCGTCTTATCGGTAAGGTAGAGCGCGCCGGTTACACGCTTATTCCGCTTGACATGCACTTCAAGGGAAGCCGCGTCAAAGTCGAGGTCGGCTTAGGCAAAGGCAAGCGCGAATTCGAAAAGCGCGCCGATGAAAGCAAGAAGCAGTGGAAGCGCGATCAGCAGCGTCTGCTTAAAACACGTACCCGCCGCGGTTAATTCCCGGCAGACAGAACCGCCGGTGACTTCATTCGGCGGTTTTTACTTTTCGGAGCATCTTATGACAGCAGTCAACGATACATTGAAACTCATTGCCGAACACACTTCGGTGCGCTCCTTTACCGACGAGCCGGTTTCCGAGGAAATGCGCGATGCGATTTTCAATGCCGCACGCGCGGCTTCTTCCACCTGCTTTCTGCAGGAAACAAGCGTAATCCGCGTCACCGATGCGGACAAGAAAAAGCGTCTTGCCGAACTCGCAGGAAATCAAAAGCACGTTGCGGAAGCTCCGGAATTCTGGGTGTTTTTAGGCGACATGCACCGCAATAAGAAAGCATGCCCCGCGGCCGACACCGGCTGGGCCGAGCAGCTGATGGTCGTCGCCATGGACTGCGGCATCTTTGCTCAGAATGCGATGATTGCACTTGAGTCTCTCGGTCTCGGCGGCTGCTACATCGGCGGTATCCGCAACAACATGGATGAAGTTTCCGAGCTGCTCGAACTCCCCGAACTCGTGATTCCGATCTTCGGTATCGCTTTCGGTCACCCGAAAACCAAGAACGAACTGAAGCCGCGGCTGCCCGCATCCGTCACGATGATGGAAAACCGTTATGAGGAATGCGACGCCGATACTCTCGCCGACTATGACGAAGTGATGCGAAACTATTTCCGCAGCCGCGCCGTCGGCAGCAAAGACTGCAGCTGGAGCGAAACACTGCCTCCGATCCTTGAAAGAGAGCGCCGCCCCTTCATGCTCGACTACTTAAAGAAACAGGGCTTCTGCACCAAATAAATTCATACGCCTTATGCTCAGATCACTCTCTCTCGGACTTCTCTGCGCCCTCTTCTGCGGCAGTCTTTCTGCCGCGGAAGTTTTCGTTGCAGGCTTCTATTCGCTCGGCACCGAAATCACCGCTCAGATCAAAGCGGACAATAGGGAAGAAGCGCAGCGCTGCGTCAATATTGCCGAAGAAGAAACCCTGCGGTTGGAGCAACTGCTTTCGTCTTATATCGAAGCAAGCGACATCTCCCGCTTAGGCAGTGCCGGCGGCAACCGGATCGAAGTCTCTTCCGACACCGCCGAAGTCCTGCAAAAAGCGCGTGACATCGCGCAGGAGACCGATGGCGCAATGGATCTCACGGTAGGTACTCTCGTCAAACTCTGGAGCGTGGATCAGTCCTACCGGAAAGTGCCGACCGAAAAGGAAATCGAATCTGCGCTGCCCTTGGTGAACTGGCAGAAGATTGAAGTAAGCAACGAGGCCGGCAAGTACTTTGCCAAAATCGGAAAAGGTCAGGAAATCACGGTGGGCGCGATCGGCAAGGGATTTATTGCCGATAAAGTCGCCGGAAAAATGCGTGCATCCGGCTGCACCGACGCGCTGCTCAGTTTCGGCGGCAACATCATCACGCTCGGCACCAACGCAAAGAATCAGCCCTGGTCGCTCGGCATTCAGGAACCGGATCAGAAGCGGGGCGGCTATTTTGCCGTCGTACCCTCTTCCGACGACTCGATCGTCACGAGCGGCAACTATGAAAAGTACTTCATTCAGGACGGCGTAAAGTACCACCACATCCTCAACCCGAAGACAGGCCGCCCGGTACCGGCAACGCTTTCCTCGGTCACGATCATCGACAAAAGCTCGACCTTTGCCGACGGCATGTGCACGGCGCTCTACGTCTTCGGCTGGGATAAGGCGATTCAGTACCTCGGAGAACATCCGGAAATCGCCGCCGTACTTGTCGACGACGCTTTGAAAAACGTTGCGGTAACCGAAAATCTTCGCGGCAAGGTGCGCATGACGGACAACCGATTTGCCGTGCAGTACATCTCCCCGAAGCAATAACAGGGCTTACCGATGAATCGCACCGAATCGCTTCTTCGTAACATCAGTCTTGCCGGCAAAACCGTCGCCCCCTTCTCGGCTAACGGCGGCAGCGGACTTGCCGATACCGAGGAGATTCTCCGCGCCAAGCGTGCCAAAGCAGCCGATTAACCGATTCTTGATTCTTTCCGATATCGTTGATGATGCGGACTTTTGTTTTTATGCGTCACAAACTGACGCACCTCTGTTTAAACTGACCTCATTCAAACAGTTCGGGGGACTTAGAAGTCAACAGTAATCAGCAATCTCTTGTCGTGGATACTCCTTTCAGAAGAGTCGTGAAGAACTCGTGTGTGTGGTTGGTAAAAAAAAACTCTCCGGTTCGTATGAATCGGAGAGCTCTTTTTTTGTCTTTACGTTATGAGATTAAACGGCAGATTCGTAGATAGCTTTAACGTCCGCTGCTGTGAGTTTCACGAAATTGCCGACCGAACCGGTCTTGGCTGTGGCAAGTTCGGCCAGTTTTCCGAAGGGAGCGTTTTCAGCGCCGAGTTCACGCATCGTGACCGGAGCGCCCATTTCCTTGAAGAATGCCTTCAAAGCCTCGATACCGTTCTCGATACGCTCTTGTTGAGTAGCACCCTCAGCACCCATCACATTCACGGCAAAACGCTCGAAACGGGCGGGATTTGCCTTCCAGACGTGCTTCATCCAGGCGGGCGTGAGCACCGCAAGACCTTCGCCGTGCGTAATCGTTTCGTCCCAGGCGCTTAATTCATGTTCGATACCGTGGCAGGCCCAGTCTTCGACGTGGCCCAGACCGAAATAGCCGTTGTGCGCAAAGGAGCCTGCCAAACCGATCTGACTCCAGGCGTCGTAGTTTTCATGATCGTCCCGGACGATAAGACCGTTCTTCATGATGGAAACCAAGGCGGCTTCGGCCTGACCCGAGATGAAGTCCACGGCTTCGGTCTGTGTGAAATAGCGCTCCATGATGTGGCTCATCATGTCGATCACACCGGCACGGATCTGTTTTTCAGGCAGCGTAAAGAAGAGCTTCGGATCGATAACGCTCGCAAAGGGACGTACGACCGGAGTACCGGCACCGAGCTTGCGGCCTTCACCGTTAATGACCACACGAATACTCTGTTCGCTGCCTGCTGCGGGAAGCGTAAGCACGCAGGCCACCGGAAGGGCAGTCTTCGGCATCACGCCGCGGGCAAAGAAGTCCCAGACGTCGCCGTCGTAGGGGACGCCGAGCGCAATACCCTTGGCTGTATCGATCACGCTGCCGCCGCCCACGGCAAGCATCACGCCGACGTTCTTTTCGCGGGCAAGTTCGATACCGCTCCTGACGTGTTCCAAAGTCGGATTGACGCGGGCACCGCCGAATTCCACGGCTTCGATACCGCTTGCGGCAAGAGATGCGGTGACACGCTCAAGGAGTCCGCTTCGCTTGACGCTGCCGCCGCCGTACACCACCATCACACGCTTGCCTTCAGATAAGCGCGGAAGGATGAGTTCGCCGATGCGGTTTTCTTCATCGGCACCGAAGACCAGACGGGTCGGATTGCAGTATTCGAAACGATTCATAGTGAGCTCCTCGAGCTGTTATTGTGATTTGAGGTTATGGATTAAACCGGAGCGCCCGCAAAGACCATTGCCCAGGTTTCGACAAAGCTGTCGACTTCGGGCGGCAGGTTCTTGGTGTCGTCGATTGCGACACCGCTCTGCATCGAAGTAAGGATTGCCTTGTAGGCTTCGGCTACGAATACGGCGCAGGCGGTAAAGATCACGCTTTCGTCGTCTTCGGGCATCTCTTCGCCCTCTTCCCAGACGGCGTTGTCAGCGAGAATGCCGCGGAGCACTTCGGCAAGACCCTTCGGGTTCCAGTCTTCGGGACCTTCTTCGAAGTGGCTGTTGTGACCGCAGAATGTATCGCCGAGCCACTCGGTGAGCACGAGATCCTTCTTATCCAATTCTTCCTTGGTCATCTCGCCCTGACTGCAGGCAACCGCACGGTTGAACATATTGACCACGGCCTGAGAAAAGATTCCGCGGACGACGACGAGATCGACCAAAGAAGGACTCTGAGGCGCACGGGAGCTGTGGTCGTGACAGCCGCCCGGACGGCAGGAAGCGCATCCGCTCATTACTTTTCTCCTGTAATTCTCTTTGTCCAGACGGCAAGCAGATCGCCGAGCTTCTTGGGACCGTCGGCAGCGATTGTGTCGGGGTTGGCAGTGAGCTCGTTGATGAGTTCGTGGATACGGTTGGTGAAGATAAACATCGCAACCTGCATGAAGATCTGAGAATCCTTGACTTCGTCTTCCGGAATTTCGTTGAGTTTGAGTTCGTCAACGAGAGCGCTTCTCAAATTGGCTTCGATCACTTCGGGTGTAAAGCGCTCGGCCTTGGCGTAAGCCGGATTCAGACCGCGCAGTGTCGAGGCGATGAAAGCGGCGGCGCGGCGGTCGGCCATCACGACTTCGTCTCGGGCGACGTTCTTGTGGCTTGCTTCTGCAAGACGCTGAGACACCGCCATAGCATGTGCTCTCAAAAGGTCCTGGATGACTGCACGGTCATCGATACAGGGCAGAACTGCTCCTTCAGGTTTTTGGATTTCTTCGGTCATCGAAAAGCCTTTCTATTTATCTAACGTTTATCAATAACTTTTATCGGGTCAGTACCAGCTTCTTGTCGGTAAGTTTCCAGACGTGGTACTTTCCGGCCGACAGTTCGGTCGGAGAAAATTCTACGAATTCCGCGGGCCACAGACGCCCTTCGAGATGTACTTCGCAACAGCCGTCGTGCCAGAAATGAACGGTCACCTCCCGGCCGATCAGACGCCCCAATACCTTCGAGCGGTCGACCTCTTCGCCCCTTTTGAATGCCAGGCACGCATAAACGCTCAGGTACAGAATACCTGTCACGAGGAAGGCGGCGAGCTGCACCTGCAAAGAAACGGAGAAAACCGACTGAATACCGGCAGTCATGCAGGCTGCGGCGATGCCCACCAGAAGAATATTGCCGAACATGACGTGCAGAGAACCGACTGCAAGAGCAGTACAGAACCAAAAAACGTACATATCAACCACGGCGGCGCTCCGGCAAAGGTGAAACGAGAGTCGGTAAAGGGCGAAAAAAAACGGCTGCTGCCAAAAGCAGCAACCGTTTAAGTATATCGGAGTTAACCGTATCGGAATACGGTTATTTCCTTACCCCTGATTACTTGTTTGCTTCGCGAGCAAGCTTTCTCCAGGTGTTGACGACTGTATCCGGGTTCAGAGAGATGGACTCGATACCTTCGTCCATGAGCCACTTGGCCAGATCCGGGTGGTCGGAAGGACCCTGACCGCAGATACCGACGTAAGCACCCTTGGCGCGGCAGGCGCGGATAGCCATGGAGAGAAGAACCTTCACAGCTTCGTTGCGTTCGTCGAAGAAGCGGGCGATCAGACCGGAGTCACGGTCGAGACCCAGTGTGAGCTGAGTCAAGTCGTTGGAACCGATGGAGAAGCCGTCGAAGTATTCAAGGAACTTTTCAGCCAGAAGTGCGTTGCTCGGGATTTCGCACATCATGTTGAGGCGAAGACCGTTTTCACCGCGCTTGAGACCGTGTTCAGCGAGCTTTTCGTTGATTTCACGGGCTTCGTTGAGGGTACGGACAAACGGGATCATGATTTCGACGTTTGTCAGACCGATTGTGTCGCGAACCTTCTTCATGGCTTCGCATTCCATTGCGAAGCATTCCTTGAAGTCGTCGGCAACGTAGCGGGATGCGCCGCGGAAGCCGAGCATGGGGTTTTCTTCTTCCGGTTCGTAGATCTTGCCGCCGACGAGCTTACGGTATTCGTTGCTCTTGAAGTCGGACATACGGACGATGACCTTCTTCGGGTAGAAAGCGGCACCGATGGTGGCAACACCTTCGGCAAGCTTTTCTACGAAGAACTGACGCGGGCTTTCGTAACCGGCGGAAGCCTTTTCAACGATTTCCTTAACATCGGCCGGCAGGTTCGGGTAATCAAGACATGCCTTCGGGTGGATACCGATGTTGTTGTTGATGATGAATTCGAGACGGGCAAGACCGACACCCTTGTTCGGGATGGACTGGAACTCGAATGCGAGCTGCGGGTTGCCGACGTTCATCATGATCTTGACCGGGCATTCCGGCAGTTCACCCTGCTGAACCTGCTTGACTTCGAAGTTCAGAAGACCTTCGTAGATGTAGCCTGTGTCGCCTTCTGCGCAGGAAACGGTAACTTCCTGACCGTCCTTGAGGAGTTCGGTGGCGTTGCCGCAACCGACAACAGCAGCGATACCGAGTTCGCGGGCGATAATAGCAGCGTGGCAGGTACGGCCGCCGCGGTTAGTGACGATGGCGCTTGCCTTCTTCATAACCGGTTCCCAGTTCGGGTCGGTCATGTCGGTAACGAGGATGTCGCCTTCCTTAACGAGGTCCATGTTTTCCGGACCGTTAACGATGATGACACGGCCTGCACCGATCTTCTGGCCGATAGCACGGCCGGAAACGAGCACGTTGCCCTTTTCCTGCAGAACGAATTTTTCCTGAACAGTGCTGTCCTTCTGACGGCTCTTAACAGTTTCCGGACGAGCCTGAAGGATGTAGAGCTTGCCGTCGACACCGTCCTTGCCCCATTCGATGTCCATCGGACGACCGTAGTGCTTTTCGATGATGGTGGCGTACTTGGCGAGTTCCATGACTTCTTCGTCAGTCAGAGCGAACTTCTGGCGTTCAGCTTCTTCAACGTCGACTGTCTTGACGGAACGGCCGCTGGCAGCAGCTGTGTCGAAGACCATCTTGATCTTCTTGGAGCCGAGAACCTTACGGATAACGGCAAAGTTGCCCTGCTCGAGCATGGGCTTATGAACGAAGTATTCGTCCGGGTTGACAGCACCCTGAACCACGGTTTCACCGAGACCGTAGCTGGCTGTGATGAAGACGACCTGATCAAAGCCGCTTTCTGTATCCATGGTGAACATAACACCGGCGGCGCCGAGGTCGGAACGGACCATGCGCTGTACGCCTGCGGACAGAGCGACTACGGAGTGGTCAAAGCCCTTGTGGACGCGGTAGGAGATAGCACGGTCGTTGTAGAGGGAAGCAAACACTTCCTTCATGCGGGCAAAGACCTGATCGATACCCACAACGTTAAGGAAGGTTTCCTGCTGACCGGCAAAAGATGCGTCCGGCAAGTCTTCAGCTGTAGCAGAAGAGCGAACGGCAACGGAGATTTCTTCCTGACCGTCCTTGAGCCATTCGTAGTATTCACGAATTTCTTTTTCCAGCTGTGCCGGGAAGGGTGCCTGTTCGATCCATTCACGGATTTCAGCACCGGCTTTGGCAAGCTCCTTGACATCATCTACGTCAAGAGCCTTAAGACGTTCTTCGATGCGTTCTTTCAGACCGCCTTCGCTAAGGAAGACGCGGAATGCTTCGGCGGTTGTAGCGAAACCGTCAGGAACACGGATACCTGCCTGAGTCAGCTGACTCAGCAGTTCGCCGAGAGAAGCGTTCTTACCGCCAACGGATTCGACATCCGTCATACGAAGTTGGCTGAAAGGAACGACGAAACGACCTTGTTGCATTTGCAGACCTCGAAATGGGAGTAAAAAATTTGCTAGATTTTAGCCTGTTATAGGTATGATCTGTCAAAAAACTGATAATAGCCAGAGGAAAATATGTCAGAAGAATTAAATAACGCCTCAAAATCCAACGTTCGTACCGTCTTTTTCGTCTCCGACGCGACTGCGATCACCGCTGAGACGCTCGCTAATTCCGTATTAGCCCAGTTTCACGGTCTTCAGTATGTCCGCTGGCGTATGCCGTTTATCAACACCATCGAAAAAGCCCGCGAAGCTGCGTTGAAGATCAATGAAGTCGGCGAGGAATCCGGACAGCGTCCCATCGTCTTTTCCACCCTGGTGGCTGGTTCGCTGGCATCGACCTTCAACGAATACTGCAATGCGTTCGTCATCGAACTGTTCCGTTCCTTCGTCGGTCCGCTCGAGCGCGAACTCGGTATTCCGAGCGATCACTCCGTCGGTAAGTCCCATGAAATCGGCGACCAGGAACGCTATAACAAGCGAATCGAAGCCATCAACTACACGCTTTCTCACGACGACGGCCAGACAAACGAAGGTCTTAAGGAAGCTGATGTGATTTTGGTAGGGGTTTCCCGTAGCGGCAAGACTCCGACATCCCTTTATCTTGCGATGCAGTACGGCATTAAGGCCGCCAACTATCCGCTTATCCCCGAAGACTTCGACCGCGGCGAGCTGCCGCCCGCTCTCGAAGACTGCCGCGAAAAGATTTTCGGTCTGTCGATTTCTCCGGAACGCCTCTCGCAGATCCGAAGCGAACGCCGTCCGAACTCCCGCTACGCTTCGATCGAAAACTGCCGCTATGAAGTTCACGAAGCTCAGAAGATGATGGAAATGGAAGGTATTTCCTGGCTGTCTTCCACTTCGAAGTCGATCGAAGAAATTTCTGCCACGATCCTGCAGGAATTGAAGATCAACGTCGACGCAGCGATGGGCATGTAATCGAAAAATCTTTTTCGAAACGCAAAAGACGCAGAAGCCGAAAAATAATCGGTACTGCGTCTTTTGTTGCTTTTAGGGTACAAAACCCTTAACTTGTTTCAGTGATACCTGCATCGACTGTCTTCCGATCGGTTAACTCCGATTGCAGAACGCTCAAAGAAAAAAAATCGTCCGGTTTTTACTCCGGACGACCTTTGATTTTTACTTCGATCAGCTAAGACGTCTTCTTCTTTGCTCAAAGAGGCAGACGGTTGCCGCCATCGCTACGTTGAGCGACTCGACCGAGGGTTCGATCGGAATCAGAAGAATCTTATCGGCAAGCGACAAAGCCTTTTCGCTCACGCCCAGACCTTCGCTTCCGAACACCCAAAGCGTAGCCTTATCGCCCCAGGCTTCTTTGTAGACATCTTCGCCGCCTCTGGCGTCTGCAACGAGCACTTCGCCTCCGGTGGCCTCAATCGCTTCTTCAAGCGTACAGGAGCAGCGGATCTGAACCGCAAAATGCGCGCCCATACCCGCTCTCAGCGCCTTCGGCGACCAGAGCCAGGCGGACTGCGGGCTTGCGAAAATCGTCTTCACGCCGCTTGCGGCTGCGGCCCGGATAATCGTGCCGACGTTGCCCGGGTCCTGAACGCCGTCCAGGAACAATGCGTCTTCGCCTCTGCGGATTTCACCGTCTTCGGGAAGGCTCATGAGGCACATGATGCCCACACTGGTATCGACCGGACACACGGTGTTGAAAAGATGCGCCGGCAGCTCAACGACTAAGAGTCCTGCGGCTTCGATTTTCGGCATGAGTTCTGCGACTTCGCCCTCGGATTCGGCGCCGCTTCTCAAAATCACTTTACGAATCAATTCGGGGCGCTTCAAAGCCTCCTGCATCAGATGAATGCCTTCGGCAATCGTCATACCGGCCTTGCGGCAGTGACGGGCCGAACGGAGCATCTGACGCATGTCTTTGACGAGCGGATTCGCTTCCGAAGTAATGAGTTGTCTGGCCATTACGAATTCTTCCTTTTTGCGCGGTCGGCTTTTCTCTCAAAACGCTTGGCGACTTTCGCGACCGGAGCAAAAGTCATACGGTGCGCCTGACAGGGACCGTATTTGTCGAGTGCTTTCATGTGCTCGGCGGTGCAGTAACCGCTGTGATGCTCAAATCCGTATTCGGGGTGCATCTGACCCAGAATCGTCATCAGTGCATCTCGGTAGGTCTTTGCAAGAATGGAAGCCGCAGAGATCTCGGGCACCTTGTCGTCGCCGCCCACAATCGCTTCGCATCGGTACGGCATCTGCGGAATGCGGTTGCCGTCGATCAAAACCATGTCGGGGCGGATTTTAAGACCCTCGACCGCACGCTTCATGGTCTGCATGGTTGCCTGCAGGATGTTGATACGGTCGATTTCTTCGACACTGCCCTCGGCGATATACCAGGCAAGCGCGTGTTCGCGGATCTCGGCGGCAAGCGCCTCTCTTTTTTTCGGGGAGAGCTTCTTCGAGTCTCTCAAACCCTCGATCGGATGAGCCGGGTCGAGAATGACGGCCGCGGCCACCACGGGACCGGCGAGCGGGCCTCTGCCCGCTTCGTCCACACCGCAGACGAGTTCGCCCTCGATGTCATCAAACAGATAATCGCTCATGCTTTACTTCTTCTTGGCGGCAAGCACACCCTGAATGGCTTCGGCAGCCAGCTCTCCGGTATTGCGAAGCAGCGACTCGTGCATTTCGGTAAAGATCGGCTCGAGGTATTCGCGTCTTGCGGGTTCCAGAGCGTAGAGCACCTGGCTTGCGAGAATCTCGGGCGTGCAGAACATCTGCACGCATTCCGGCACCAGAGACTTCTGAGCGAGGATGTTCGGCAGGCTGATCCACTTTGTCGTGCCCTTGGAGAGAATCATCATGGCGGAAACGGCAGGCATTGCGTAACCCACGACGAGCGGCTTCTTAAAGAGTGCGGCTTCGAGTGTGGCGGTACCGCTTGCCACAAGGACGGCGTCGGCGGCTTCAAGCGCAAGGTGCGAGCCGCCGTCGGTAAGAATAGAAGCTTCCTTGACGGCCGGGAACTTGTTGAGCAGCAGCTCGATTTCGCGGCGTCTTGCGCCTTCTGCGGCCGGGATCACAAAGATCGCATTCGGCTCGGACTTCAGAATCAATTCGCAGGCACCGAAGAATCTCGGACCGCACCAGGTGATTTCGTCGCGGCGGCTGCCCGGAAGCACGGCGATCACCGGACCGTTGTCGTCGATATCGAGCTTGTCGCGGGCAGCAGCAGTGTCCGGCACCATCGGAATCACGCTTGCGAGCGGGTGACCGATGTACGTAGCCGGAATATCGGCCTTGCGGAAAAGTTCTTCTTCAAACGGGAAGACGAGCAGCAGATGGTCGACGGAGCGGCGGATCTGATGAACTCGGTTTGCTCTCCAGGCCCAAATTGCGGGCGCCACCATATGAATCGTCGGTACGCCGCCGTTTCTGAGCTTCTCTTCGATCGAAAGGTTGAAGTCCGGGGCATCCACACCGATGTAAGCCGCCGGGCGCTCGATAAAGGTGCGGCGCGTGACGTCGGAGCGGATCTTGAGAATCTTCGGCAGATGGCGCACGACTTCGAGGTAGCCGCGAACCGACAATTCGGAAGACGAGTACCAGGGGTTGAGTCCTGCCTGCACCATACGTTCACCGCCGACCCCGAGCATTGCAGCTTCGGGGAAAGCTTCTTTGAGATTGGGCAATACCAATGAGGCCAGATAATCGCCGCTGTTTTCACCGGCTGTCCAGACAAAGCTGCTGTTCATATTTGCTCGGCGCAGTCCCCTGCACCGCTCCCTAAAGATGTTCTTCGTTAAAAATTCCGGCGTATGAGCGCTCAACTCAAACACTCAGGCGCCGGGGCTTTAAACCGATAGCTTATAACAAAAAAATAAACGCGCCGAGTCTTCCCGAAAAAGGAAGTGCTTCGACGCGTTTGCGGGGCTTTTCTCTTAGCGGGTGATGCCGCGCTGAGAAGCCTTCATAAAGTCGGCCATGAGGCGTGCGCAGACCTTGGCGGATTCGTCGCTCATACCGGCAATCTTTTCTTCGATGGCGGCAAGAGCTTCTTCAACACCGAGACCTTCGCGGAAGACGATCTTGTAGACGTCGCGCACGGCACGCATGGCGTCGCGTGTATAGCCGTGACGCTTCATGCCTTCGAGGTTAAGACCGATGGAAGCAGCCGGATTGCCGCTTGCCATGGTGTAGGGCATGACATCCTGTCGCAGCATTGCGCCGCCGGCGATCATGGCACCCTTGCCGATGCGGACAAACTGGTGAACACCGGACTGACCGCCGATCACGACGTCGTCGGCGACGTGAGAGTGGCCGGCAAGACCGACGTTGTTGGCCATGATGGTGCCGTTGCCCACACGGCAGTCGTGTGCGACGTGGACATTGGCCATCAGGAGATTGTCGTTACCGATCACGGTAATGGATTCGTCCTGAACGGTACCCGTAGAAATCGTGCAGTTTTCACGGATCACGTTGTTGTTGCCGATCACCAGACGTGTCGGCTCGCCCGCATACTTCTTGTCCTGCGGTTCGATACCGACGCAGGCGCCGGCGTAAATCTTGTTGTTTTCACCGATTTCAGTAATACCGGTGATCACGGCGTGGCTCTGAATCCAGCAGCCTGCACCGATTTTCACATCGGGACCGATCGTGCAGAACGGACCGACATAAACGTCGTCGGCAAGCACTGCTTTCGGGTCGACGATAGAAGAAGGATGAACGTTAGCCATCAGGGTCTCCGAAAATTATTTGTCGCGGTAAGAGCACATGAGGTCGGCTGTGGCGGCAATCTTGCCGTCGACAGTGGCGTCGCAGTGCATCTTGATCATGCCGGCTCTTTCACGCAGGAATGTACATTCAAAGCGGAGCTGATCGCCCGGAATCACGACGCGCTTGAAGCGGGCGTTGTCGATTGCAGCAAAGTAGAAGAGCTTGTTGGGGTCTCTTTCACCGCCCATACGTGCAAATGCAAGCATGGCGCAGGCCTGAGCCATCGCTTCGATGATGAGAACACCCGGCATCACGGGGCAGCCCGGGAAGTGACCGGTGAACTGCGGTTCGTTAACCGTGACGTTCTTGATCGCTACGAGCTTGTCTTCGGCGTTCGTTTCGAGAACGCGGTCGATCAGAAGGAACGGGTAGCGGTGAGGCAGAAGCCTCATGATGTCATTGATATCTTGCATGATGGGTTAACCCTCTTGGTTCTGTTTGGAAATCTGAGACTCGATGCGCTTCAACTGACGGCGCATATCCGGAAGTCTCTTAAGTACAGACAGAATATTAAAGAATTCCTTATGGGGCATAGCAGGCATGTAACCTGCGTAATAACCCGCCTTTTCGATCGTGGACGGTACACCTGCACCGCCGCCGATGATGGTGCCTGCGGGGATCGAGAGGTGGCCTGCGAAGCCTGCGCCGCCGCCGATCATGCAGTTGTCGCCGATGTTGGTGGAGCCGGCAAGACCCGAGCGGCCGGAAATCACGCAGTTATTGCCGATCTGGCAGTTGTGGCCGATCATGACGAGGTCGTCGATCTTGGTGCCGTTGCCGATCTTGGTGTTCTGCAGAGCACCGCGGTCGATACAGGTGTTGGCACCGATTTCGACGTCGTCGCCGATTTCAACGGAACCGACCTGCGGAATCTTGACATAAACGTTGTCGAGCGGAGCAAAGCCGAAACCGTCGGCACCGATCACGCAGCCGGCGTGCAGCGTGCAGCGGCTGCCGATTTTGACGCCGTAGTAGACGTTGACGTTCGGGTAGATATGGCAGTCTTCGCCGATTGTGACACCTTCGGCAATGCAGCTGTTGGCACCGATTCGGGTGCGGGCGCCGATCTTGGCGCCGGAACGGATCACGGCACCGCTTTCAATAACGCAGGTGGGATCGACCACGGCACCGTCTTCGATCACGGCTGTCGGAGCGACTTCGGGGCCCTTTTCAGCGAGCGGATAAAGAACCTGCAGAGCGAGCGCAAACCAGGCGTACGGGTTACGGCAGAGTACGAGCACGCGGCCCGGTTCCTCTTCGCCCCACATAGCGGTCTTATCGGCTTCGGTAATCACGAGAGCGCTGGCCTTGCAGGCCTTGGCGGCATCGCGGTACTTCGGGTTGGCCAAGAAAGCCACATCGCCTTCGCTGCCGTATTCGAGCGGAGCAATTGCCTTGATGGTGACATTTTCACCGCCGGCGCTGATAGCCGACTGCAGGCGGTCGCCGCTTAACTTGAAGATCTTGTCGCAGAGCTCGGTAAGGCTCATCGGTGCGGACGGAACGATCATGGGAGGTTCCTTTTGAATGTTTTTTCGATTTCGATAAAAGCGCAACAAGCAGACCGAGGTCTGCTTGTGTTGCATTGGAAGGAAGATTACTTCAGTGCCTTCAGTACCTGGTCGGTAATGTCGACCTTCGGATCAGCATAGATAGCTTCCTGAAGGATCAGATCGTAACCGCCCTTCTTTGCGATGTCTTTGATGACTTCATTGGCCTGCTGAAGCAGCTTCTGGAGTTCTTCGTTGCGGCGCTGATTGAAGTCTTCGCGCAGTTCTCTCTGACGGCGCTGGAAATCGCGGTCGCGATCCTGAAGATCACGCTGCTTGCGGACACGTTCCTGTTCGGTCATCGTACCGGCATTCTTTTCAAAACGCTCGATATCGGCCTTCAGACGCTGACCGGCAAGGTTGATTTCCTTGTCGCGCTTGGAGAATTCCTTTTCGAGCTTCTTGCCGGCAGCCTGAGCTGCAGGAGAGTCACGAAGCACTACTTCCGTGTTGACGACACCGATCTTGGTGTCTGCGGCATTTGCTGCACCGAGGCCGCCGACTGTCAGGACAGAGGCCAGGGCAACCGCTAACCATTTTTTCTGCATAATTGGTTTAACTCCTACACAATTCTTCCAATTTTGCCACAAATCAGAAGCCTGTACCGATCTGGAACTGGAAGCGTTGAGTGTCGTCGCCTTCCTTCTTATTGAGCGGGAATGCGAAGCTCAGCTTCAACGGACCCATCGGGGAAATCCAGGCCACACCGATACCGGCGGAGTATCTGAGGTCGCTCAGATCAAAGTCGGTCTTCACGCTCTTATAGGAGCCGTCAACCTTGTGGTAGCCCTCGCCCCAGACGTTACCGCCGTCCAAGAAGCCGAACATACGGAGCGTGCGGTCGGCGCCCGGAAGCGGTGCCAAGAGTTCGATCGAGAAGTTCACCTTCTGGTTACCGCCCATCGCATCGCCGTCCAGATCCTTCGGACCTAAGCTCGATGTGTCGTAGCCTCGAACCGAACCGATACCGCCCGCGTAGAAGTTCTTGAAGAACGGATATTCCTTGCCGCCGTAGCCGTCGCCGTAGCCCAATTCGCCGTTAAAGGCGAGCGTCCAGGACTTCGAGAGCGGATAGTACTGCTGCAGCTGGTAAGTGGCGCGGTAGTAACGCATGTCGAGTACGGGAGCCGCGACTTCGGTATAGAGGCGCTGATAACGGCCGCGTGTCGGAGCAAGCACGTTGTCTCGCGTATCGCGGGACCAGCCGAGAGTGACGGCAAGCGTCTTCGGAGACTTACCGAAATCATCGACGAAGTCGAAGTAGCGCGGAGGCGAAGAGTCGGCGGCACCGTAAACACCGCGGGTCTTCACTTCGGTCATTTCAAACTTGGGACCTAAGAAGATCTGATCGTTTTCCGTGATCGGGATACCGTAAGTGACACCGGCACCGTAAGTTTCGTAGGCAACGTTGGAAATATCGAGTTCATCCAAGTCGACTCGGCGGTCGTAGATGTCGATCGAGCGGCTGACACCGCTGGTGGTGATGTACGGCTCGGTAAACGTTGCGGCGTAAGTACGCATGGACTGAGACGTATTGACTTCGACGCTCAGAGAGTTGCCGGTACCGAATACGTTGTTCTGCGAGAAGCCGCCCGAAAGAATAATACCTTCCGAGGTCGAGAAACCTGCACCCAAAGAGATGTTGCCGGTCGGACGTTCCTTAACCTTCACGTCAAGGTCGACGAGGTCAGGAGAACCTGTCACCGGATGCGGTTCGGCTTCGACGGTTTCAAAGAAACCGAGACGGTCCACACGGTCGCGGGAAATCGCAACCTTTTCGCTGTCGAACCAGTTGGCTTCGTACTGGCGGACTTCGCGGCGGATCACTTCGTCGCGGGTTCGGGTGTTGCCAGTGATGTTGACCTTGCGGACATAGACGCGGCGGCCCGGGTCGATCACGTAAACGAGAGAAACTTCATCGCTGTCGGGACCTGCAACGTGCGGGTTCGGCGTGGCTTTCGCAAAGGCGTAGCCGAGCGTAGAAAGACGGTTCTGAATCTTCTTTGCGAGTTCGTTTACCTGAGCGGCGTTGTAGACGGAACCCGGTTCGATGTCGATCAGTTCTTCAAACTCGGGATCAAGACCGAGCATATCGCCCACGAGCTTGACGTCCTTGATCGTGTAACGCTTGCCTTCGGTGACGTTGACGGTAAGGAAGATCTTGGACTTGTCCGGGCTGATTTCCACCTGAGTGGAGTCGATACGGAAGTCGAGGTAACCGTTGTTGTTATAGAGCGCACGGATGGCTTCCAAGTCGCCCGTGAGCTTTTCGCGGGAATACTGATCGCGCTTGGTGTACCAGGAGAACCAATTGGGTTCGCCGAGCTGCATTTCGCCTAAAAGATCGTCGTTGTCGTACACGGTGTTGCCGACAAAGCGGATCTTGTCGATACGGGAAACGTTGCCTTCGTCAACGTCGATGCTGACGCGCACACGGTTTCTTTCAAGCGGAGTCACCGTGGTCTTGGCTTCGACCGAGTAGTGACCGCGGGCGAGGTACTGACGGCGCAGCTCCTGTGTGGCGCGCTCAAGAATGGAGCGGTCGAAAATACGGCCTTCGGCAAGACCCACGTCGCGAAGGGACTTTTCGACACCCTTCTTATCGAACTCGGTGATACCGGTCGTGTGGATTTCGGCTACCGACGGGCGTTCCTGCACACGGACCACGAGCACGTCGCCGTCCATATCGAGCTGAACGTCACGGAAAAGACCCGAAGCGTACAGGGAGCGCAGTGCTTCGACGCCGAGCTCGGACGAGTAAGCATCGCCGACGCGGATCGGCAGGTGAGAGAACACAGTACCCGGTTCGGTTCGGGCAATGCCTTCGAGCCGGATATCTTTGATGATGTGTTCTTGGGCAACGGCAGCACCGGCGGCCATCACCAAGGCACAGGCCAAAGCGATTTTTTTAGGAATCAGCATCTTTATTCCAAAGTTATTGCGTAAGTGCATCGTCTTTTTACCTCGTCACAGCCGCTCAGAAGTGAAAGAGACGCGCAAAATCGTTGTAGAAAGCCAGCAGCATCAGGCCGATCAAAACGGCTGCGCCGACCTTGGCGGCGTATTCGCGGAATTTCTCCGGTACGGGCCGCCTGAAAATCGTTTCTATCGAATAATACAGGACATGACAGCCGTCAAGAATAGGTACAGGCATCAGGTTTAATACCCCTAAGCTCACCGAAACGACGGCCAAGAACGAGAGAAATGCCTCCCAGCCTGCTTTTACGGACTGTCCGGCGACATCGGCAATCATCACGGGACCCGATAAATTTTTCACCGAGGCGTCGCCCGTAATCATCTTGCCGACCATGCGAAGCGTGAGATCGACGGAACTCCGGGTCTTCTCAAAGCCGAGCTTTAAGGATCCAAGAGGACCGTAAGAAATCTCGGCCAAAGGAATCTCGATACCGATGCCCGCACCGATTCGGCCGACTACGCGGCCGTCGTCACGGGTAAAGGCGTAAGGCGTGAGCGTCACGATGCGTTCAGAGGCGTCCCGACTCTTAACAAGCAAAGAAACTTCTACGCCCGGATACTGCTGAACTTCGCGGATAAATTCGGTGCCGTCTTTGACGTTTTTGTCGTTTACCGCCAGGATTTCGTCTCCGACAACGATACCTGCGTCGCGCGCGGGAGACTTGTCCTCAGGGAAGCTCTTGATGACGGTACCGCTCATATTGAGCTGAATACCGAAGGCTTCGAGGGGTTCTCGGTCGGGTTTGTCGAGTTTGATGCCGGTAAGATCGAAAACGACTTCTCTTTCACTGCCGCCCTCGGAAGTGACAAGAGCCGTAACGGTTCCGCCCGCGTGGCGCACGAGCTCGGTACGGATATCGTTGAAGGTAAGGATTTTTTGTCCGCCGATACTTTCAAATCGGTCGCCCTCCCGAATACCGGCAGTAAATGCCGGTGTCTCGGGAATCGCTTCGCCTACGATCGGCTCGGGCACGGTAATACCGCTCAGATAAAGCGTCGAGTACGCAAGAACGGCAAAAAGAAGATTGGCGGCAGGCCCCGCGAGCACGATGATCAGGCGCTGCCAGGCGGGTTTGAGATCGAAGGATTTCGGTTTGTCGGCTTCGCTGATCGGTGCGTCGTCGCTGCCGTTTTCCTGCAGCATACGGACGTAACCGCCGAGCGGAATCGCAGACAGACTCCACTCGGTGGCATCGGGATCGTTTTTGCGGCGGTAAGAAAAGAGTTTCCTGCCGAAACCGATGGAAAAGCTGAGTACTTTGACACCGAAGAGACGGGCGGCCAGATAGTGCCCGTACTCATGAACGACGATAAGAATGCCCAGCGTGACGGCAAAAGCCAAAATTGTCGTCAGTAAATCCAACGTCGATCCTCCTTATCTCTGACTGCTTCGGTACTGCTTTTACTGCTTGAAGGTTTGCGACGTTTTATCTGCCGCAGAGACCCTCGATATATTCGCGGGAAAGAATTCTTGCTTCGCGGTCGATCGCAAGGATTTCTTCAAGGCTCTTCGGTGCATCCGGATCATAGCCGTTCATCATGGTGAGGCACACCTTGGCGATGTCTAAGTAACGGATGCGGCGGTCGAGGAACGCTTCGACCGCAATTTCATTGGCTGCATTCAAAACGATGCAGGCGCTGCGTCCGCGGCGCAGTGCTTCGTAAGCGTAGGAGAGCTGCGGAAAGCGCTTGGTGTCCGGTGCTTCGAACGTGAGAGAGCCGAGCTCGGCGAAGTTGAGCGGTTTTACGCCGGCGTCGAGTCGTTCGGGATAGCCCAGCGAATACGCAATGGTGTTACGCATATCGGGCGCACCCATCTGAGCGAGCACCACGCCGTCCTCGAACTGAACCATAGAATGGATGATGCTCTGCGGGTGAACGACCACATCGATTCGGTCTTCGGGCACATCGAAAAGCCAGCGGGCTTCGATGACTTCAAGCCCCTTGTTCATGAGCGTGGAAGAGTCGACCGTGATCTTGCGGCCCATGCTCCAGTTGGGGTGATGGGAAGCTTCTTCGACAGTGACGTCGGAGAGATCCGTACGGTGACGGAAAGGACCGCCGGAGGCGGTGAGTACGAGTCTCAGGAGACTTCTGCTCTTTTCAGAAGCACCCTGCAGGCACTGGAAAAGCGCATTGTGTTCGCTGTCGACGGGCAGAAGCTTTGCGCCGTTGTTGCGGACGGTATCCATAAGGAGCCTGCCGCCGCAGACCACGCTTTCCTTGTTGGCAAGCAGCAGCTTTTTGCCCTTTTCTGCTGCGGCAAAGGTGGAGGCGATACCTGCGGCACCGACGATTGCGCCGACTACGGTATCGGCTTCGTCGCTTGAAGCCACTTCAACGATCGCATCTGCGCCGCAAAGAGGTTCGGCAACAGATCCCGCGGCCTTCAAAGCATCCTTTAATTCGCCGTACTTGCTTTCATCGGCAATAACGGCGTATTCGGCCCGTGTGTCGGCGGCAATCTTCGCGAGCTTTGCGGCATTGGAGCCCGCGGCAACCGCATAAATCGAGAACTGCTCCGGATAACGGGCAACGACATCCAATGTGCTCTGACCGATCGAACCGGTGGCACCCAAAAGCGAAATCTTTTCCATGTTGAACCCCTGCTCTTTTCTTGTTTTTTATGTGATGCGCTTTAAAGCACAAGCATCAGGA
>CAZNBL010000010.1:0-37320 GCA_964571375.1 uncultured Burkholderiaceae bacterium
TTCCCAGGCGGCATCGCTGTCGGCGATGTTGTTGTAGGAGAGTTCCTTACCCTGGAGCTGTTCGTAACCGGCAAGCAGGCCCGGAGCGACGTTGCGTTCCTTGTAGAAAGCGGCCTTCTGATGGGGATTTTCGCCGTAGCGCAGATCCTGAACCTTGACCCACTGACGTGTCAGAGTTTCCGGGAAAGAAGTACGTGTTGTGACGTCGTCGCCTTCCATACCGGTCAGGTAGTTGGAAATCATGGCGTCATAGCGGGCAGTGTGAACGAAAACCTTCTTGGCAAGTTCAAGGCGTGTTGCCTTGGAAACTTCGCCTTCGGCACGGATTTCTTCAACAACCTTGCGGTAGTCGCCCGGAGAGACGATTACGGTAACGCTTTCGTGATTCTTGGCAGCGGCGCGGATCATGGTCGGACCGCCGATATCGATATTTTCGATAGCGTTTTCAAAAGTGCAGTTCGGGTTGGCAGTAGCCTGTTCGAACGGATAAAGGTTCACGGCGATGATATCGATCGGGTCGATATTGTGTTCCTTCAGTGCTTCCATGTGTTCTGCCACCGGACGACGTGCAAGAATACCGGCATGAATCTTCGGATTGAGAGTCTTTACACGGCCGTCAAGCATTTCCGGGAAGCCTGTGTAATCGGCGACTTCCTGAACAGGAATACCGGCTTCCGCGATCAGTTTGGCAGTACCGCCGGTGGAGAGAAGATGATAGCCGAGCTCGTGCAGGTCACGGGCGAATTCAACGACGCCGGACTTGTCAGAGCAGCTGATCAAGGCTTGTTTTTTCATTACTGTTTCCCCTTTTTATGAAACCTTAGTGATGCTGTAAAACGTTACGCTTGATCCGCCAATTCAAAAAATTCACGGACCTTCTTTTCCTGCTGAGCAGCGCTCTCAATACTGTTGAGCTCTACCATAAATTCGGGCGACACCTGCAGTCTCTTCAAATACCAGCCGAGATGCTTACGGAAGCTGCGGACACCTAAATATTCTCCGTAAAAATCCATATGCATCTTCTGATGTCTGAGAATCACTGCAAGGATCTCTTCTGCGCCCGGCGGCTGATACTCCGCACCGTTCAGATAATCCGTAATTTCTTTGAAAATCCACGGATTTCCGAATGAAGCACGACCTACCATTACGCCGTCGGCATGAGTGTACTTCAGAACGTCGTATGCTTTCTTTCCGCTCGTTACATCACCGTTAGCAATCAGGGGTATATCACATAAGGACTTTACCTTACGGATCGTTTCATACTCTGCCTCCCCCTTATAGCCGTCGGCTCTGGTTCTGCCGTGCAGCACGAGCATGGAAACACCGACTTTCTGCGCCATTTCGGCAATTTCCTCGGCGTTTTGTTCGTCACGGCTCCAGCCGGTACGGAATTTCAACGTGACAGGAACGCCGGATTCGGCAACCAATGCGGTAAGTGCCTCGCGGATTACGTCGGGTCGTCTGAGTAACGCAGCTCCGCATTCGACCGAGCAAACCTTCTTTGCGGGACATCCGCAGTTGTAGTCGACAATCTGTGCACCGGCAGCCACGCCTCGCTTTGCGGCCTTCACCAGTGCCTTAGGATCGGCTCCGAGCAACTGAATGGCGCGCGGTTCAACTTCATCGGTAAAGTCATAGCGAAGGCTGGTTTTGGCCGTATCCATCAGCTCTTCTTTCGATGCGGCCATTTCTCCGACGGCATAGTCGGCGCCGAGAGAACGGCAGATCTTTCTGAAAGGAAGATCGGTGATACCGGCCATCGGCGCGAGGAATACATTTCCCGGCGCCGTCAGAGATCCGATTCTGACCTCATGCTTCATCTTCAAGTCCCTCGAACATCGGTTCCCGGTTAAATGCTTCAAGCGCCTGCGGTGTTCCGATATTGGCCCAGTGCGAACTGCAGAGCTCGCCGCTGACCAGTCCCTGTTCCACATACTCGTAAAGCCAGGGGAACAAAGAACAGAAAGTTTCGGGAAGACCGCGGAAAATCGACGGCTTGAGCACTGCCAGGCAGGCGTAGGTTAATTTCTCACCGTCCCGGACAATCTGTCCGTCCTTTAAAGCCATATCGCCGCCCGCATGAAAATCCGGATTCGGCACCAGAACCAGATGAGCGACGGTGTCTTCTTCGGTCATCTCTTCGGCACGTCTGACAAGACGTTCGTACGGAAAATCCGTGACAACGTCGCCCGCAACCAAAATGAACGGTGTATCGCTGCCGTCATCGAGTTCTCCCAGGGCTTTGACGATGCCGCCCCGGGTTTCCAATGCATCCTCAGCCTTCGTGCCCTCCTCGGAGAAGCGGATCGAAACACCGAGATGCTCTCCGCTGCCGAGAACCTGAGGGAACAGGTGCGAACAATGCGCGGTATTGACGACAAACTCGCGGATACCTGCCTTTTTCAAGCCGAGCAACTGCCACTCGATCATGGGGCGGCCCCAGACGTGCAGCAGCGGCTTAGCGTTGTCGGCTGTCAGAGGCATCATGCGCTTTCCGCGGCCGGCGGCAAGAATCATTGCCTTCATCAGAATGTGTATCCGGTCTGCTGTTCGACGTTTTCAAGCTGATCAATCAGACGCGCAAGCGGCTTGAGTACGTCATAACGGTGAGCTACGGCACTGACGTATGCCAGGAAGCGCGGAGTATCTTCAAGATACTTCGGTTTGCCGTCACGGTAGTTGATACGGGCAAAAATACCGAGCACCTTCAGGTGACGCTGCAGACCCATCCATTCGATATCGGTCCAGAACTTACCGAAGTCTTCGGGAACCGGTACGCCGGCGGCGCGTGCTCTTTCCCAGTAACGGATCGTCCAGTCCAGAACAATCGGTTCATCCCAGGAAATGAATGCATCGCGGCAGAGGCTGGCAATGTCATAGCTGACCGGACCGTAAAGAGCATCCTGGAAGTCGAGAACACCGGGGTTGGCTTCCTTCGTAACCATCAGGTTACGGGGCATGTAATCGCGGTGAACGTAGACCTTGGCCTGAGAGGAAATCTGCAGAATGATGAGATCGAAAACATGGTCGAGCATGCGGCGCTGTACGTCGGTCAGCTTGATACCGCGATGACGTTCGAGGTACCAGGTCGGGAAAAGTTCGAGTTCGCGGCGCAGCACTTCGCTGTCGTACTCAGGCAGCACGCCGGGCTTGGAGGCCTTCTGCCACAGAACCAAAGAGTCGATTGCGTCCGACATCAGCTTGTTGGCATTGTCCTTATCGAGCGCATCGAGATAAGTCTGAGTACCGAGATCGGACAGAAGCAGAAAGCCGCGTTCAACATCCTGTTCGTAAATCTTAGGAACGTTCAGACCGGCCTCGGCCATCATTTCATCGACACGGATGAAGGGACGGACGTCTTCGGCAGGGGGAGGCGCATCCATCACAATGAAAGAAACGCCCTCTCCGCTGACACGGAAATAGGAACGGAAGCTGGCATCGGAAGATGCGGCAGTCATGGAATCCACGGAAAAACCGTACTTGGAGGCGAGCGGAGTGAGCCACTCGCGAAGCTCTTGAACACGTGCGTCAGATGTCATATCGTTATCTTGAGAAACTCTGTGAATGATTCCGGCGTTATGCCTTTATAATCAACAGCAATTATTTAGACGACAATTCTAATGTCAAGACGTCTCTTTCGCCGTAACAAATATCCAGAGAGCCTGCGCAGATTCCCGCTTTCAGCATCTGCGCTTCTTTGTGTTTTCGCCCTTTCTGCTTCCGCAGGTGCAGCAGCTCAAGGCTTCGGCCTGCAGCTGACCGAACCGTTGCGCCTGAATTTTGCCAAACAGCTCGATGAACATGCACCGAGCGTCGGCGATGACACCAGTACTTATCTGAGTGCCTATCGCATGGACGGAACGCCGGAAGACAAGGTCAACCTTTACGATGATGCTGTGGTCCGCCGCGGCGGCGTGGTACTCAAGGGTGATGAGATCACGTACACCTTCTCGAGCGATGAAGTCGTTGCACGCGGCAACGCTCTTGTTGCTCAGAGCGGCGCAGTATTCGAGGGTCCGGTCCTCAATTACAAGCTCGACGCTCAGACAGGCACCATGCCCGAAGCCGACTTCCGATATACCCCGAACCAGCTTCGAGGTAATTCGGAGAACTTGGAATTCCTCGGAAACGGCAAAGCCCGCTTCTGTAATGCCATCTTCACAACATGTGAAAAGGGCGACGATTCCTGGTGGATTGCAGCCGACAGCGTTGATTTGGACCAGACTGACGAATCTGCCGTCAGCAAGAATGCCCGCCTCTATCTCGGCGGCGTTCCTATCTTCGCTTCGCCCTATCTGAGCTTCCCGGTTTCGGACAAGCGCCGCTCGGGTTTCCTGACTCCGAAGTTCGGTGTCAGCTCCTCGCTCGGCGTCAACATGAGTCTGCCGTACTACTGGAACATCGCTCCTAACTACGACTACACCATCACTCCGAGCCCGATGAGCAAGCGCGGCCTGCTGCTCGGAAACGAATTCCGCTACCTGCAGCCGAATTTCGAAGGCGAACTGGTCTACGACATCCTCGCCAAGGACAGAGAAACCGAAGAGAAGCGTTACGCCCTGTCTTGGGAACACTACTGGCGTCACTCGAGCGGTCTGGCATTCGGTGCCAACTATCAGAGAGTGTCCGACGACGACTACATCTCCGACTTCTCCACCAACCTCAGAGAGTCGAGCGAATCGGTACTGCCGCAGAATTTCTGGTTAAGCTACAGCCGTACGTACTGGAGTACCTCTATCGGCGTCTATAAGAACCAGACGCTGCATACGGACGGTGTTTACTACGACAAGCCGTACGAAAAAGAACCTGAATTTACGTTGAACGGCTATGTCGCCGACTTCCACGGTCTGATCCTGTCCTCGAAACTTACCGTCACCAAGTTTAAGGACGGTATGAGATCGCGCCTGAACGAAGCTCCTTGGAATGACTATCTCAAGGAATCGGGCAACGGTACCAGAAGCATGATCAACAGCTCCATCGAATATCCGATGCAGGGCTCCTTCTGGTTCGTCCGACCGAAGGCTGAATACAGCATGACCTGGTATGACATGGACATGGATACTGTGAGCAGCCCTGCGGTCAAGGAACACTCCAAACGCTTTCTGCCGATTCTGTCTTTGGATGCCGGTCTTATCTTCGAGCGTGAAACCGAAGTCAACGGTCGCTTAAACGAACAGACTCTGGAACCGCGTATCTACTACGCATACATTCCGTACCGCAACCAGAGCCACCTGCCGAACTTCGACAGTTCCGACGTCGATATGAACTTCGGTCAGCTCTTCTCGCCGAACATTTATACCGGCTGGGACCGTATCGCCGAGGCAAATCAGCTGTCCGGCACACTGACCACCCGTTATATTGACTCGGCAAGCGGCATGGAATGGTTCAATGCCACTATCGGTCAGCGCTATTACTTCCGAGACCAGAGAGTTCATCTCAAGCTCGGCGACGACCATACGCAGGACAACTTAAAGAGCGACATTTTGGCCGCTTCTCAGCTTGCCGTTACGAAGAATCTCCATCTCGAAGCAGGCGCTCAGTACTCCACTCAGTACTCGAGACTGTCCAAGGCTACGGCCGGCGTGCGCTACACACCGAAGGAAAACGCCGTTCTCGGTCTGTACTACCGCTACAACTACGATCCGGAACGCCAGATCTCGGGCGAGTACAACGAAGACGACATCAAGCAGCTCGACTTCCAGGTTCAGTGGCCTGTTGACCAGAACCTCTACCTGCTCGGCCGCTACAACTATTCCTTCTTCGACAAGAAGGGTATCGAATCCATTCTCGGTGTCGAATACCGGGCCGGCTGCTGGACGCTGCGTACAGCTCTGCAGCAGTACACCACCAGCTCGAGCGAAAAGAACACAAGTATCTTCTTCGAACTTGAACTTCTCGGCTTGGGCTCCGTCGGTATCAGCCCGATCCAGGCACTCAAAGACAACATTACCGGTTACCAACCCATCGGTCCGAGACCGGTTGAAGTAGGACGATATGATTATTACGAATAAAGTTTTTAAGAGCTCTGCAGTTTTCTCCGCAATGGCTCTTGCCCTCGGCCTGTCGCTCGGCACCGTCGGTTCCGACGCAGCCGCAGCACCGACAGCAACTGCTGCCGAACAGAGCCGTGTGGTCCCGCTCGACCGCATTGCCGCAGTCGTTAACAACGACGTGATTTCTGAAATCGAACTGCAGCAGCGTGTACATCAGTCCGCTCTGAACCTGCGCCGTCAGGGTATTCAGCTTCCGCCGATGGAAAATCTGCGCACTCAGGTGCTTGAACGTATGATTGTCGAGCGCATTATTGCTCAGCGCGCACGCGACACCGGTCTTCGCATCGACGACCAGCTCCTTAACGGCGCGATCGAACAGATTGCTCACAACAACAATATGACCGTACCGCAGCTGCAGGAGCAGCTCGCCAAGGACGGCGTATCGTTCCGCAGCTTCCAGAGCGAAATCCGTAACGAACTGATCACACAGCGTCTGCGTGAAAGAGACGTCGACGACACGATCAAGATTCCTGAAAGCGAAGTCGACCAGTACATCAAAGAACAGATGGGACCGGACAAGCGCCGCGAATATCATCTCGCCCGCATCGTCATCGAAGTTCCGCAGAATCTCACCCGCGAAAAGCTTGCCGAAGTTCAGGACACCGCCAACAGTGTTCTCGGTCAGGCCAGAAACGGTGCTGATTTCGGTCTTCTTGCCGCTAAGTACTCCAAGGGCCCCGAAGCCATGCAGGGCGGCAGTATGGGCTGGAAGACCGGCAACCGTCTGCCCCCGATGCTCTTTGAATCCATCAAGGGCCACGGTGCCGGCGAAATCGTAGCGCTCCGCACTCCGAACAGCTTCCAGATCGTCAAGATTCTCGACACCAAGGAAGCCGGCAGCGGCATTGATGACGTCAAGGTCGAACAGACTCACGTCCGTCACATCATGCTCCGCCCGACAGCCGTCACACCGGAAAATGTTGTGATCAGCCGCTTAAAGGAAATCAAGGAAAAACTTGACCGCGGTGATTCCGACTTCTCCACACTCGCCCGTCTTTACTCCGCAGATCCCTCGGGTACCCGCGGCGGCGACATCGGCTGGCTCTACCCCGGTGACGTTCACCCGGCAATGGAAGCCGAAATCGCCAAGCTGAAGAACGGCGATATCAGCGAACCGTTCCAGACTCCCTACGGCTGGCATATTCTGCAGGTTCTCGACCGCCGAGTTCAGGCCGGTATCAACGACAGACTTCGTATGCAGGCCAGAGAAGCACTTCGCGAACAGAAGCTTCAGGACGCTACGATCGACTGGGAACGCAAACTTCGTGAAGAAGCTTACGTAGAGATCCGCAACAACCGCGAACACGAATAAACGCATAACAGTAAAGCGCTTCTGAGGAGGCGCTTTACTCTTCGGAGAAATAATTTTGGAAAAGCTTCACGGACATAAAGCACGCAAGCGCTTCGGTCAGAACTTTCTTAACGATGATTATTGGATCGAGAAGATTGCTTCGTCGATCGAGCCGGCTCCCGGCGAGAATGTTTTTGAAATCGGACCGGGTCAGGCTGCTCTGACACGCAAGCTCGTAGCACGCGGCGGCCACATCACCTGTGTGGAAATTGACCGAGATCTCGCCGCATGGCTCAGAACTCAATTTACCGCCGATCAGATGACGCTCATCGAAGCCGATGCACTCAAAGTCGATTGGCGTGCTCTCGCACAGGACAAGAAGATGCGTATCGCAGGCAACCTGCCTTACAACATCTCCAGCCCGCTTCTTTTCCACCTCGCCAAGGTAAGCGACTGTGTGGTCGACCAGCACTTTATGCTGCAGAAAGAAGTTGTGGATCGTATGTGCGCAGAACCCGGCTCCAAATCCTTCGGCCGCTTAAGCGTCATGCTTCAGTGGAAATACCGCATGTTCAAGCTCTTTGACGTACCACCCGAAGCCTTTACTCCGGCTCCGAAGGTTATGTCCTCCGTGGTCCGTATGCTCCCGATCGCCAACCCCGCAAAGGTTAATGCCGACACACTCGAACACGTTGTAGCAGCCGGTTTTGCCATGCGCCGCAAGACACTCAGAAACTGCTTCTCCCGCTGGCTCGGCGAAGATGCACTCGTTGCCTGCGGCATCGCTCCCGATGCACGTGCCGAAACCGTCCCGGTCGAAGCTTGGATTGCACTGGCCAATTACTGCGACGAACACGGCATCAGCATTCCGATGCCCGGTGAAAAAGTCCTGTAATTAATCTAAGAAAGTCCGAGAGAGGCTGATGCGCTTTAATGCCGCTTCAGCCTCTTTCCATTTCGGACAATAGGATTCGACCACCGCCCAAAAAGCCGGACTGTGGTTCATTTCTTTAAGATGCGCCAATTCATGGGAGATGACGTAATCGGCAGTCTCGGGCGCATACATCAGAAGTTTCCAGTTAAGGTTGATACTTCCCTTGGATGTGCAGCTGCCCCATCGGGTCTTTGCCGAGGAAATGCGTACGTCGGTAAGGCGACGGCCGACAAGAGGAACTTCGGCCGCCTTCTCGGCAACCATCTCAGGCAGCACTCTGCGTGCTTCCTTCTTGTACCAATCCCGAATTTTTTCAAGAATTGCTTCTTCTGCAGCATCCTCTGCGAGGGCAATGACCAGTTCGCCGCCGCTCAGGCGTGTTGTCTTGGCACAAGGATCGCATCTGAAAGAGATTTCCGATCCGAAATACGGAATTCTTCCGCCGCTCAGAGCCATCTCTTTTCGCCGGCTTCTGTCTTCATTCTGAAGATTGCTGTGTTCCAGTGCTCTCGCAATCCAGGATGCTTTGGAAAGCAATACCCTTTCAATCTCTTTTAACGGGGTTTTAAGAGGCGAACGAACGGTAAACGCACCGTTCTTCATTTCCATGCCGATCGTCTTCCTGCGGCTCCTTACGAGCGTGTATTCAAGAGTGAAGTCCGCAAACACCAGAGAACGTTTCTGCGATTCGGACTGAGCCGGTTTGCGGGAAGCGCCTGCAGAACGGCGATGACGCTTCGGAGGTGCTTTCTTCGCACCTCCGATGAGTTCGTTCCACAAGCGTTGAAGAATCGACGGCATGCGATTCAGGTGAACGTTTAGTTGTAGTACTTCGGAGAAATGATCTTCATCTCTCCTTCGATCCAACCGCGGATCTCATCGTTGAATTCGATAACGTCCTTACCTTCGGGACTCATTTCCGGCCCGAATACCACGGTAATCTTGCCGGGTTTCTTGCAGAAAGCGTTTCTCGCCCAGCACTCGCCGGAGTTCAGTGCAATCGGAATTACCGGAACGCCGGTAGCGATCGAAATACGGGCACCGCCCGTTTTGTACTTAGTGGTCTGCCCCGGAGCGGTTCTGGTTCCTTCGGGAAAGAGTGTCAGAATCCAGCCGCGCTTAAAGTAACCCGGAACTTCCTTTTTCATCTGATCAAATGCCAGACGGCCCTGAGAGCGGTCTACGCTGAACATGCCGAGCGAAGCCAGGACCTGACCGAACAGAGGCAGTCGATGCAGTTCGCGCTTATAGACAAAGCTCATACGACGCGGCACATAGGCCATCAGCGCCATTGTTTCCCAAGCTGACTGATGCTTGCTCAGAAGAATGATCGGACGGTCCTTCGGAACAGCAGAAAGGTTCTTGAACTGATAATCGACGCCGCAGATCACGCGCAGCGCCTTGATCATGAACAGGCTCCAGCCTTTGCAGAAGCGGTAGCGCCATTCCTGAGAAGTAAAGGGGATGCACAGCAAAATAAAAATTGCCGAAAACAAAACAGCGAGGATCAGCAACAACCAGAAAATAGCCGAGCGGATGTAGACCATAGGTAATCCCAGAGACGACAGCAGCCGGCATGATATCCGGCTGCGTCAGTAAAAATTTATCTCAGAGCGGGAAGCGGACTTCCCGCTGCTGGAGCATTAGCTTGCCAGGCAGGAGAGCTTGGCAACGCGGTTCATGGAAGCATGCATGGAGTTCAGCAGTGCCAGACGGTTGGCACGGAGAGCCGGATCTTCTGCATTGACCATGACGTTGGTGAAGAAAGCGTCGACCGGAGCCTTGAGCGGAGCCAGAGCCAGAAGCATGTTCTGGTATTCGCCCTGCTGGAAGGCAGCTTCGATTGCCGGACGGACTTCTTCAAGGGCGGCAAAGAGAGCCTTTTCTTCGTCAGCCTGAAGCAGAGCGGCATCAACCGTTGTACCGGCAGCTGTTTCGCTCTTTTTAAGGATGTTTTCGATACGCTTGTTGGCAGCAGCCAGGGATTCGGATTCCGGCAGAGCCATGAACGCACGGACAGCCTTGAGACGGACAGGAACGTCACGCAGTTTTTCGGGCATAGCCTGAAGAACGGCTTCGACTTCAAGAGCGGAGTAACCGTCGTCCTTGAGCATGACGCGCAGACGATCGATAAAGAAGGCCTTGAGCTGTTCTGTAGCGTCTGCAACACCGGCGATCACGGTTTCTTCTTCAACACCGATACGGATCAGATCTTCGAGCTTGAGCGGAAGCTGCTTGTCGATGATCATGTGGAGGATACCGAGAGCGTGACGGCGCAGAGCATACGGGTCCTTATCGCCTGTCGGCAGCTGACCGATACCGAAGAGACCGGTAAGTGTTTCGATCTTGTCGGCAAGAGCAACAGCAAGGCTTTCCGGTGTGGACGGCAGTTCGTCACCGGCAAAACGCGGCTGGTAGTGTTCTCTGATAGCCAGAGCAACCTTAGCGTCTTCCTTGTCGTTGTTGGCGTAGTACTCGCCCATGATGCCCTGAAGTTCGGGGAATTCGCCGACCATCAGAGTGCGCAGGTCGGCCTTGGCGAGCTTAGCTGCACGTTCTGCAAGCTTGGCATCGGCACCGATCACTTCTGCGATACGGGAGGCCATCTTCTGAACGCGTTCGCTTCTCTGGAGCTGGTTGCCGAGCTTGTTGTGGTAAACAACGTGTTCGAGACCGGCAACGCGGGACTCGAGTGTGCTCAGACGGTCCTGATCGTAGAAGAACTTAGCGTCGGCAAGACGTGCACGAACCACACGGGCATTACCGGAACGGATGGCTTCGCCGCCGTCGGTTGCAACAATGTGGGAAACCAGCAGGAAGGTGTTCATCAGCTTGCCCTGCTTGTCGCGCAGAGCGAAGTACTTCTGATTCTGCTGCATGGTGAGAATCAGACATTCTTCCGGAACTGTCAGGAATTCTTCGTCGAAGCTGGAAGCGTAAACAACCGGCCACTCTGTAAGGGCGGCAACTTCGTTGACGAGATCATCCGGCATGATGATTTCAGCGTCGAGCTTGGCAGCAGCTTCCTTGAGCTGTTCGACCATGTGTGCACGGCGGGCTGTGAAAGAAGGAATAACCTTACCAGTCACAACGAGCTGCTGAGAGTAATCGTCTGCAGTGGCGATTTCGATCGGGTTCTGTGTGTGGAAGCGATGACCGCGGGTGATACGGTCAGCCTTCAGGCCGAAGAGTTCAACGTCAAGAACCATGCTGTCGAGAAGAGCGATGAGGTGCTTGACCGGACGGACAAACTGAACTGTTTCGCCGTTTTCAAGCTGGTAGCTCATCACCTTGGGAATCGGCATACCCTTGACTGCTTCGTCGAGAGCTGTCTGAAGACCCTTTTCAATACCGTAACCGGGCTTAACGCCTTCGTATACGAGCTGATCCTGCTTGCCGTCGTTAACAACCTTCAGTTCGCTTGCATCGGCGTGGATGCCGAGAGCCTGCATCTTCTTGACGAGTGCGGGTGTCGGCTTGCCTTCGGCATCGAGACCGACGCGAACCGGAACCAGACGCTGCTTGAATTCAACGTCGGGAGACTGTGCGAACACATCGGTGATGTGAACGGCAAGACGTCTCGGAGAACCGAACGGAGTCACGATGGAATCGTTGTGCAGGAAACCCTGACGGCGAAGATTCTGTGCAATCAGGTCTGCAAATGCATTTGCCAGAGTGCTGAGGGCCTTCGGCGGGAGCTCTTCTGTCTGAATTTCAACTAACAAGCTAGCCATTTCTTATTCTCCTTTCTTGGCCTCAGAGTTGCACATCGGGAAACCTAAACGTTCACGGGAGTCGTAGTAGCTCTGTGCGACTGCACGGGAAATCTGACGGATACGGCCGATGTACTGAGCACGTTCCGTAACGCTGATGGCGCCGTGAGCGTCAAGCAGGTTGAATGTGTGACCTGCCTTAAGAACCATTTCGTAAGCAGGAAGAGCAAGCTGCAGATCCATCATGCGCTTAGCTTCGCTCTCAAAGTAGTCGAACTGCTTGAGAAGAAGAGCGGGATCGCTGGCTTCGAAGTTGTAGTGGCTCTGTTCGACTTCGTTCTGGTGGAATACGTCACCGTACTTGAGGACGTGTTCGCCCTGAGCGTCGTGCCAACGTGTAAATACCAGGTCGAAGACGTTATCGCAGTTCTGCAGATACATGCAGAGACGTTCCAGACCGTATGTGATTTCACCGGTGATCGGCTTGCATTCGAGACCGCCGACCTGCTGGAAGTATGTGAACTGAGTCACTTCCATACCGTTCATCCAGACTTCCCAGCCGAGACCCCAGGCGCCGAGCGTCGGGTTTTCCCAGTTATCTTCTACGAAGCGGATATCGTTGACTTCGGTGTCGATACCGAGAGCACGCAGAGAACCGAGATAACGGTCAACGATGTCTGTCGGAGCCGGCTTCAGAACCACCTGGAACTGATGGTGCTGGTGAAGACGGTTGGGGTTTTCGCCGTAGCGGGCATCCTTAGGACGACGGGACGGCTGAACATAAGCAGCACGCCAGGGTTCGGGGCCTAAAGCACGCAAAAATGTCGCAGTATGCGAAGTACCGGCGCCGACTTCAATATCGATCGGCTGCAGAAGGGCACAGCCTTGTTTGTTCCAATATTCCTGCAAACGCAGAATGACTTCTTGAAAAGTAAGCATAGTTCTGAATGTACGGGTTTAAGCGCGATTCCGCGCAGAATAATCTCGTTATTTTAGCCGTTAGATCGCTTCTTTTGAATTCTTAACGCACCTAATGCGATGAGAATCAGACAAAAAAGCAGAATTTGGAAATCACCGTTTCGCGTATAAGGCGTCACTTCTCCACGGCGTGTCTCGACTTTAACATCTAAATACCCGGGCTTCATCAGGGGAAGCACCTGAGTGACGCGACCTCTGTGATCGATCGCACAGGTTACGCCGGTATTGGTTGCCCGAACCATGGGACGGGCAAATTCCTTGGCTCTCATACGGGCAATCGCCAGATGTTGTTCACCTGCTCTTGTGTCGCCGAACCAGGCCAGGTTCGAAAGGTTGACGAATACACCGGGCGCCTTCTCTACATTCCACCAGGCAGCCATCTCCCGCGGGAACAGATCTTCGTAGCAAAGAGTGACGCCGATTGCTTCACCGTTGATCTCAAACGGCTGCTGAATACGGTCTCCTGCCTGTTGATCGGCCATCGGAATACCGAGTGCATCGACAAACCAGCGGAAGCCGGGCGGCACATATTCGCCGAAAGGCACCAAATGACGCTTGAGATAGAAGTGCTCGCGGTGCTCAGGGTCGATAAAGACCGCGCTGTTGTAGTAGCGGGCGCGTTCCGGTTCGATAAATCCGCCGTAAATCACAGGCTGAGCCTGCTTTGTGTTGATTTCAAGAAAACGTTCTTTGATCGATTGCGGCAGACGGGTCAGAGGAACCGGGAAAATAGTCTCCGGCATCACAACGATCTGCCCTTCTTCCAGACCGGGCTCGTTCATTGCGGAAAGATATCGCTCAAACGACTGCCTTGTTCCCATCGGAGAAAATTTTTCATTCTGTGCGATACCGCCCTGAATCAGACGGAAAGACAGCACACCTCCGCTCTCTCCGTATTCGAGCTTCCCAAGTGCAAAACCGCCCGCCGAAATCAGCAACGTCACTGAAAACGCCACAACTGCGGAACGGAAAGCCTTGCGGGACAGCAGAAGCAGTGTCATTGCCAAAGATGCAGCGACAACAGAGCTGAGCAAATCGATGCCGAACGAACCGATCTGCGGGGCGTACTCAAACAAAAGCGAATCGGTATGAGCGTAAGCCGCACCTCCCCAGCCGAACCCGGTCAGAGCATCGTTGCGGAAAGCAGCTGCCAGCGTCCAAAAAGGCACCAGCGCATAGAAAAGGTAAACGGCATCGGATAGTTGAAACTTCTCGCGCCAGAATCGGGCTGCGGCAGCCGCCACACCTGTTGACAGTGCAAGAAATGCGGAGATAAGCACTACCGCCGCAAATGACAGCACCAGAGGAATGCCGCCGTACTGATGCATGGAGTAGTAGAGCCAGTAGAGCGCCGTGCTTAACCAGCCGGTACCGAAGCAGAGTCCGGCCGTAAAAGAAGCAGCCTTACCGGAAATACGGGAAAGAAGAAGGAAAAAAACTGCCAGAGAGACAATCTGGAGAGTGCCCAGACTGTATGAAACGGCAATCCCCTGGACCACGCCGAGTACCAGGGGAAGTAATACACGCAGAGAAACTGTTTTCACTATTCGCTCTTTGCTTCGGCCGAAGCGGCAGAAGAAACAGCCAACTTTTCCACCGAGAAGAGCTGAGCCTGCTGCGCAACGGCTTTCAGAACCTTAAAGCGCATACCCTCGATATCAACCTGCTCGCCGACCATCGGCACGTGTTCGAGTTCATCGCTGATCAGACCGCCGATACTTTCATATCGGTCATCCGAATAATGGGTACCGAAAAACTCATTGAAATCGACAATATGCGTCTTGGCTTTGACACGCCACTTTCCGGGACTGACCGATACGATATTGCCGGCAGCTTCGTCGACATCGTATTCGTCGTCGATTTCGCCGACGATCTCTTCGAGAACGTCTTCGATCGTAATCAGACCGGAAATCGATCCGAACTCATCGACCACAAGCGCCATGTGATTGCGCTTCATGCGGAATTCCTTAAGCAGGATGTCCACCGGCTTGCTCTCGGGAACAAAAACCGGTTCTCTCAGATGCTCGAGGATTTTGTAGTCCGGATTTTCAAATAAGCGCAACAGATCCTTCGCAAGGAGAATACCGACCACATTGTCTTTATCGCCGTCGACTGCCGGGAAGCGGGAGTGACCGGAATGGATCGCATAACGGATCCAATCCTTGGGCTCATCGGAAATATCGATCACGCGCATCTGTGCTCTGGGCACCATGATGTCATCGGCTCTGAGCTCCGAAACGGCAAGGACGCCTTCAAGCATATGCAGAGCATCTGCATTGAAAAGCTTGCGGCCGTACGCGTCATGGAGCCTTTCGATCAGTTCCTCTTTGTTTTCGGGAAACTCGTGGAACAGACGATCGGTCAATTTATCGAAAAATGACTTGCTTTTAGGACCTTCCGAAGAATCTTGCATTGCTACTTAATCTTGATTGAGGAGATTCAAGCATACACGAAAGCTAGTACCGCTCCGAAACTTTGTAGTTTCGATCCGGATACGGAGCTTCGAAACCGAGAGAGGTAATCACCGTCGTTTCTTCCTGCTCCATTTCTGCAGCTTCTTCGTCATCCATATGGTCATACCCCTGTGCATGGAGCGTACCGTGCACAAGAAGATGAGCCAGATGTTCCTTAAAGGACTTGTTCTGCTCCTCGGCCTCGCGGATCAATACCGGCACGCAGATCACCAGATCGGCCTCTACCGGATCGTGCATATAGTCGAATGTCAGCACATTGGTGGCGTAATCCTTGCCGCGGAACTGACAATTGAGCTCACGCCCTTCTTCAGCGCCGACAAAGCGTACTGCCATGCATGCCGATGTCTTCAGAGCACGCTTGATCCAGCGCACCATTGTCTTGCGGGCAGGCAGACCTTCAAAGTGCGAAGCACCCTGAAAACTAATCTGCAGAACCTGCTCCTTGGGAGCTGTCTTTTCTTGCTTTTTCATAGGCTTCAACAATCCTTGCCACCAAAGGATGTCTGACGACGTCCGCGGCGGTGAAATAAGTCATCGAAATTCCGCGCACATTGTGAAGAATGTGGGATGCCTCAAGCAGCCCGCTTCTCTGTCCGCGCGGCAGGTCAATCTGAGTGGAGTCGCCGGTGATCACGGCCTTGGAGCCGAAACCGATACGAGTCAGAAACATCTTCATCTGTTCGGGAGTCGTGTTCTGCGCTTCGTCCAGAATGACAAAAGAAGAGTTTAACGTTCTGCCTCGCATATAAGCCAGCGGCGCGATCTCGATGTGCTGTTTTTCAAGAAGTCGCTGCGTGCGGTCTGCGCCGAGCAGATCGAAGAGTGCGTCGTAAAGCGGACGCAGGTACGGGTCGACCTTCTGAGACAGATCGCCGGGCAGAAAACCGAGCTTTTCGCCGGCTTCAACCGCAGGACGGGTCAGTACGATTCGTTCGACGGAACCTCTCTCATACGCATCGACGGCTGCGGCAACGGCAAGATAAGTCTTGCCGGTACCGGCCGGGCCGATACCGAACGAGATGTCGTGATTCAGGATATTGCGGATGTAAGTACGCTGCATCGGCGTTCTGCCCTGCAGCCCCTTACGCTTGGTCTGAAGCTCGGGAGTCGGTTCTTCGACGAGCTCCCCTGCATCGGCTCTGCTGCCTTCTGCCAGATACAGCTGAATATCTTCGAGACTGATATCGCTGTTCTTACGGGAAGCAAGCGCGGCAAGATCGCTCAGAGCGCGGATTGCGCATCTGACCTGATCGACTGCACCCTTAACCTGGAAACGATTGCTCTGACGGGAAATCTCAACGTTCAGACTGTCTTCGATTTGGGAGAGATTGGAGTCCATCGGGCCCACAAGGCTCGCCAGATCGGCATTGTTGATTTCAAGTGTCAGAGACTGGCTGCGCATCTGCTCTTTTCCGCTCATGCCAGTTCGCCCCCGAGAGTGTGCGGATAAACGTCGGTGATACGGACATTGATCATCTGACCGATCAGAGCTTCTTCACCCTTGAATGTCACGATACGGTTGTTATCGGTACGGGCGCTCAGATAGCCTTCGCCTCTCTTGGCTTCGCCGACAACCAGAACGCGCTGAACTGTGCCGACCATGCGCTGGGAAATTTCCTGAGCGTGCTCGGTGTTGAGCTTCTGCAGTCTCTGCAGACGTTCGAGCTTCACGTCCTGCGGTGTATCGTCCGGCATTTCGGCTGCCGGCGTACCGGGACGCTTGGAGTAAACGAAGGAGAAGCTGGCATCGAATTTAACGTCTTCGATCAGAGCCATTGTCTTTTCAAAGTCTTCGGCTGTTTCAGTCGGAAAGCCGACGATAAAGTCGGTTGCGATGCTGATATCCGGACGAATGGCACGAAGCTTACGAATAATGGACTTGTACTCGAGTGCGGTGTAGCCGCGCTTCATTGCGGCAAGTACGCGGTCGCTGCCGGCCTGAACCGGAAGGTGTACGTGGTTGGCAAGCTTCGGAATCGTGCCGTAGGCTTCGATCAGGCGCTTGCTGAATTCTGTCGGATGCGACGTGGTGTAGCGGATACGTTCGATGCCGTCGATTTCGGCAACGTATTCGAGCAGCATGGCAAAGTCGGCGATTTCTCCGTCGGGACCTTCGCCGCGGTATGCATTGACGTTCTGACCGAGCAGAGTCACTTCCTTGACACCCTGAGCGGCAAGTTGCATGACTTCAACAAGCACATCGCTCATCGGACGGGAAATTTCTTCGCCGCGGGTATACGGAACCACGCAGTAGGAGCAGTATTTGCTGCAGCCTTCCATGATGGAAACGAATGCTGTGGCACCTTCGGCATGCGGCTCCGGCAGATGATCGAACTTTTCGATTTCCGGGAAGCTGATATCAACCTGAGGACGGCCGCTGGCATTGCGCTTGGCCATCAGATCGGGCAGGCGGTGCAGAGTCTGCGGGCCGAAAACAACGTCGACGTACGGAGCTCGGCGCACGATATTGGCACCTTCCTGGCTGGCAACACTGAGCGGCAAGTTGCATGACTTCAACAAGCACATCGCTCATCGGACGGGAAATTTCTTCGCCGCGGGTATACGGAACCACGCAGTAGGAGCAGTATTTGCTGCAGCCTTCCATGATGGAAACGAATGCTGTGGCACCTTCGGCATGCGGCTCCGGCAGATGATCGAACTTTTCGATTTCCGGGAAGCTGATATCAACCTGAGGACGGCCGCTGGCATTGCGCTTGGCCATCAGATCGGGCAGGCGGTGCAGAGTCTGCGGGCCGAAAACAACGTCGACGTACGGAGCTCGGCGCACGATATTGGCACCTTCCTGGCTGGCAACACAGCCGCCGACGGCAATGCGCATTTCAGGTTTGAGCTTCTTTAATTCTCTGACTCGGCCGAGGTCGGAAAACACCTTTTCCTGGGCCTTTTCACGAATGGAGCAGGTATTGAAAATGACGAGATCAGCCTGTTCGATATCGTCGGTGGGCTCGTATTCGCCCTTATCCTTAACGAGGTCAGCAATCTTGCCAGAGTCGTATTCGTTCATCTGGCAACCGAAAGTCTTGATATAGAATTTTTTCGCGTTCACGGTTTATGTCCGGTGGCGGTTAATCAAAAGGTCGATAACTATACATCCGTTGGATGTGTCATGGCTTATTGAAAAACAGAACTTATTCTTATTTTTCAATGAGTAAAAATTATATTGCTTCAGTCAGCCTTCGGGGACAGGTATAAGGGCGCCTTGACCGAAACTGTCTCAGACGGCTCCTTGAGTTTGACGGCTGTGAGACGGCCGCCCCAAATACAGGCGGTATCGAGGAAATGAAGATTCTTCCATTCAACCGAACCGAGCGTGGACCAATGTCCGAAAACGACAGGTACGTCTGCAGTCTTTCTGCCCGGATACTTAAACCAGGGAATCAGTGCCGGATCCGTATCTTTCGGAGAAAGCTTGGCCGAATACTCCATCGTTCCGTCGCTGTTGAGGTAGCGGGTACGGGTGAATACATTGGTAATGCCGCGAAGACGGTCCCAACCCTCGGCATCCTCGCTCCACTGATCCTTGCCGAAAAGATTGCCGATATTGTCTTTCCAATCGTCGGCCTGCAGCACCTTCTCCACTTCTCTGGAATAGGCTAGAGAATCGCTTAAGCTCCAAGACCAATGCGTTGCCGCATGGACGCAGAGAAAGCCTTTCTTTTCGATTGCGAGAGGTTTGTTTCGAATCCAGTCAATGATGTCGTCACAGTCCGGGGCATCGAGAATCTGATCGATAGTATCTCTCGGATTCATTTTACGGACACCGGCATACACGCCGAGCAGATGAATTTCATGATTGCCGAGCACGGCGTCGCATCGGTCTCCGAGATCCATGATCCTGCGGATCGTATCAAGTGTCTGAGGTCCGCGATTAATGGTATCGCCGATAAAAAGATATTTTGCTTTGGAAGGAAGGGTTTCAAGCAGTGCATCGAGACTTTTCAGACATCCGTGCACATCGCCGATTGCGTAAACAGCCATCTTTAAGCCTTTGCAAACCCTGGCGGCCGAAAGCCTCGGGTGCTTGCAGTCAAAGTGAAAAATACGGTTTTCTACCGCACATGCAAAAAGACCACCCGTTTAGGGTGGTCTTTGGAATTCGGTGGTGGCGAATCAGGGACTCGAACCCCGGACACAAGGATTATGATTCCTCTGCTCTAACCGACTGAGCTAATTCGCCACAAGAGGATTCGAATTGTATAGGAGGAATTTTGAGTTGGCAAGTGCTTTTTTCATCAAATACCATAAATGCGGTATGCCAATTGATAAAAAATTTAGCGCCCACTCATCTAATTTCCCGCCAAAACCCTTGTGTCTCAAGGGTTTTAGGCATTTTTTAGACATTCAAAAAAAATTACTGCCCGTACCGTTTTTTTTCGATAGCGGGCAGTATGAATCACAAAAAAATATTCTTTTTTATCGATTCCACATATCGTAGAAGTGGTGAACCGGTCCGTGACCGCGGCCGACTTCGATTTCATCGGCGTGTCGGATGGCTTCCGTAATGTAGTTCTTAGCTGTACGGGCTGCGATCGGTACATCCGTAGACTGCGGCAGCAGCGCGGCCAAAGCAGAAGAAAGCGTACAGCCGGTGCCGTGCGTATTCTTCGTTTCAAAACGATCCGAACGCAAACGGATCATCTTTCTGCCGTCATAGAGAATATCCTCGGAATAATCGATACCTTCGCGATGGCCGCCCTTCAGATATACCCAGCCGTTTCTCTTCTTAAGCTTCCAAAGGTCGATTGCAGCAGCTTCCATCAGCTGATCGGAATTAATTTCAATCGAACCGAGAAGAGCCTGTGCCTCCGGCAAGTTCGGCGTTACGATCGTTGCAAGCGGAAGAAGTTCTTCTCTGAGGGTTTCGATTGCCTTATCCGTCAGAAGTTTGTCGCCGCTTTTAGCCACCATCACAGGATCAAGCACGATATAGCGGGGACGCCAGTAACGCAGACGTTCTGCAACAGCCTTAATCAGATTGCTGTCGAAGATCATGCCGATTTTGACCGCATCGATATGCACATCGGAGAAAAGCGTATCGATCTGTTTGACAACAAAATCAGTCGGAATCGGCAGAACACCGGTCACGCCCTGAGTATTCTGTGCCGTCACGGCCGTTACCACGCCGCAGGCATACGTGCCCAGAGCACTCATTGCTTTGACGTCGGCAAAGACACCTGCGCCGCCCGAAGGATCGACGCCGGCAATAGAAAGGATGCTGTATGTCTTATTGCTCATGATGTTTCTCGTTTAATACTTTCTCGATGACTTTCATCGTTTTTTCAGTTGCGCCGCGCTCCTGCTCAAAGAAGTGTTTGGCAGCTTCTGATACGGCGTTACGTTGCTGCGGATCATTCAGGAGTTCGGCTGCACGGACCAATGCTTCGGCCGCATCCGCCGCACGGAGAATAGCGCCCTTCTTTTCCGCTCCTGCTACAGCCGTAGCGAAATTAAATGTGCTCGGACCGACAACAGTCGGCACACCGACAGCGCACGGTTCGATCATGCTCTGAGAGCCGAACGGAGCGTAGCTGCCGCCCATCACGGCAACATCGGCCAAACCGTAATAAAAGCCCATTTCGCCCATGCTGTCGCCGAGTACCATCTGAGGGCCTTCTGAGGAAAAAATACGCTTCCAGTCACGGATATTCGATCGTCGCTCGACACTGAAACCGGCTTTCTTAATCATGCCCTCAACATCATTGAAACGCTGGGGATGACGGGGTACCATCAGCAAAAGCGGATTGACCGAGGACAAAACATCAGCCTTTTCGCGCAGTGCTTCAAGGAACATCTCCTCTTCGCCTTCTCTTGTGCTGGCAAGAAGAATCACGGGGCGTTCCGCCTGCTTTTTGAGTTCGTATGCGGTCTGAACCTGTGCATGGTTCGGCGTGAAATCAAATTTCAGGTTGCCTGTAATCTGAATATTCTCGGCACCTGCCAGAGCAAGGCGCTCTGCATCCGCCTGACTCTGTGCGAGAGTAACGGTCAGGCGCTGCATTGCAGGCTTAAGCAAAGAAGAAAGTTTTTTAGCCTGATTCAGAGATTTTTCCGAAAGACGTCCGTTGACCAAAAGCACCGGAAGCTCCATCTGTCGGGCAATATAGGTCAGGTTCGGCCAGACCTCTGTTTCCATCAGAAGGCAGATCGACGGTTCGGTTGCCTTAATAAATTTCTTAACAGCGTACGGCGTATCGTAGGGCAGATAGCTCAGTTCGACTCTGGCACCGTACTTCTTTTCGTAACTTCTGCCGACATCGCGCCCTGTCGGCGTCATGCAGGTCAGAAGAATATCGACATTCGGCCAACGGGCGAGAATCTCGTCCATCAGAGGGAAGGCTGCACGAGTCTCACCGACAGAAACTGCATGAATCCAAACGCGCGTACGACCTTTTCTGCGGGCCGGATACGTTGCCGTACCGAAACGCTCGTCCCAGTTTTCTTTGTACTCAGGCTGCTTCTTGCCGCGCTTGAGCAGGTACAGCATGGCAAGCGGTGCGGCAACGTACAGCAGACAACTATAAATCGGACGCGGAATGTACATGAATCACCTTTTCCAATGCCGAATAAACTTCCGTAACTTCAGGACAGCAATCCACACCGCCGAGACCGACCTTCGGTCCGTTGCCGACCAACGGAACAAGCTCGATCGGATAGTCTCTGAAAATACCGACTGTCGGAATGCCGACAGCTGCGCTCAGATGCGTCATACCGGTATCGAGACCGACCGTCGCACGGCTCGTACGAATAAGCTCGATCATCTCGCGGATACTCTTTCTGTCGGGAACCGATGCACCGGAACCGATCCCCTGAGCAAGGCGGTTTGCTCTCTGTCTTTCTTCCTCGCTTCCCCAGGGAAGAAGAATATTCATGCCGAGCGCGCAAACCTTTTTACCGAGTTCAATCCACTTAGTCTCGGGCCAAAGCTTGGTATCACGGCTCGTATTGGCAAAAAACAAAACGGTATTACCGCTCTGAGCCGCCGGATCGATACCGAAATTCGGAGCGTCGGACGGAATTTCATAACCCAAAGCCTGAGCGGCAAGCGCTCTGCAACGGTCGATTGCCGGAAGTTTTCGGGAAACCGTAAATTTATGCGTATAGAAACGCGATGCCAGAGGCTCTTTGATCGATGCGGAGTCATAACCGCTGACAGCAACGCCGGCCATTCTGGCAAGGAATACGCTCTTAAGGAGCCCCTGCAGATCGATCACTGCGTCGTACCGCTCAGCCTTCAGAGCAGCTGAGAGCGCCGAGATGGCAACTCTCGTTTCTTTGGCAAAAAGTTTCTTTCTCCAGGCCCTTACCTGACAGGTCAGAACCTTGTCGACAGCACCGCACGACTGCGGGATACCGGCAAAAGAAGCTTCGACAAGCCAGTGAATCTCGGCCTGAGGAAATCTCGATTTAATGTCATGAACCACCGGAAGGGCGTGAACCACGTCCCCCATCGAGGTTGTTTTCACCAAAAGAATCTTCACTGCACGCGCCTTTTAGAAAGGAAGGTTGACTGCGGGAGCAACCTTCTGAATTTCCTCACGGAATCGGGCCTGGATACGCTTAAGCGCTTCTTCGGTATCGGCTTCGAAGCGAAGTACGACTACCGGAGTAGTGTTCGAGGGACGTGCCAGAGCAAAGCCGTCCGCCCATTCCACGCGGATACCGTCGATTGTGACAATATTTTCTGCGTCGTCAAACTTTGCGTTGGCTCGGAGAGCTTCGACCAATGTGAAGTTTTCACCTTCCGCTGTCGGAATCTGAAGTTCCGGAGTGCAGATTGCATTCGGCAGCTTCTTGAGAATATCGTCAGAATGCGCAGCGCGGCTCAATACTTCAAGCAGACGGGCACCGGCATAAACGCCGTCGTCAAAACCGGGCCAGCGGTCGTTAAAGAAGATGTGTCCGCTCATTTCACCGGCAAAGTCGGCGTGAACCTCCTTCATCTTTGCCTTGATCAGAGAGTGACCGGTGCGGGAGATCACACCCTTGCCGCCTCTGCTTTCGACAAACGGCTGAATATTACGTGTGCACTTAACGTCATAGACGATGACAGCACCCTGCTTCTTGGAGACAATATCGTCGGCAAAGAGCATAACCAGACGGTCCGGGAAAATAATTTCACCGTCCTTGGTCACAACACCGAGTCGGTCGCCGTCACCGTCGAAAGCTACGCCGACTTCTGCATCGCCTTCGCGAAGAGCCTTCTTCAGATCTTCGAGGTTTTCCGGCTTGGAAGGATCGGGATGGTGGTTCGGGAAATGACCGTCGATGTCGGTATAAAGCTCTTCGACTTCAATGCCGAGACGCTTGAAAAGCTCGACGGCATTCGGACCGGCAACACCGTTGCCCGCATCCATCACGACCTTGATCGGACGGGCGATCTTCACGTCGTCTGTGATTGCCTTGAGGTAATCGGGAACAACGTCGATCTGCTCACAGGTACCTGCGGTTTCGGCTGTATAAAGATTGCCGCTCTGAATCATGGAGAGCAACTCCTGAATACCGTCGCCGTAAAGCGTAGTGCCGTTGAGCATCATCTTCAGACCGTTGTATTCGGGAGGATTGTGGCTACCTGTAATAGCAACGCCGCTACCGGTATTAAGCTGCTTGGTAGCAAAGTAAAGGATCGGTGTTGCAACAGAACCGATATCGATAACATCGATACCTGCCTTGCAGATACCGGCTGTCAGGGCCTTCTGCAGTCTCGGACCGGTAAGACGACCGTCTCTGCCGACGCAGATCTTGCTGACGCCGAGTTCACGGGCCTTTGTACCGAGAGCCTGACCGATCAGCGTACATGCCTCTTCGGTGAGTGTCTTATCAACGACACCGCGGATGTCGTAGGCCTTGAAAATAGACGGAGAAATCGTTGCGTTCATAAATTTTGCCCTGCCTGAAAATTCAATAGAGTCAGCGCAATTTTAACGATGGCAAACAACTTTAACCAACTTTCTTCTTCAGGACGGTAAAATTAAAGAATTGACTTAAAGCGAAATCACCATGGACAACGAAACACTCAGTCCTATTGAGCAGGCATCCGTCCTCGTCGTGGGCGACGCCATGCTGGACCGTTATTGGTTCGGAGACGCCAATCGAATCTCTCCGGAAGCTCCGGTCCCCGTTGTACGCGTAACCCGCACAGAAGACCGTCTCGGCGGTGCAGCCAACGTTGCGCGCAACGCAGCATCTCTCGGCGCAAAAACCTCTCTTTTAGCTATGATCGGCGACGACGAAGCCGGCAACAAGTTGTTTTCTCTTCTTGAAGAAGCACGTGTACGTCCCTGCCTGTCGCGCACCCGCGGCGTAGCCACAACATTGAAGCTGCGCATCCTGGCCCGCAATCAGCAGATGGTCCGTACCGACTTCGAATCTTCACCGGACGGTTCTGCTCTCGACCATCACGACAACCGTTTCTCCGCCCTGTTGCCCGAGCATGACGTCGTCATCCTCTCCGACTACGGCAAAGGCGGTCTCGAGCGTATCGCCAACATGATTGCTCAGGGCCGAGCTCAGGGTAAACGCATCCTGATCGACCCGAAGGGCGACAACTATTCGAAGTACAAGAACGCAACAGTTATCACTCCGAACCGCAACGAACTTGCACAGGTCGTCGGTTCCTGGTCGAGCGAAGAAGATCTCTTCAACCGCGCCCAGAATCTTCGCCGCGAACTGAATCTTGAAAAGATTCTTCTTACCCGCAGCGAAGAAGGTATGACGCTTTTTGACGATGACGGCGCCTGGTCGGTACCGGCTCAGGCCCGCGAAGTCTTCGACGTCTCCGGCGCCGGCGATACTGTAATCGCTATTCTCGGCACCATGCTTGCCGCCGGAGCAGACTGGAAGACCGCTGTGCTCTGCGCCAACAAGGCAGGCAGCATCGTTGTCGGCAAGGTCGGTACGGCCACCGTCACATACGATGAACTTTTTCCTAACGGATATTCCATTTAAAGGATTGATATGCAATTTGTAGTTACCGGAGCTGCCGGCTTAATCGGTGCAAACATCGTCAAGGGCCTCAACGAAAGAGGTGAAACAGACATTATTGCGGTCGACAACCTGTCCCGCTCCGAGAAGTTCGTCAACCTCTCTGCCAACCAGATCAGCGACTACTTCGACAAGAACAACTTCCTCGAACTCGTTAAGAGCAGAAAGATTGCCAAACCGGCAGCAGTCTTCCATCAGGGTGCATGTTCCGACACAATGGAACAGGACGGCCATTACATGATGGAAAACAACTACCGCTACACCCTCGAACTCTTCCGCTGGTGTCAGGAAGAACGCATTCCGTTCTTCTATGCTTCTTCTGCCGCCACATACGGCGCCTCTACAGTCTTCAAGGAAGATCTGCAGTACGAAGGTCCGCTCAACGTTTACGGCTACTCCAAATTCCTCTTCGATCAGGTCCTGCGTCGCGAAATGCAGTACGGTCTGAGAGCACCGGCCGTCGGCCTTCGCTACTTCAATGTCTACGGACCGATGGAACAGCACAAGGGCCGCATGGCTTCCGTAGCCTTCCACCAGTTCCACGAATTCCGCAGAGACGGCAAGGTCAAACTCTTCGAAGGCTGCCTCGGCTATGCCAACGGTGCTCAGAAGCGTGACTTCGTTTACGTCGAAGACGTTGTCGCCGTTAACCTGCACTTCATGGATAAGCCCGTTTCCGGCATCTACAACTGCGGTACCGGCCGAGCCCAGGAATTCAACGACGTTTCTCTTACTGTCGTCAACACACTTCGCGAAGCCAACGGCGAAACAGCCCTCACGCTCGAAGAGGCAGTTGCTGCAGGCAAGATCGAATACATTCCCTTCCCGCAGTCTTTGGTCGGCAAGTATCAGGCTTTCACACAGGCCGACCTGACCAATCTGCGCGCCGCCGGCTGCGACGTTCAGTTCAAGACCGTTCAGGAAGGTACTCGAGACTACATGCTCAAGCTCCTGAAGCGTTATGGCGATCAGTAAGCTGCTGTTTCATACCGCCTTCGACACACCTCAGAAGGCGGTATTTTTAGACCGTGACGGCGTAATCAACATGGATTACGCCTACGTTCATCTGAAAAGTGAATTTGATTTTGTAGAGGGCGCTCTCGAAGGCGCCCGTGCTTTTGCAGAAAAGGGCTACAAAATCGTCATCATCACCAATCAGAGCGGTATCGGACGCGGCAAGTACACCGAACATGAGTTCGCAGAACTTTCCTTTTGGCTTGCCGGCCGCTTCGATCATGCCGGCGCTCCCCTGAGCGGCATCTACTTCTGCCCGCACCATCCGAAGCAGGCTGTCGAAAAATATCTTCTGGAATGCTGCTGCCGCAAACCCAAACCGGGCATGATTCTGGCCGCAGCCGAAGATCTCAACATCGATCTGTCCGAAAGCATCTTTATCGGCGACAAAGCCTCCGATATGAAGGCAGCTGCCGCAGCCGGCATCGGCCGCCGCATCTTAGTATGCAGTGACGGTTGCCGAGAACTCGACAACAGCGATGACTGTACGGATACCGCCCGCAACCTCTTTGAAGCCAGTGTGAATTTATGAGTACATCCTTTCCTGCTCCCGACTTCGAAAAGAAGATCGTTGCTTTCGACAAGCTCGAAGAAGCCGTTGCAAAGCTCCCTCACCCGGTTGTACTGACCAACGGTGTGTTCGACATCCTGCACCGCGGTCACGTGACATACCTTGCGCAGGCAGCCTCTCTCGGCAAAAGCCTTGTCGTAGCCGTCAACAGCGACAAATCCGTCAAGATGCTCGGTAAGGGCGACGACCGCCCCATTAACTGCGAAACCGACCGCGCCGCCGTCCTTGCCTCCCTTGAAAGCGTCGCCTGCGTGGTGGTTTTTGAAGATAAGGTTCCGCTTGCCGTCGTTGAAAAAGTCCGCCCCGACATCTATGTCAAAGGCGGTGACTACAAGATCAGCGATCTGCCTGAAGCCAAGATCGTTCACAGCTACGGCGGTGAAGTCGTCACGATTACCTTCGATCACCAAAGAAGTACGTCGGACGTCATCAAGAAAATCCGCAATGCCGGCTGATCGGCCTTGAATGTTTCAGAAATAGGGGTGCATCAATGTTGCACCCCTATTTCTTTTCCGATGCCGCTATCGGAGCCGCTATTGACATCTGACGATCCTGTTCCTTTGCTCTTTACACAGCGTCTCACTTCAAATCCGACCATGAGTGCTGCCCACCCGTCGAAAATCAGTTCGATTGCCGCAAAGAGCCCGAGCATATACGGTGCGCTCTTGTACCAACCCCACAAAATACATCCGCCGAGAGCCATTGAAACCAAAGCAGAAAAGAGCATCAGTCCCCATCCGGAAGCATCCGTATTGGCAAGCGAAAGCCAAAGTTTTACAAGCCCGATAGAAATGAAATAACAGGCAATAAACAGCGTCAGAGCTTCTGTTCCGACCACAGGATGCATCATCATCAAAACACCGGCAGCAGCTGTCAGCAACGATCCAAGAACTGATGCAGTCTTCCCGGCCCAACCTTTGACCTTGTAGAAGAGAGCGAGTCCGGTAGCACCTCCTGCAAGCATCATCGCACCGACAAAGATCGTCACTCCGATTGAAAACGCCGCCGGCATTACAAGCGCCACCGTCCCGAGAACCAGACAGAAAATCCCCCAGCCGATCATTACTTCGTAGTGTTTTCCGAGCGGCAGTATCAGATCCCGTACAACACGGTTCGGCCCCTGACATTCATTAAGATTATTGTTCTTCAGGTCTGTCATGATGTGCTTCTCCCAAAAATAACAACTTCATCATGAGCCTTCCCGAAAATGCAGAATTGTTTCCCGCACCGATATGAGGACAAAAAAAATGGAAGGCTGATGCCTTCCATTTTTCAATCAACCGTATCGGTTAGATTTCATAGCCTTCTTTGCGGGCGTAGTGCACGGTAGCCTGCAGGAAGCCCTGCTTGGAACCGCAGTCAAAGCGCTTGCCTTCATAGCGGCAGGAGAAGGTCGGATGCTTACGGCTGATACCGCGTGCAATCGCATCGGTCAGCTGAATTTCGCCGCCGGCACCGCGATCGATATTGCGCAGATCATCGAAGATGGACGGCTCGAGCACATAGCGGCCGATCACAGCCTGAGTGGACGGAGCTACATCGGGCTTCGGCTTTTCTACGATAGATTCAATACGTGCGGTCGCAAGCGACTCATCGTTTACTTCAACGATGCCGTACTTGTCGGTTTCTTCGCGCGGTACTGTCTGAACGGCCAGAACGTTGCCGCCGCCCTGCTGTTCGCGGGCATCGGCAAGCTGCTTAACGACCGGAGTCTGTGCATCGACCAAGTCGTCGGCCAGAATCACGGCAAACGGTTCGTCACCGACCACCGGTTCTGCACAGAGAACAGCGTGACCGAGACCGAGCGGCTGCGGCTGACGAATGAAGATGAAGTTCAGACCGGCAGGTACAACGTCCTGCAGGATGGCAAGCAATGCATCCTTGCCCTTGCTCTTAAGATCAGCTTCGAGTTCCGGAGAGCTGTCGAAATGATCTTCGATCGCTCTCTTGTGGCGGCCGGTAATAAAGATCATGTCGGTGATGCCTGCTGCTGCGGCTTCTTCAACGGCATACTGAATCAGGGGCTTATCGACAACCGGAAGCATTTCCTTCGGCATAGCCTTGGTTGCAGGCAGAAAACGGGTACCTAAACCGGCTACCGGAAAAACGGCTTTTCTTACAGGTTTCATAGACGAACTGCCGGGAGTATTCGGACCGAACCGAGTACCTGACGGACAGTTTCCTCCTCTCTCATCATAGTTAAACAACAGCCGACCCCCGGTGCGTACCGAATTTCGGATGCACCAAAAAAACGTCGGTTTTTTTATAGGAGATAATATGCTTTTAGGGCAAATTAACTCATTTTGAGTGACATTTTAACGAATGCGAGCTGATAACGTCTATGCGGTAGGAGACATCCACGGCTGTTTAAAGAGCCTTGAGGCACTGATTGCACAACTGCCTGAAGATGCACGCATCATCTTCCTCGGCGATGCAATCAACCGAGGCTCACACTCCCTGGAATGCCTGCGTTTTATCCGCAACCTCGGAGAACGAGCCACCTACATCCTCGGCAATCACGAAATGCACCTGCTTGCTGTCGCGGCGGGCACCCGCACCTTTTCCGAAAAAGACACGCTGCAAGAAATTTTAGATGCCGATGATGCCGATGAGCTCATCGAATGGTTAAGACACCTTCCGCTTGCATACACGACACACAACACCCTCTTTGTTCATGCCGGCGTTCATCCGTCCTGGGATCTCGCCAAAACACTCGCATGCGCAAAAGAAGTTGAAGATGCCATGCATCGCGACGACTGGAAAACAACCATTTTCCACATTTTCGGCAATACACCGCCCTGGTCCGAAGAGCTGACCGGATATCCGAGACTTCGGGCTATCCTCAACATTCTTGCCCGCACAAGATTTCTTCATGCCGACGGAAGTATTGATCTCAAATGCAGCAATCCGCCCGATCAGGGCGATCCCGGACTGATCCCCTGGTTCGACTACCCGGGAAGAAAAACCGCAGACATTCGTGTTGTCTGCGGTCATTGGTCTGCATGCGGTTTGCTCAACCGGAACAATCTGCTGACACTCGACACCGGGTGCTGCTGGGGGCAGAAACTGACTGCCGCCCGTATCCCCGACATCAAGTTCTATCAGACCGACGGTTGCCGAACTTAATTTTTATCGCGTGAAATGGCGGCCTGCAATGCTTTCTCGGCTTCCGGATCAAACTCTTTGAATTCACTTCCCCAGAGTTCGCGCAGCTTTTCACGCATACGTTTTTCGCAAAGTTCTCCGATTTCCCTGCGCTCCATCCCTTCCGTTTCGATCGCCTCCAGAGCGTAAACGGTTACGCAGGGATTCCTGAGCGTCACGGTATCCCAAAGAGCTCGTGCCAAAGGAACATTGCCAGCGAACGCCATACGTGTGGTCGGCTTCCCGTCCGCACTGTAGAAGAGCACTACCGGTAAAACGGTCGACCCTAAGGATGCTGCCGGCGCCATCAGATTCGACTTCAGGCGAAGCAATTCATTGCCGTAGGTTGTCGTACCTTCTGCAAAGACAGAAACTGTCTCTCCGCGCGCAAGAGCCTCGGAAATATCACTGTTGATTTTGACAATGGAACTTCTTCTGCCGCGCTCGATGAAGAGCGTACCGATTCCCCGGGCAATGACACCGAAGAACGGCCAGTTTGCGATGTCGGCCTTCGCAACAAAACAGCCGGGAATCGCAGCATCAAGCGAAAACACATCCAACCACGAAACGTGATTGGAGATCACTGTCACGCCTTTTCCTTCACTTAAGCCCGTCTCGAAAAACGAGTCGGCAAAACCTTTGCCGACAAAAGTAAAAGAGACACCAGCCATCTCGAGAATGCGGCGGCTGTGGTAACGAATCAGTCGGCCGCGGGTTGGTCTGTCAGCCTGCGGAAACTTGATACGAACAACGAAAATACACAGCAGGATGTAAAAAAGCACCCTGACGAAACGCCAAACTCCGACCATAGAACTCATCTTCTGTGTCCTGTCTTCTCTGCGCTCAGAGGGCGCTTCCTCTTTGGATTTTTGCTTTTTCAAACCACTGCTGAAGAATCACGCTTGCCGCTTCATCGTCAATGTAGTCATCGTTGCCGTATTCGCTTTCCGCGTCGACCGAAGAGAATCTCTCATCTTCAAAGAAAACCGGCAGACCGTAACGGCCTTCTACCTGACGGCCGAACTTGCGACAGACCTCGGTCATAGAGTTCGGGGCACCGTCCGGATGAAACGGTACGCCGACAACTACAGCATCAGGTTCCCAATTTTTAATAATCGAAGCCAACTGCTGCCACTTTTGATCATTGGTTGTCCAATGAATGATCTGCAAAGGTCTTGCCTCGGAAACCAGCAGGTTGCCGAGCGCAACACCGATACGCTTGAGACCGTAGTCCAAACCGAGAATAACGGCCTCGGAGCCGAGTTTTTCAATATTTGCTTCAGGCATGACCGACATTGCCTCCGGTAGATTTAAAAATGAGCGGATCAAGTCCGAGAGAGCGCAGAGCTTCATCGTATTTCTGATCTGCCGGTGTATCGAACAACAGCTTGTACGACGACTTTCCGACCAACCAAGCATCATTTGCAATCTCAGCTTCGAGCTGACCGGGATCCCATCCCGAATAGCCGACGCAGGCAAGGTATTTACGGGGACCGACACCCTCGGAAACCGCCTGCAGCACATCGGTCGACAGTGTGTAACTGACGTATCTGTCCGCAGTACGGGTAATATCCCAAGTCTGCTCCGACGTATGTAAAACAATCCCCTGCTCGGACTGAACCGGACCGCCCCAATAAACCGGAGGATCTTCAAAAACAGGTTGGTAGTCGAACTTTTCCAAAATTCGGTTCAACGGCATATCGAGCGGACGGTTGATCACCAGTCCGCTGACACCCTTGTCATCCTGGTTGATGATGTAAACCACGGTACCGGCAAAGTTGGGATCTTCCAACTGCGGCATAGCGATAAGAATCTTGCCTGCAAAATTCACAGCAAACTCCTTGTTTGTTTGAAGAGATTCTTGCATAAAAATTATGCACACGCTCTCTTCATTGCACGCAGTCTCTTCAGTGCGCAGAAACAGCAAAACCCCCGACAACATAAATCGTCAGGGGCTTTGATACCGAAACAATGATTACGGATTAACCTTCGCCGCCTTCGGCAGCGGCGGTAGCTTCCATAATCTGCTGAATCATGGAATCCGACATCTTTTCCAGTTCATCGATCTGGCTTTCGCAATCGAGAGAAAGCAGCTCGCCGAGCGGCTTCATCGGCAGGAACTGATAGATGGTTTCGATACCCTGATCTTCGTCTTCGATGCGCAGAGCTCTGGCGTCTTCACCGATATTGACCGGAACGATGATCGGGAGAGTTTCGCGGCGGTGCGGCGGCTCTGCCTTGGTCAGCACAGGAATCGGAGATTCTGCAAGGCGGGCAAGCATATCTTCGAGCTGGCCGAACGGAACCGAGATGCAAAGTGCCATAACCGAACGGTCGAGGCGGATGCTGCGGATGCCGTTTTCTTCTTCGTACTTCGGAATTTCAAGCGGGAGCAGACCGGTTTCGCCGAGAGACTGTGTGAGTACCTGAGCGACATCGGATGTCCATTCGGGAGCACGGCCGATTTCATAGTAAACACGCTGGTCAAGCAGGCATGCAGTTGCAAAGAAACCGTAGTCGATCGGAGAGATTCTGTCGAGATCCTCGAGAATCTTCTTGGCGTTACGGATGTTCTTGACCATAACCGGCAGAACGATAGTGTAGAAAACGCCGTCGGGCACACCGAAGTACAGAGACAGATCGGACGGAGTCTTGATCCAGCTGGTCTGATACTGCTTTTCAAAGTGAGCCTTTGCTTCTTCTTCCCATGCCGGCGGGAAGCTCTTGATGTAGAGACCGGCCAGTACATCGTTAAGCGGTGTGTCGGCGGGAGCGTCGCTCACAGAACCTTCAACGCCGTGCCATGTCTGAGAGACGGTATAGCGTTCGGTCTTGCGGTTCCAGGTAAGCAGAATACGGCTCTTTGTCTGCGGATTGGCCCATGCAGCGGACCAACCTTCGTCTGTCAGACGGAAAGCTTCTTCGTCGATAGCACCGAAAACCAGGTAATACGGCAGATCCTGCGGCTTGGTAACAGCGGCCGGAGAAAAGCCGAGCCAGTCAAAGCTGTGCTTTTCCGAAGGACGATGATTTACCAGAGCGATCTGGAATGAACTTTCATTAATTGCTTCAGTCATAGTGTTTCCTTAACTCGTCAGCCGAATATTACCCGCGGACGAAGAAAAATTGCAGTCCTGCCGTAGTTATCTAAAAAAAACAGGCGCATCGGAAAATGTTCCGCTTGCGCCTGATCTGCATGAATTTCAATCCGTCTGCGGCAGCCGGGACCCATTATCCCCGATCCTTCGGCTGCCTGTCATACGGACCGTTTTATGCGGCCTTATCAGCCGACCCAAACTCGTGCGTTCTGGAAAATTCTTGCCCACGGAGAATGCTTCTGCAGGTGGGAAGAACGCCAGGAGAGCTGAGAGGCGAGCCAGCTTCTTTCCGGATGCGGCATGATGATCGTTGCGCGGCCGTCAGGCGTTGTAAACGATGTCTTGCCTTCGTGAGAACCGTTCGGATTGAGCGGATAAACCTCTGTCGGATTCTGAGCAGAGTCGACAAAGTTAGCAGCAACAATTGCCTTATGTTCGTCCTGCGGATTGATCCAGAATGCGCGGCCTTCGCCGTGAGAGTTCACGATCGGCATTGCAGAACCGGCCATATCCTTAAAGAAGATGGACGGAGAGTCGGCAATCTTCACATTGACCAGACGTGCTTCGAACTGTTCGGAAAGGTTGCGTTCGAACGACGGCCAATACTCAGCACCCGGGATCAGAGCCTTGAGCTGAGAAACCATCTGACAGCCGTTGCAAACACCGAGTGTGAAGGTTGTCGGGTTGGCAAAGAAGCGGCTGAACATCTGGCTCAGACGGTAGTTGTGCAGAATTGTCTTGGCCCAACCGCCGCCGGCACCGAGTACGTCACCGTAGGAGAAGCCGCCGCAGGCTGCAAGACCGACGAATTCGGCAAGATCCACACGACCTTCGAGAAGGTCGGTCATGTGAACGTCACGCGCATCGAAGCCGGCCTGAATGAAGGCACTTGCCATTTCATTCTGGCTGTTGACGCCCTGTTCGCGAAGGATTGCGACCTTCGGCTTCACGCCGGTATTGACGTACGGAGCGATGATCAGTTCTTCAGGATCGAACGTAGGAGACATCACCAGACCGCGGTCGGAACGGTCGGCAATCAGGTTGTATTCGCTGTCGGCACATGCCGGATTATCTCTGAGACGTGCGATCTGCCAGCTGACTTCGCTCCAGGCCTGCTGCAGTTCTGTGCGGGAAGCGCAGAAGACACACTCGTTCTTCTGATAAACCGTCAGGTTGTCATCCGGGCTGATGCTGCCGAGATAGTAGATGCAATCGCCGAGTCCGGCTGCTTCGAATGCCTTGGAAACTTCGTTGCTGCGGCCCTGAGCCACCTGAATAACGCCACCGAGTTCTTCATTGAAGAATGCGGAATTCAGAGATCTGCCGCCGAGCGTCAGAGCATCGGCCATCACCTCGATACCGACACGGCTTGCGAACATCATTTCGCAAAGTGTGGCGAGCAGACCGCCGTCGCTTCGGTCGTGGTAAGCCAAAATGGCGCCGGAAGCCGTGAGCTTACGGATGAGCTTGAGGTATTCCTTCAGCACGCGTGCATCGTCGACGTCCGGAGTGATCGAGTCGAAACGCTGCGTGACCTGGGAGTAAATGGAACCGCCGAGACGATTCTTGCCGCGGCCGAGGTCGATGAGCAACAGAGTGTTGTCAGTCGAATCGGTCTTCATTTCCGGAGTCAGGTTGTTGCGGTGAACATCTTCGACCGGAGCGGCTGCGGAAACAACCAGAGAAACCGGAGAGACAACGTTCTTCTTTTCGCCGTTTTCATCCCAGGAAGTCTGCATGGACAAGGAGTCCTTGCCGACAGGAATGCTCACACCGAGTTCACGGCAGAGCTTGCTGGCAGCTTCGACAGCATCGTAGAGGTTGGCGTCCTGACCTTCGGCACCGCATGCACCCATCCAGTTGGCAGACAGGATGACGCGGTCGAGATTAACGTTGGCACTCACCAGGTTGGTAAGAGCTTCACCGACGGCAATACGGGTAGCAGCTGCAGCGTTGGAAACAGCGATCGGAGTGCGTTCGCCGATAGCCATTGCTTCACCCTCGGTAGAGCCGAAACTCAGAGCTGTAATGCCGGCATCGGCTACCGGAACCTGCCAGGGGCCTACCATCTGATCACGGACAACCAAACCGCCGACCGTGCGGTCGCCGATCGTAATAAGGAACTTCTTATTGGCGACAGTCGGGTGCTTCAGTACATCGAATACACAGGTCTTAAAGTCTGCTTCTTCATCGGCGACCATCTCCGGCATAGCCTTGTGTTCAACCACACGGTGCATCTTCGGAGTCTTGCCGAGCAGAACGCTCATCGGCATATCGACTGCATTGACCTCTTCTTCGGTGCTCTTAACTTCAAGATTATCGTCGGCACTGATCTGACCGAGAACGGCATACGGGCAACGTTCGCGGCGGCAGAATTCTTCAAACTGTTCGAGCTTGTCAGGATCGATTGCGAGGGAATAGCGTTCCTGAGATTCATTACACCAGATTTCCAGCGGGCTCATACCGGATTCCTCAACCGGGACCTTATTCAGATCGAGCTTGGCACCCTTACCGGAAATATCGGCCAGTTCAGGCATAGCGTTGGAAAGACCGCCTGCGCCGATATCGTGAATTGCCAGAATCGGATTATTGACGCCTTCGGCCCAGCAACGGTCGATTACTTCCTGAGCACGGCGTTCCATTTCCGGATTGCCGCGCTGAACGCTGGCAAAGTCAAGATCGGCACTGTTGGCACCGGAACTCATCGAAGAAGCTGCACCGCCGCCGATACCGATACGCATACCCGGACCGCCGAGTACAACGAGATAAGTACCTGTCGGCAAACCTGCCTTATGAGTCTGATCGTCGCGGATATTGCCGATACCGCCTGCGAGCATGATCGGCTTGTGATAACCGAAACGCTTGCCGCCGACGTTGGCTTCAAAAGAACGGAAATAACCGAGGATATTCGGACGGCCGAATTCATTGTTGAATGCAGCGCCGCCCAAGGGGCCGTCGGTCATGATTTCAAGCGGAGTGGCAAGACGGTCGGGATTGCCGTAAACCGACTGATTTTCGCCGTCAGCTGCAGCAACATCGGTATCGTTTTCCCACTTCTGCTCGTATCCCGGAATGCGCAGAGCAGAAACCGTAAAGCCTGTAAGACCTGCCTTCGGACGGGCGCCGCGACCTGTGGCACCTTCGTCTCGGATTTCACCGCCGGCACCGGTAGAGGCGCCCGGGAACGGGGAAATTGCGGTCGGGTGGTTATGAGTTTCAACCTTGAATACCGAGTGAGTCTTCTGCTCTTCGTAGAAGAATTCACGGCCGCCGTCGTGAGCGTTTTCTGCATCCTTAACGCAGAGTCTTGCAACATCGGTACCTTCGAAAATAGCGGCGTTGTCGGCGTAAGCGACAATCGTTCCTTCGGGATGAGCCTTATGAGTTTCGCGGATCATGCCGAAGAGTGTGTTTTCTTTATCCTTACCGTCGATTGTCCAATTGGCATTGAAGATCTTGTGACGGCAGTGTTCGGAGTTTGCCTGAGCAAACATCATGAGTTCGACATCGGTCGGATCGCGCTTAAGTTCATTAAACGCATTGACGAGGTAGTCGATTTCATCGGCACTTAAAGCCAGGCCGAGCGTTACATTAGCTTTTTCAAGAGCTGCCTTGCCTTCTGTCATCAGCGGCACTGTCTGCATCGGCTGACCGACGGCTTCGCCGAAGATAACTTCGGGATCGATATCGGCATCCACAACACTTTCAGTCATGCGGTCGTGAATCACAGAACGGATTTCAGCGCGCTGTTCTTCGGAAAGAGAAGTGCCGCTTCTGAGTACGAACTCGTAGCATGTACCGCGTTCGACACGAAGAACTTTGGTCAGACCGCAGTTTCTTACGATATCGGTAGCCTTGGATGCCCAGGGAGAGATAGTACCGAGTCGCGGTACAACCAGGAATCTTTCTGCATTCGGAACGGTCAGGGCTTCTTCGCCGTAAGTCAGGATTGCATTGAGGGATGCAGTTTCCTGTTCGGTCAATGCTTCATTTGCATGAATAAAATGAATGAAGCGTGTATTGAGAGTTTCGACGCCGGGTGCAAAGA
>CAZNBL010000011.1:0-34388 GCA_964571375.1 uncultured Burkholderiaceae bacterium
ACGTTATAGAGCTCACAGGTCTTCATTATTTCCACTAATTCCTGCTTCGTAGGAATTTCCCCTTTTGAAAACCAACAACGTACCGCCTGTTGAAATACCTTGTGTTCAAGAATCTGTTTACACAAACGAAGTTGCCTGTCTTTATAGCCTAAATTGATCGTTTCTCGTCCAATATCGGTCAGGTAGTACCAAGTTTCATCGTGCTTGCGAACCTTCTCCAATAAATTTAGATAGATTGCTGCATTACTGTAATAATCAGTCTGCCGCGCATCGAACGCGTAATGTTCCGTAATAAAACTCTTACTTAGCCCTCCATTCCGGGCAAGACTACATAAGTCAATTACCCTCTTAAATGAATCGGCCTGAGGAAATGGCATCTCTGGTTCGCGAACAATTTCTGCCCTTTCCAATAATCTCCAGATTTCAGATTCTGTAATTATCGTGTCTTCAAAAGAGTAATTCTTTTGCTTAAGCAGGCGAATTGAGCTGTAGTTATAAGCATCTGGAAACTCATACTCAAACAACCTGAATATCCCGTTCGAATAAATCAAAAATACGGGCCGAACAACCTTATTAAGTCGGTCGTTCCACAAGCGGAACGGGTAATACAACTGCCGTACTAAGAAATCTGGAGCTAATTCGTTTTTAGCTTCAAAAACGGCAAAACAATCAGCTCCTTCATAGGCCGCATCAATCTCAAGTTGAGAACTATCTACAGCAATTTCGTAACCAAAGTTTTTTTCTTTGCAGCTATTTATGTGAAAAGAAAACTTACCTGTACCCATTCGACCGTAAATAGTCGGATATAGTTCTTGCTCTCCTAAAAAATCACAAAAAATTCCGGAAGCGTGAGCAAAGTTAAGAGCTACGGCTTCACTTGTAATAAATTCCGGCGACAAACTTTCCAGGAAACTTGGAAACGCAACTCTTTCGATCTTGCTCTCCTGACTCTCAAACACGTGATATGCGTCGAAATGCGAGATCGCATATTCACCTCTGCTCACAGGAAGAATGGACAGTTTATGTTCCGAAAATAGCTTAGGCAGCTGAATGTGATGGTCGAATTTCGCCATCAATCTAGGTTCACGAAATTCTCTAATAGCATTTGCAGATATTTTGAATATTCCGTTCTTTTCGATCTCATTCAGCACATCGTACTTTTCGAACAGCTTTGTCCACGCAATGTCATTCTTAGTCATAATTTCGAATCACAATTTCGTCGACCTTGCCACGTTTTGTACCTACTGAATTGATCGCTCGCTTGGCAAAAACAATGGTCTGGTTGTAGTGGGAATACTGTTCTTTGATGAACGGCGTTGCAGAGTTCGACAGCATGAAGCGAATTCCGCGAGAATTAAGCTCGTCACAGCACTCTCGAAGTCGGATCTGCTCTTCTTTGCCAAAGCCCTCTTTCGAATAACTTGTAAAGTTTGCTGTTGTAGAGATTGGATCGTACGGAGGATCCAGATACACAAATGTATCTTTTCCTACGTTCCGAAGAACTTCAGAATAATCGGTAGAAGTAAAAGTAATATCGGCAGCATTGAAGTACTGACTTACCGCCCTCAAAGCTTGCTCGTTAACAATATTGGGATTTTTGTACTTGCCGAACGGAGTATTAAATTCTCCTGCACTATTCACACGGTAAAGCCCGCTATAGCAAGTTTTATTTAAATAAAGAAGTCTGGCAGCCCTTTCAATATTGGATAGGGATTCGTACTTAGCGCGATCCCTGTCCAAATTACGGACCGAGTAAAAAAAATCAGCTTCGTTTCTATACTTACGAAGCTCATCAATTAGTTCATCAACACAATCTCTAATCGTGCAGTAGCACTGTATCAATTCATTATTAATATCATTGATGTGTGCTTTATGCGGCTGAAGGCTAAATAAGACAGCCCCCCCCCCAAAGAAAGGTTCGCAATACGACGGTATTTTTTCGGGCAACAACGGAGCAAAAGCCTCCAATAGCTGCCTTTTACCGCCGACCCATTTCAAAACAGGTACGGTCTGTAATTTTTCCAAAATAAATTCCCCAAAACAAAAATTTTGATCGTCGATCCTACACGTACAAGCTCTCTACGATCAACGAATCAATTTGCAAAAAAAAGACTTTGCACGACGCCTTTTCATCGGCGCCGGCAAAGTCTCCTAGCGGAAGGGTTATACCTTCTTCGGATTACTTACTCTGAAGTGCGAGTTCAGGCATATCGTCATCCTTGCGGCCGACCATTCTGAGACCGACAACGATGGCTGCGATCATGACAACGCAGGCAGCAATCCAGGATGCGGAGTAAACAGGATGCAGAGAGAAAGTACCGACCTGATAGACGATAACTGCGGCACTGTAACCGACAACTGTTGTCCAAAGAGCGGTAAAGATAGACCAACCTGCACCTGTTTCACGATAGACAGCACCCATAGCGGCACCGCACGGCAGGTAAAGAAGAACCATCAGCAGGTAGGCAAAGGCGCCGAGCTGACCGTCAAAGAGCTTCTGCATGGCGAGCATTGTGCCTTCGGAAACTTCCTGTTCTTCAGCCTGTTCTTCCATGTTGGAGAGGTCGCCGACAGTGATACCGAGCGGGTCGGTCAGAGCGGAACCGAGGTCGGCAAAGTTGTCCTTGATAGAACCGACAGCTTCACCGAATGTAGAGGCAAGGCTGAAACCTTCTTCCTCTTCGGCAGCTGCTTCGCCTTCACCGTCGCCGCCTTCGGCAGCTTCATCCTTGGCGCCCATTGTGCCGTAGAGGGAGTCAAGTGTACCGACCACAGCTTCTTTAGCCAGGATACCGGTGAACACACCGACAGCAGCCGGCCAGTTTTCTTCGGCAACACCCATCGGCTGGAAAACCGGAACGATTGTCTTACCGATTTCGGAAAGAACGGACTTATCGGTATCTTCGTTACCGAAGGAGCCGTCTGTACCGAGAGAGTTCAGGAAAGCGATCACAGCAACCAGAGCAACAATAACTTTACCGGCGCGAAAGATGAAGCTCTTTAAGCGGTCCCATGTACGAAGCATGAGGTTCTTGAATGTCGGCAGGTGATACGGCGGAATTTCCATCACGAAGGCACTGACTTCACCTCTGAGAGCTGTTCTCTTGAGCATGAAACCGGTGAGAATCGCAACGACGATACCGATCACATAAAGGGCGAACACAAGGTTCTGACCGTTTGTCGGCCAGAAAGCTGTGGCAAAGAGAACATAAACCGGCAGTCTTGCACCGCAGCTCATGAACGGAGCCATCAGTACTGTAGTGATGCGGTCACCCTTCTTTTCCATCGTACGGGTAGCCATAATGGCCGGTACGCCGCAGCCGAAACCGACGATCAGCGGAACAAAGGACTTGCCCGGCAGACCGAGAGCACGCATCAGACGGTCCATCACAAAAGCAGCACGGGCCATGTAGCCGGAATCTTCAAGGAAAGAAAGAACGAGGAAGAGACAGGCGATGACCGGAATAAATGTGGCAACGCACTGAATACCGCCGCCGATACCGTCGGCAATGATGGTCTTAAGCCATTCCGGGCATCCTGCTGACATAAGCAGTTCGCCTAGACCGTCGACAAAAATGCCGCCTACCAAAATATCGAAGAAATCGATGAATGCAGAACCGATGTTGATCGAGAAGACAAACATCAGATACATCACTGCAAGGAAGATCGGAATACCGAGCCAGCGGTGCAGAACAACACGGTCGATCTTATCGGTCATAGTGCGGCTTGTATCGCCGAGACGACGGATACCTTCGGCAGCAACCTGAGAGACGAATGTATAGCGGACGTCGGCGATAGCCATGTCGAGGTCGCCTTCGTACTTACGGTCGAGTGCGGCAACTTCCTTTTCGATCTTAGAGAGATCAGCTCCCTTCAAGAAAGCTGCGATAGCTTTGTCGCCTTCAAGAATCTGTTCGGCAATCCATTCGGACTTCCGAACGTTCTGACGCTTGAGCTGTTCGGATACAGACGCGATTGTCTTGGTGATTTCTTCATCGAAAACGATGGGATTACGCGGCACCTTCGGTGTGGTAAGCGCAGCATCGATCGCTTCGTTGAGCTTATCGATACCTTCTTCTCTGGAAGCAACGATACCGACAACCGGGCAGTCAAGAGCCTTGCTCAAAGCTTCGATATTGATATCGATCTGATGAGACTTGGCAACGTCGAGCATGTTGACGACAACAAGCATCGGAACCTGCATTTCGATCAGCTGAGCTGTCAGATAGAGATTGCGTTCGAGATTGGAAGCGTCGACGATGTTGATGACGAGTTCTGCTTCGTTCTGAAGGATATAGTCGCGTGCAATACGTTCGTCTTCGCTCGAAGCAGAAGACGGCTGCAGGGAATAAATACCCGGAAGGTCGACGAGCGTAACGTCGCGCTGCTTAACCTTGAAAGAACCGACGATTTTTTCAACTGTAACGCCGGCCCAGTTACCGACGGACTGATGAGAACCTGTCAGTGCATTAAAAAGCGTGGTCTTACCGCAGTTAGGATTACCGACAACGCATACCGTATTTTTGATAGACATCCGATAACTCCGATTAGATTCGTTCTACGTTGATAAGTTCGATTTCGTCTTTACGAACGCTGATGTAGGATCCGCGGATCTTGATTTCTACGGGGTCACCGAGCGGAGCGACACGGGTGACTTCGAAGGTAGTGCCCGGAAGTACGCCCAGCGAGAAAAGGCGCTTACGATATTCGCTGTTACCCGGCTTGAAGGAGACGACCTTACCGTTCTGTCCGGGTGTGAATTCCTTTAACAACATCTCAAATTCTCTTTGAAAATTATTGGGCGACAATGACTTTGACCTGGGAGCAAACCTCTCTGTTGGCGGCAATGCGTGCGTCGCCGATCTTGAGAAGCAACGGACCGTTCGTATTGTTTGAAATGACTTCCACCGCGGAACCCACGTTCAAACCGAGCTGACGCAACCGCTGAACATCTGCATCCTCAAGCAGACCGAGCTTCATAACTTTGGCAGCAATACCGGTCTCCAATTCGGAAAGACGCATGTAAAGACCGCGAGGACGCATTTTTCTCAACTCCTTCATTGCAAAAATTATCGCAACGATAATCATTATCAATTAAATAAACACCCGAATGATACTCATTTTTATTTGTAATAGGAATGATTCTCGTTAACTTTATTGATTTAGAGACAATTTATGGGATGTTTTCGGGAATAAAACCCCTAAAAAAGTAGAATCACCGGCTCGGAGGAATACTATGGCTTGGATTATTCTGTTGATCGCCGGTGCTTTTGAAGTCGCTATGACCAGCTGCCTCGGCAAATGTAAAGATGCCGAAGGTATGACACTCGCACTTTGGATTGCGGCATTCATCGTCTGTGCCTGCCTCAGCATGGGACTGCTCGCCAAGGCAACGCAGACACTTCCGCTCGGAACGGCTTATGCGGTATGGACCGGAATCGGTGCTATCGGTACGGTAGTTGTCGGAATTATCTGGTTTAAGGAACCCGCAGGAATAGCGCGCCTCTTTTTCCTCGGCACGCTCATTGCCTCTATCATCGGCCTCAAACTTGTCTCACATTAAAGATCGGAACTGATACACCGCTCGATCAGACGACTGCGGGCGCGTTGCGTCCACTCGCGGAATTCGACAGAAGAAGGAATAACTTCGGAAGTAACCGCCGGCTCAGTCACGTTCTCTGCATGCATTTGATCGCTCGACAGTGCGCTGTAGAAGATGCGGATATTTTCCTTTTCTCTCAGACTTGTCTTTACAAAGGTCAGATAGCCGCCCGCTACATTTTCATTGACGGCCCTCCCCGGCAGCTTCCAGTTCAATTCAAACAGAGCTCCGAGGTTTGAAAGGTTTGTATCGTGTCCGACAATATAGGTGTACTTTTTGCCGGACTCCAGAGAAGAAATAATTTTTTCAGCCAGAGCAGAACCCTTATAGGCCGCAACCTCTGCATCTCGATTCAGTGCGGAAAATACTGCAACGCGAAGCGGCATCAGAGCGGCAATCGTTTCTTTATCCGCCATGCCCCATCCGGGAATCCGATTCGGCCACTCACCCCATTCCAGCGCAAAGATTTCAATCAGCGTAGAGGCGTCCCGCAACCTTCCCTTTAAGTTCACTTTATAGTCGGATGCAATGCCGTTGTCCGTACCGGTAAAAGAAGAATCGGCAATAGTGCCGAGAAGCGTAAGTTCTTTTGAAAATTTTCGGGGAATCGGCTCTGCCCTGCGGGTAATTTTCCCTGCGAGTTCCGCAGGATTTTCAATTCTGCAGACTTCGGCTTTGAGAGGAGAAAATAGAGAGGAGTATTCTTTCTTCGAAACACTGACCTGAATCGGGCACCCCGGATACAAGCCTTCAAGCAGGGCTTTGGCCGTAGTCTGAGTGCGCTCATCGGTGTCGGCAATCACCTCAATGTCATCGCTCCTCGGGCAACCGTTATATCGGAAAAGCGGATTTTCCGCATTCCGTTTCCAGGTATCTCTCACGAGTGCATAACCGCGCTCGGTGAGATGACCGCGGGGCACGTTCCACTGCGGCCAGGGCTTCGGACTGAAGCTTTTCAGTTCTTTCTTTTTTTGTGTCGGCGAGCGCACGCCGTGGCGCGAAAAGACAACAACGGACTCAACAGTCTCTCCGTCCTGCAAAAATGCTTCGAAAGATTTATTTTGAGCGGAAGTCGGTTGAGAAAAAGCGCTGACAGGCAGAGCAACGAACAAAACCGCTGCAAAAAATCCTGCATTCATAGAGCACCTCGGCAAAAAGCTTTAAGCGAAGATAATGCTGGCCAATCCGAGGAAAATCAGGAAACCGCCCGAATCGGTGATAAATGTGAGCAGCACCGATCCGCCCATTGCCGGATCGCGTCCGAATTTCTTAAGTGTGAGCGGCACCAGAATCGCAACTACGGCACCCATGAGCATATTAAGCACCATGGCACAGAACATCGTAATACCGAGAAGCTGACCGTCGGGGCTCTTGCAGTAAAGTGCCCAGGCAAAGAGACCGGAAATCACACCCCACAACAGACCGTTGATAAGCGCAACCAAAATTTCTTTCTTAATCACATCGCTCTGGTTGGCATCCGTAATCTGACCGGTTGCCATAGAACGTACCAGCAGTGTGAGCGTCTGATTGCCGGAATTACCTGCAATACCGGCAACGATCGGCATGAGAGCGGCAAGCGCCACCACCTTTTCGATCGTACCGTCAAAATACGAGATCACGCGCGAAGCAAAGAATGCAGTGAAGAGGTTTACGCCGAGCCAAAGCCAGCGGGCTTTCGCGGACGACCAAATCGACTCGAAAATATCCTGATCGTCATCCAGACCCACGGCACCGTAAGCTTCTTCATCGCCTTCTTCACGAATCACGTCCACAACTTCGTTCACCGTCAGTCGGCCGACCAATCGGCCGGTTTCATCGACTACGGCGGCACTGACCAAGTCGTAACGTTCGAACGCCTGAGCGGCTTCCGTATCTTCGTCAAGCGGATTCAGCGTCAGCATGTCGGTAATCATCACGTCACGCACCAAGCTGTCGGGCTGGTTTGTGAGGATTTTATCGACGGGCAATGTACCCTTGAGTCTTTCATGCTGATCGACCACAAACACCTGGTCGGTATGATCGGGCAGTTCTTTGAGGCGGCGCAGATACTTAAGCACTACGTCGAGCGTGACATTGTCCTGGATAGAAACGATTTCGAAGTCCATACGGGCACCGACCGAATCTTCCGGGTAGCTCATCGCAGCACGCAGCTGCGCTCTTTCTTCGTGAGAGAGACCTTCCTGAACTTCGGCAACTACGTCGGGCGGAAGATCTTCCACCAAGTCGGCGATTTCGTCCGTGTCCAGGGTTTCAACCGCGTCAACGAGTTCTTCGCGGTTCATCGCGTCAATCAGGGTTTCACGAACACCCTCATTGACCTCAACAAGAATTTCACCGTCTCTACCGGCTCTGACACAATCCCAAACGATAAGACGCTCGTCGAGCGGAAGCGCTTCGAGCACGTAGGCGACGTCCGCAGGGTGCAGTTCGGCAAGAATGTCGCGCAGCTCTTTGCGGACTTCTTCTCCGACCACCAGGTCCTTGCGTTCTTCAGCCTCTTCCCCGCGGTCGAGCAACTGCTGGACGAGCGCAAGCCCGCGTGCCGCCTCTTCGGGCTCGCGGGCTGTGCCGACCGAGTTATCGGCTTTTAAAAGTTCTGCGAGAAGTTCGCTCAAGTCTTTCCCGTCCTGAGTCTGTTTTGGGATTGCCAGGCCGCTTTATAAAGCAAAAACGGTCAGGCGTTATCAATTAATTTTCGCAAGGCTTTGTAAACCTCTGCGGTTTCAGGGTGCTTGCCGAGCCAGAATTCATAAGAGAACGCAGCCTGTTCGACCAACATACCGAGACCGTCGGAAACCTTCTTGCATCCGCTTTCCTGAGCCATCAGCATAAAAGGAGTCGGCTCGGAAGCATAAACCAAGTCGTAGGCAACTTCACAGTTAGCAAAAGCACTCGGGTCGATCAGCGGCGCCTTGTTATGCAGACTTGTCGGTGTGGCATTGACGATGAGATCGTACTGGTCTGCACCGGTTTCATCGTAAAGAATGCACTGAATACCGAATTCTTCCTGCAGCTCCTGAGCTCGTGTCAGCGAACGGTTGGCAACCGCCACCTTCTTAGGCTGCTTTTCAAGCAGACTCGGAAGAATACCGCGTACGCTGCCGCCGGCACCGAGAATCAGCACTGACTTACCTTCGAAATCAAAGCCGAGGCGCTTTTCAATATCTTCGACAAATCCGGCACCGTCCGTATTGTCGACAAGAATCTTATTGCCTTCAAATTTCACGGTATTTGCAGCCCTGGCCTGTCTGGCACGGCTCGTGCATTTCGTGGCACTGCGGAAGGCATCTACCTTGAAAGGAATCGTCACATTGACGCCGAGATAACCTTCATCAATAACGTCGTCCAAAGCCGAATCAAACTCTCCGAGCGGAGCTTCGATCTTCTTATAAACCACTTGATCGCCGAACTGTTCGGCAAACATTTCATGAATTTCAGGCGAACGACTGTGAGCTACTGGATTGCCCATCACTGCAAGCAATATCTTATCCGTCATCAACGTTCCTCTCTTTCTTATTAGAACCTGTTACGAATATATATCACTTTACGTGACGTTTAAAGAGAAAAAATGCCCGAGAAAGCAACAAAACAAGGGCTCTCGGGCATTTTTCAAGGATTTCGCAACACCTTGTCGGCAGTGCTCTTATACGCCTGCATCCGCAGGTGTTTCAGAAGTCTCGCCCTGAGGGGTGTTTTCGGCGCCTTCGGCACCTTCTGCAGCTTCATTCTGCTCTGCTTCTTCAAGATCGGCATCGTCATCGATCTCGGCGGATTCATCGAGAACCTGCTTGAGACGGCATTCCATAACCAGTTCAATGAAATCAAGATCGATCACTTCAAGAAGGATCTTCTGACCTCTCGGCAGCTCGGGCAGACCCGGGACTCTCTGAGCCATCGGCAGGCCGTCGATACGGACCAAATCACCCTTGGCAACCGTTGCCTTGATGTTCTGAATACCTTCCTGCTGAATCCAGCGCAACGACCAGTAACGGTCCATCCTCGACTGGAAATCATTAAAAGTGGTGTAAGCCGAGTCAAAGCACGAAATGATGGAGAACAGAGACGAATCATTCTGACGGAATGCAGGAGCCTCGCCCTTCAATACCGAAATCAGCTGACGCTGATTGACCATATCCACATAGCGTCTTAACGGAGAGGTAGCCCAGGAATAGTATTCCACACCGATACCGTCATGCGGGCCGGGAACGGAAGTAAGCTTAACCTTACCCATACGCTGGCTGCGGTAAATACCGGCAGTCTGCTTTTCATCGAGGAAGCCGCCCCATGTCGCATTGGCAAAAATCATGGTTTCAGCAACGATGAGGTCGAGCGGCTCGCCTCTCTTTCTGCCCTTGAGCTGAATCGCAGCGTTTTCACCTTCGCCCTGAAGGTCGAAGTACCAGTCGATACGACCGACGGGTTCGGGTCTGCCGCGTACGGCCTCACGCTTGGCAAGCAAGCGCTTGGCAAAATGCCAGAGCCAGCTGATTTCAGCGCCGAACGGCACGTCGACAGCACCGGCGGATACCGCTTCTTCGGTTACAAACTCTTCGATCTTGTCGTACCAGAGGTTCTTGGCCATCGTGATACGTTCAAGACGGCTCTCTGTCGTCAGCACATCGAAAGTTTCATTGTCGACCACTGCGTAGAGAGAGACGACCGGCATAGTCTTGCCTTCATCGAGCGAGTAAGCCTTCACCCATTCTTCAGGCAGCATCGTGGTCTTCAGACCAGGAGCATAAACCGTCGACATACGATCTCTGGCAGCCATATCGACCGGACCGTCCTTTTCGATACCGAGAGCCGGGGCGGAAATATGAATACCGACACGGGTACGGTTATCCGACATCGGAGTAACCGATACGGCATCGTCAACTTCCGTGGTATTGGAATCGTCGATGGAGAACGGCTGCACGTCGGCAATCGGAAGTTCTTCATGTGCATCGAGATGCGGTGTCGGGAAGTTCTTCGGAAACTCGGTGCCTCTCGGAAAATTCACGCTGAAGAAGCTCTGTACGTGCCAGACCCAGGGACTTGCAATCGCCTTGGTTTTCAGAAGCAGGCGTTGCGGCGAAATACCGAGTTCGTCGCTCGCTTCCTTTACTGCCTTCCATTCGATGGAATTCTTATCGGGCTTGACCATCAGAGCAATAGCGTTGTCTCGGATGGCGTCGGGCGCAGTATTTTCCTCAACCAGCATTCTGACGTACTGATCCTTGAGAATTTCCTGTTGCTTCTTGCGTTCGATAGCAGCAAGAGCAAGACGCAGTGTTTCTGCCGGAGCCTTACGATAGTTGCCGCGGCCTTTGCGGTAGAAATACACGGGATTGCCGTGCAGACGGAGAATAGTTGCAGCAGCCTGCAGTGCGCTCGGCTCTTCGCCGAAATAGTCCTTGGCAATATCCTTCGCAGTAAATTCTCCTTCCGGGGCAAATTCCCAGAGAAGATCGAGATCGATCTCTTCGCTCAGTTCCTGAGCATTTTTCATGAATTCAGCCGGAGAAGGACTGCTGAATGTGACGAAGATGTGGGATTTCTTTACCTTGATACGCTTGCCGGTGACGAGTTCCACCTGGCAGGACGAATCATTGGAAGTCAGTTCGGTTCCGACTTTAAAGGCACCGTCTTCATCAAAAAATAAATTTGCCATAGTTTTTTCTATTTATATTTACGCACGCAGCATTGCGACATAGTCAGCAATGCCTGTTAAAAACATTTGTACTGCAATAACAACCAGGATCAGGCCCATCAGACGTTCGAACGCCGCAGTTGCCTTTCTGCCGATCATCTTTTGAATCTTGTCGCCGCAGATGATAATTGCAGCACTGCACAGCATTGTCACGGCAATCGCAACAATCCACAGTGCAATCTGTCCGGGAGCACCGTTCACCAAAATCATAACCGTGGCCAAAGCCGAAGGACCGGCAAGCATCGGCATGGCAATCGGAAAAATATACGGTTCTCCGTCTTCCATCTCACCGTACACACCTACTCGGCTCGGAAACAGCATTCTCAAAGCAATAATCAGCAGCACCAAACCGCCGCCGATCGTCAGTGCCGTCTGAGTCAGACCGAGCACCGACATGAAGCCGCGTCCGAAAAATGCGAACAGTGCCAGAAGAAGAAAAGCAATAAAACACTCACGCAGAATTACGATCTTAACCCGTTTGGGATCCACATTCTTTAAAGCCGCCGTAAAGGCGGGGATGCCGCCGACCGGATCAACGATCAGAAATAAGGTGATAAACGCAGTTAAGAAAGAGTGTTCCATGATTAATCAGGGAATTTCCTGCAGATTTCCATAATTCTAGGAAGGATAGACGAAAAATCCGACAAGCGATGATCTGCGCCTTCAATAATCCACTGCTCGGTATCGCGGTAGAAATCGCGACCTTCGGTCCAGTCGAGGACTTCATCGTTCGTACCGAGAATCGTCACGTAGTTGCAGGGCCGCTCAAGTTCTCTGACTTCCATCTCACGTAGTTCGTCGAGATGCTCGGGAAGCACTTCGATCTCAATATCTTCAACGTGAACGCGATGTTTACCGAGATTATCTCCGACCACCCGCCAAGGCATTACTGCCGGATTCAGCAAAATAGCCCGAGCCGAGAGCTTCTCGGCAAGCCAAGTAGCGTAGAAACCGCCGAGTGACGAACCGATAATAACGAGATCCGCCGGATCCACGTCCTTGATGGCGTCCATAATAATCTCGCGAGCCTGCTTCGGACCGCAATGCATTGCCGGTGCAATAAAACGGATACCGCTTTCGTGATGCGCTCTTTCAAGCAGAATTCCTTTATCGGACTTCGGAGAAGAGCAGAAACCGTGCAGATACAGTGTTGTCATCAGGGCACCTTTGCGAGTTCAGCAAGAATCTTGTTTTGAATACCGCCGAAACCGCCGTTGCTCATCACGAGTACCGTGTCGCCGGCGCGGGCTTCTGCAGCAACAGCCGATGCGATTTCATCGAGATCTCGGAACACTTCGGAGTGTTCTCCGATCGAGCACATCACTTCCTCAACATTCCAGGTAACCGACGGTCCCTGATACGAGAATACCTTGTCGGCCAGAGTAAAAGATTCGGGCAGACGGTTCTTCATCGCACCCATCTTCATTGTATTGGAGCGCGGTTCGAAGACAACGAGAATACGACCTTTGGACTGAGCGGCACGCTGAGCCTTGAGAGTTTCTTCAATTGCTGTCGGATGATGGGCAAAATCATCGACCACACGGACTCCGCGCACTTCACCCTTGAATTCAAGGCGGCGCTTGACGCCGTTAAACGCTTTCATAGCCTCGAGCGCATCTTCGGGAGAAACGCCGGCGGCATGGGCGGCGGCCACAGCGGCCAAGGCGTTCATGCGGTTATGGTGTCCCGGCAGAGGGATCGACATGATGCCGACGGCGCAACCCTTGTAGTAGACCGGCGGTTCTTCGCCTTCGCCGATCGCCCAATCCTTCGAGCAACCTTCGCTGCCGAAATATTCGACCGGAGTCCAGCACCCCATATCCAATACCTCTTCAAGAGTATCGCAATGGGCATTGACGACCAATGTGCCGATCTGCGGAACGATACGGACCATATGATGGAATTGACGCTCGATCGCAGCAACATCCGGGAAGATGTCGGCATGGTCGTACTCCAGATTGTTCAAAATTGCAACGTACGGGCGGTAGTGAACGAACTTGCTTCGCTTATCGAAAAAGGCGGTGTCGTACTCATCGGCTTCGATCACGAACCATTCGCTTCCGGTATATCGGGCAGAGTGCTCGAAGTTGGAAGGTACGCCGCCGATCAGGAAGTTCGGATTCTTGCCGTTGTATTCAAGAATCCAAGTCAGCATGCTCGACGTCGTGGTTTTGCCGTGTGTACCGGCAACTGCGAGAACCTTGACACGGTCAAGCAGATTTTCTTCGAGCCACTGCGGAGCGGAGGTATACGGCAGTCTGGCATTAAGCACGGCTTCGAGCAGCGGATTGCCGCGGGAAATCGCATTGCCGATCACCCAAAGATCGGGCTTGATCTCGAGTTGCTCGGGACCGTAACCGTTGATGATGTCGATTCCGGCATTTCGAAGCTGATCGGACATCGGCGGATAAACATTGGCATCACAGCCGCTGACCGTATGTCCCATGGCTTTGGCAATCTGAGCAAAACCGGCCATGAATGTTCCGCATATGCCGAGAATATGAATATGCACTTTCGACGCTCCTTCCTTCGTTGCCGCCCCTCTGTATATACCGAAGCCGCAAAGTGATTTAAATTAATGTCTAGCATTCTGCCACTATTTGAAATATAAATGCTCGAGATGAAAGAAGCTCTGCCCGAAAGGGCCGCACGCCTGATTGCCGACTCCGGTCTCAGCTGGAGCGATGCACGCCGCAAACTGCTTGAGGAAGACAGACATCTGCGCCCCTCCGATCTGCCCGATGACAATGCTATCGAACACGCACTTCGGGAACACTACGCAATCTTCAAAGCCAAAGAACATGCCGAATGCCTTTATCGCTTAAGACGTTGCGCGCTCTGGTGGATGGAGGAACTTTCAGACTACCGACCGAGACTTATCCGCGGCGTTCTGAACGGATGTGCCGACCGTTACTCTCATATCTATCTCGAAATTACGGCCGAAGACACCAAGGAAATTGAGATTCGTCTCCTCGACATGGGTGCCGATATCGAAGTACTTGAAACAAATCCGACATCCCGCAGAGATCCCATTGAGGAAATACTGATATGGGATACCGAAGCAAATACCGAGGATCCTCAGGGTGTAGTTCTGCGCATTTATGAGATAACTCCTCCGAAAAAGAAGTCAAAAAACGAGAAAGATGCCTATCAATGCGATATCGAAGCGCAGAATTCAGCGGATATCGCCGATTTAAAGCAGCTTTTGCGCTCGCACTACAGTGACGAAGAAGAAAACTTCTCCGACTCCGGCATGCAGACCTGCCGTTTCTGATCCGAAAACCGAAAATTCTGCACTTGCGGGCGAAGAAAAATTCTTCGCCTGTGCCAACAACACTCAATTTCGTGTAAATTCCCGCATCTTTCAAGAAGAATGACGTGATCCGAACGCTTCTGCCCCGATAATGTTCTGTCACAATTGAATTCAAATAAGGGCAAAATCGCGATTTTTGCTCTTTTTTTGGTGTTTTTTGGGGCTTATACTACGAAAATGTAAACTGCAGGCGGATTGCCTATCTTCTCCATAGGAATATCCTGTGACCAAATTACTTTTACTGAACGGACCGAACCTGAATTTGCTCGGAACACGCGAACCCGAGAAATACGGCTCGACCACATTGAGCGACATCGAAGCAACGCTTGCCGCTCACGTAGAAAAATACGGCGCAGAACTTGTCTGTTTCCAAAGCAACCATGAAGGCGCTTTGGTCGACAGGATCCAGGCTGCCCGCGAAGAAGGAATCGATGCAATCATCATCAATCCCGGTGCCTACACTCACACCAGCGTAGCCATCCGCGATGCCTTCCTTGCCGTGCAGATCCCCTTTGTAGAGGTACACCTGACAAATATTTTCAAGCGTGAACCGTTCCGCCACCATTCTTACCTGTCCGATGTAGCTCAGGGATGCCTGATCGGACTCGGTGCCAAGGGCTATTTCCTTGCGGCCGATTACTTACTCAATACAAACAAATAATCGTTACGACCTTAAAACGGAATATAAAAATGATGGATCTTCGTAAATTAAAGACGCTCATGGAACTCTTTGAAGCGTCCAGCATCGTTGAAATCGAAATTACCGAAGGCGAGGACCGCGTCCGCATGGTAAAGAATTCTGCCAAAGCCGCTCCTGCTGTCGCTCCCGCTGTTGTTGAGGCCGTTGTACCGCAGGTTGCAGCTCCGGTTGTCGCCGCTCCCGTTGCAGCCCCCGCACCTGAAGTCAAGAAGGTTGAAGGCACACAGGTTACCAGCCCGATGGTCGGTACTTTCTACCGCGCTCCGAGCCCCGGTGCCGATCCCTTCGTAGAAGTCGGCAAGCAGGTTAAGAAGGGCGATACGCTCTGCATCATCGAAGCCATGAAGCTGCTCAACGAAATCGAAGCTGAAGTCAGCGGCACCGTTAAGGAAATCCTGGTTGAAAACGGTCAGCCCGTTGAATTCGGTCAGGCTCTCTTCGTTATTGAATAATCCGCGCCATGTTTGGAAAAATTCTCATCGCTAACCGCGGGGAAATCGCCCTGCGCATTCAGCGTGCATGCCGAGAGATGGGCATCAAGACTGTTGTCGTCCACTCTCAGGCCGACACTGACGCCAAGTACGTCCGTCTTGCCGACGAATCCGTCTGTATCGGACCGGCTCCGGCCCACCAGAGCTACCTGAACATTCCGGCCATCATCAGTGCCGCAGAAGTGACCGATGCCGAAGCCATCCACCCCGGTTACGGCTTCCTCTCCGAAAACGCCGATTTCGCCGAACGCGTTGAATCGAGCGGTTTCGTCTTCATCGGTCCGCGCCCCGAAACCATCCGTATGATGGGCGACAAGGTTTCTGCCAAGCAGGCCATGATCGATTCCGGCGTTCCCTGCGTTCCGGGTTCCGGCGGCGCATTGCCGGACGATCCTAAGGAAATCATCAAGATTGCCCGCTCTGTCGGCTATCCGGTCATCATCAAGGCCGCCGGTGGCGGCGGCGGTCGCGGCATGCGTGTTGTTCACACGGAAGCTGCGCTTATCAGCGCCGTCAACACAACCCGTCAGGAAGCCAAGGCTGCTTTCGGCAACGGCACGGTCTATCTTGAAAAGTTCCTGGAAAATCCGCGTCACATCGAAATTCAGGTGCTCGCTGACAATTTCCGCAACGCCATCTGGCTCGGCGAACGCGACTGCTCCATGCAGCGCCGCAACCAGAAGGTTCTCGAAGAGTCTCCGGCTGTCGGTATTCCGCGCCGTCAGATCGAAAAGCTCGGCGACCGCTGTGCAGAAGCCTGCCGTCGCATCGGCTACCGCGGTGCCGGTACATTTGAATTCCTTTACGAAAACGGCGAATTCTTCTTCATTGAAATGAATACGCGCGTTCAGGTCGAACACCCCGTCACAGAACTCGTGACCGGCGTCGATATCGTTCAGGAACAGATCCGCATCGCTGCCGGCGAAAAGCTCCGCTACCGTCAGAGAGACATCGAGATCAAGGGCCATGCGATCGAATGCCGTATCAACGCAGAAGATCCGTTCAAGTTCACTCCGAGCCCCGGCCGTATCACTACGCTGCATACTCCGGGCGGTCCCGGCGTGCGCGTTGACAGCCATGTTTACCCCGGATACTTCGTTCCGCCCCAGTACGACTCGATGATCGGCAAGATCATCACACGCGGCGACACACGCGAGCAGGCTATTGCACGCATGAGAACCGCCCTCTCGGAAACGGTTGTCGAAGGTATTTCGACCAACATTCCGCTGCACCGCGAACTGATGGTTGACGAAAAGTTCATCCAGGGCGGCACAAGCATCCATTACCTCGAAAGCAAGCTCTCTCACAGAGAAGCTGTCAACAAGTAATCAGAAGGATTCGTATGCTCGAAGAGTTTTCCGTATTAGTAGGCAAACTGAAGGCTGAAGAAGTCTCCGACGCTCTTATTGAAGCCGGCGCCTATTCCGTCAGCATTGAAGATGCCGACGCTGAAAGCGAACAGGAAAAGCCGATTTTCGGCGAGCCCGGTCTCGAACCGGAAGTCTGCAGCTGGGACAATTCCCGCCTGAAAGTGCTTGCCGACGATTCCTTCCCGATCGCCGACGCTATCAAGCAGATCGGTGAGACGCTCGGTATCGACGACCTTCGTCTCGAAGGCGAACAGGCTGTTCCCGACAACGACTGGGTCCGTATCACACAGGCTCAGTTCCAGCCCACACAGATCAGCGACAAGCTCTGGATCGTTCCGACCTGGCATGAACCGCCCTGCCCCGAAGCTGTCAATATCCGACTCGATCCGGGTGTTGCATTCGGCACAGGCACCCATCCGACTACCAAGCTCTGTCTGCAGTGGCTCGACTCTCACGGCCTCGAAGGTAAATCCGTGCTCGACTACGGTTGCGGTTCCGGTATTCTCGCCGTTGCAGCCAAGAAGATCGGTGCCAGCAGCGCCTGCGGTACCGACATCGACCCGCAGGCCGTGGAAGCCGCCGATGCCAACGCCGAAGCCAACGGTGCCGACTGCGCATTCTTCCTTCCGGAAGACATGCCCGAAGGCAAATTTGACGTCGTCGTTGCCAACATTCTGAGCAACCCGCTCCGCATTCTCTCTCCGGCTCTTCTTGCCCGCGTTGCCTCCGGCGGCTCTCTGGTGCTCTCCGGCATCCTCGAGCGTCAGGCAGAGGAACTGATTGAGATTTACCGCGAAAACGACCCGAATCTTCCGTTGTCCGTTTGGAAAACCGAAGACGGTTGGGTATGCTTAGCAGGTACACGCCTGAATTAATCTCCAACGTATGACCGAGCCCGTATTACGAAACAGTTCCGAAAACGTTTCTTTTCCGAAAGAACCGACGCTTAACAAGGAAGAAGAAAGCACTCTGCCGACTTCGGGTGAAACGACTGAAGTTCGTAACGAACATCAGCCGATCGCTCCTGCTAGAAACAGGCTCGGCGACGCCAACCGGGAACTTCTGAAATCGCTTGCCCGCGATATCGAAGAACTCTCCAAGCCGTATGTTCCGCCGACGGACACTCCCGCCTCAGAAGGGAGCGACGCTGAGACTGCGGCCTGCGATACAGATACATGCGACGAACCGGAAGACAGCGAGAGCTCCGGTTTGTCGATGTGTCTGAAAATTGTCCTTACTCTTATTTTTGCGCTCGCCGCTGCATGGCAGGTCTGTCTGTTCCTGCAGCCCGCATTCATGCGTAACGATTCCGTACGTGATTACGCAGAACTGAGCTGCAATTATTTCTATTGTCCGCCGCTTCGAGAACTGCGTATTCTCGACAGCGAACTGCAGGCCGTTTCTTCCGAGAAATGGGAAATGCATCTGACGCTTCAGAATCAGGACATGCGCGATCAGCCGCTTCCTCAGATCCTGATGCGCCTTAATAACCCCGGCTCCTCTCTGACAAAGATGGTCTTCGATGCCAAACACTACAGCGTTGAACCGAAGATGACTGAAATTGAAGGCGGTCAGACTGTCCGTATCAATATTCCCTTCCGACATGACGAAGGCAGACCGGCAACTTTCGAAGTGAAAGTGATCCCGCCGGGCGGCGACACTTCCGCCTTTTAAAGGTCTGCAGTCTTTATACAGCCGACAATGACACGGCTTTGATCAATGCCCAAAGCCGGGCTCCCGGCTCCGCTTTGAGTTCGTATGCGCTCTTACGCGTAATTTTTGAAATCAATACCTGATCGCCGCATTGCAATTTCACAAGGCAATCCGACGGATCGTCGCAAGCGGCCGTTTCAATGACAACAGCCGGAATAGAGTTTTGGTACGAGCTTGCCGCAGGCTTCTCTGCCGACAGGGCAACATTTCTGGCAGGAACCCGAACACTCAGCCGGCTCCCTGCAGATAAGCCTGTCTGCGGAATAATCAAAGTTACGGATCCGGCGTGAAAAGCCTGCAGATGCCACTCGGTATCCGGCGCATCGAGTTCGCCTCTGAGCAATACGCCGATCTCGCCGCCGAGGTCAACAGGAGCCTGAATATCCGCCAAGACTTCTTCAACGCCGCCCGACGCTTTGATTCGACCGTCTTCCAAGACAATCAGATTATCGGCTAAAGCCACCACCTCTTCCGGAGAATGCGTCACGTAAAGCATCGGAATACGAAGCTGAGTCCTGAGTTCCTTAAGCCAGGGAAGAATCTCTGATTTTCTTGCGTAATCCAATGCTGCCAGCGGTTCGTCGAAAAGCATAATTTTCGGTTCGGTCGCGACCGCTCTTGCAATTGCGACTCGTTGTCTTTCGCCGCCGGAGAGCGCAGCAGGTTTTCTGTCTAAAAGAGAGCTGATCCCTAGCAGCTCCACAGCCTCGTCCAATCTTCTGGATGACGACCGACTGCCGCTTCGTTTAGCGGCAAATCGAAGATTCTCTGCCGCCGTCATGTGAGGAAACAGCGAAGCTTCCTGGAATACATAACCGAGGCTGCGCTCGTAAGTCGGAAGAAAAATCCCTTTATCGCTGTCCTGCCAGATTTCATCTGCGACCGAAACTTTTCCTCGGGCTTTCTCTAGACCTGCCACACAGCGAAGTACCGTCGTCTTACCGGATCCCGATACCCCGAAAAGAGCAGTCAGCCCTTCCCCGGGAAAATCAAACGACACATCTAAAGTAAAACCGCCGGTGCGGGGCAAATGAAGTTCGGTTCGGTTATTCACGATAAGTTCCCTTTGGTTTACATCACGCGCTCGTGACGACGGTTAAGCAACGTCAGTCCCAAAAGCACCGCAAAACTGAAAATTACCATGCCGCCGGCAAGCCAATGTGCTTTGGTGTATTCCATCGCCTCAACATAGCTGTAAATTTCGGTCGATACGACCTGAGTCTTTCCGGGAACATTACCGCCAATCATAAGTACTACGCCGAATTCACCGATCGTATGCGCAAAAGTAAGCAATGCCGCAGTCACAAATCCGGGACGGGCGAGCGGCAGAACTACGGAAAAGAAAGTATCGATCGGACGCGCTCTGAGTGTTGCGGCTACTTCAAGCGGGCGCGTTCCGATAGATTCAAATGCGGACTGCAGAGGCTGAACGGCAAAAGGAAGCGAGTACACCAAACTGCCGAGTACCAACCCGGGAAAGGTAAATGTAAGCAAACCGATTCCGAGCGCTTCTGTTAATTTACCGAGCGGTCCGTTCGGCCCCATCGCAACGAGAAGATAGAAACCGAGAACACTAGGAGGAAGAACAAGAGGAAGTGTGACGACTGCGCTGATCGGCGCACGCAGTTTCGAATGTGTCGTTGCCAACCACCAGGCAAGCGGGGTCGAAACGACGAGGAGAACTGCGGATGTGATCGCAGCCAATTCCAGACTCAGCCAAACAGGCAGCAGTTCCTCGCTCGTAAACGGCATATCTTCCCCTTTGTTTTACTTCAATGCGTACCCGTAAGACTCGATCAATGCACGCACCTTCGGACTTTCTGCCATATATTTCATAAAGTCTGCTACTGCCTTGCTGTCCTTGCCCGGATTTAAAATTACGGAATCCTGACGGATGGGTGCGTAAAGATCCGCAGGGATCACCCAGCCGGATCCGCTTGTCAGTTTACCGTCTTTGTAAACCTGAGAAAGTGCGACAAAGCCGACCTCGGCATTGGCAGTCTTTGCAAACTGGAATGTCTTTCCGATATTGTCTCCGGTCACAAACTTAGGTTCGGCCTGCTTAAAGTTTCCCCAAGCCTGCATAGTCTGATATGCCGCTTCACCGTAAGGAGCAAGCTTCGGATTGGCAACCGCAATCTTCTTTACTTTATCCGAGAGGATGAAATCCTTTTCTTCTTTGACGAAATCGGGTACGGCACTCCAGAGTATCAATTTACCGAAGGCATACGGACGGGAACTGCCGGCAACACCGAGATTCTCGCGTTCGATCTTAGCGGGAGTCTTTGCATCGGCTGCAAAAAGTACTTGATACGGTGCTCCGTTCTTAATCTGAGCATAAAACTGACCGGTACCGCCGAACGAGGCCAAAACCTTATTACCGGTTTCCTTTTCATACATAACGGCTATATCTTTCATCGGTGCCGTAAAGTTTGCCGCAACTGCTACCTGAATCTCCTCGGCGGAGACTGTTGTGGAACAAAGCATTACTGATGCCGATAAAACAAGACTTCCGGCTTTCTTCATCACGATACCCTCCTTCGAGTTCTTGCGTTATTCCAAAATAGAATAGCGCAAAGAGGTATCATTCAACAAATTTGAAAATCAAAAGGATTTTTTATGCCGATTGACCTATCAGCCGCTCTCGGACTGCAGACTGTCGACAAACGCATCGACATTCTCAAGCGTGTCGAACAGTTCGGAAGCATCTCTCAGGCCGCAAAATCTGCAGGCGTAAGCTACAAAGCAGCCTGGCAGGCACTGGAAACACTCGGCACATTGGCAGGAGAACCGGTGGTAGATAAAGCCGTAGGCGGTGCCGACGGCGGCGGAGCAAAAGTGACGGCTTCTGGAAAAGCTGTTCTGGAAGCAGCGGCGGCACTCACAAAAATCCGATCTCAGGTCATTGAAGACATTGCCGCAGGCGGCGCTTCGAAACTGGCTGCACTTGCAAGCGCTTCTCTTCGAATGAGCGTACGCAATACGATTCCGTGCACGGTCACGAAAATGAGAGGCGGACTTTCCAAGGTAAAACTGACACTGCAGGTTTGTTACGGAAACACCCTGCGCGCAAGCATCACGACAGAAAGCGCTCAGTTGCTCGGTATAGAAGAAGGACTCTCGGTTTTAGCGCTTTTTAAAGCAACGGCTGCAGATGTGAGCGAAACGGCTCCTGAGGATCCCGATGCTTTTGTACTGCGCGGATTCGTCACCCATCTGCCGCAGAAAAACAAGGGCGGTGAAGTTACGATCAGACTGCCGAACGGCATTCACGTTGTCGGCTTCATCAGAGGAAATCACGCATTGGAGATCGGCTCCGAAGCCTGCCTTTGCGTGCGGGAAGAAAGCGTGATCGTCGCGCTTTTATCTTGATAAACAAGAAAAACTTCGGAGGGAGAGGCGGAAAACTACCCACTAACGGGTACCTCCGAATACTGTACCAAAGTACAGTACTTCCGGCGTTTGCTTCGTTTATCATTAAGGTTGACTTAAGTATGCCGATCGACCTCAATCCGCACACTTAAGTCTTCTGGTTTTTCTGACAAATCAGAAAATTAATAAAAATATACGGGAGATTAAAATGTCCAATAACTCTAAATGGGGCGTATTCTGGCTTCTGGTTATCGGTGCTTTCCTCGGCATCCTCATTACCGCAGCAACTGTCCGCGCTGTTCAGTGGGCCGGTTCCAACGACTTCTGTACAGGCTGGTGTCACTCGATGGACCCGGTAGCCGTGTCCTACAAGAAGGGCCAGCACGGTATGACTGCCAGCGGCGCCACAGCCGGCTGCTCCGACTGCCACCTGCTCAACGAAACACAGCATCCGCTCACTCCGACAAAGTACGTCGCCCTCCTTGCCAACAAGGCAAAGGCCGGTTCTATTTCTGCCTTCGGTCATGTCACAGGCAGCATCAATACTCCGGAAAAGTGGCTTGAAAAGCGTGCCGAAATGTCCAAGAACGTCATGGGCTTCATGAAGGACACCGGCTTCTCCAACTGCCGCGGCTGTCACGACCTCAGCAAGATGCACAACCCGAAGAAGCCGTTCGTCGGCAAGCTGCATCAGGGCTTCATCGAAAAACCCGAAACCAACTGCGTGATGTGCCATAAGAACGCCGGTCACAACTACACCGACGTCGAAGCATACGTTAAGGCCGAAAATAAGTGGCCGACAGAACAGGCTGTAGAAGAGTTCGTCAAAAAGAACGCACAGCCCGCTCAGTAATATAGGGAATTACTGACGCAAAACGGCCTGCCGAAAACTTTCGGCGGCCGTTTTCTTTTTCCACGGTAAAAAAGCTCTGCCCGCATCGATGCCGCACCTTCGGGAACACAATTATTAGCGCTTGAAAACAAGTCCTTCGGGGTACAATAGAAAAATTGAGTGAAAGGATTTGCAATGGCCAGCAGTTTTTCTAAAGTCGTTTCCCGAAAAGACTATCTACCGCCGAATCACGACATCAAGTCGATTGAGCTCACATTCGACCTTGTCCCGACCAATACAGTCGTCACTAGCTGTATGGAAGTCATTCCCCGCGAAGATCGGGTAAGCGACGACCTTGAACTTGACGGTGAAGACATCGAACTTGTCTCCATTCAGATCAACGGCGAGCCGGCTTCGCGCGAACAGTACGACCTTGCTCCGGGCAAGCTCATCATCCGCAAGGTAGCCTCCCCCACCGTCATTGAGATTCAGAACCGAATCAATCCGAAGGCCAACCTTGAGTTCTCCGGCCTTTACATGTCGAAGAACAATTACATCACGCAGTGTGAGGCACAGGGCTTCCGCCGAATCACATACTTCCCGGACCGCCCCGACGTACTCTCGCTCTACACGGTCAGCATCCACGCTCCGCACGATACCAAGGTATTGCTCTCCAACGGCAACCTGGTTGATGAAGGCGTATTGCCCGACGGCCGTCGCTACGCTATTTGGCAGGATCCTTTCCCGAAGCCCTCTTATCTCTTTGCTCTCGTTGCCGGCAATCTTGTGGTCAACGAAGAAAAGATCAACCTCATGGACGGCAGAGAAGCACTCCTGCAGATCTGGGTCGAACCGGGCAATGAAAACAAGACTGCCCATGCGATGGAAAGCCTCAAGAAGGCAATCCGCTGGGATGAAACACGCTTCGGTTTAACACTCGACCTTGAGCGTTTCATGATCGTCGCTACCGACGACTTCAACATGGGCGCTATGGAAAACAAGGGATTGAACATCTTCAATTCCAAGTACGTGCTTGCCAACCCTCAGGTTGCAACCGATGACGATTACGCCAATATCGAAGCAGTGATCGGTCATGAATACTTCCACAACTGGACCGGCAACCGCGTCACCTGCCGCGACTGGTTCCAGCTGTCCTTAAAGGAAGGTCTCACCGTTTTCCGCGAACAGGAATTTGTCAGCGACAGTTTGGGCAGCAAGTCTGCTCAGATCGTCAAGCGCCTGAAAGACGTACGCACGCTGCGCACCCTGCAGTTCCCGGAAGATGCCGGTCCTATGGCGCATCCCGTCCGTCCCGAAAGCTACTCGGAAATCGATAACTTCTACACCATGACTGTTTATGAAAAAGGTGCGGAAGTCGTCCGTATGTACCAGACACTTTTCGGCCGCCAGGGTTTTGCCAACGGCTTGAGAGAATATCTGAAGCGCTTTGACGGCTCTGCCGCCACCTGCGATGACTTCCGCCGAACCATGGCAGAAGTCAACAGTATGGATCTAACCGACTTCGACCGCTGGTACTCCCAGCCGGGTACGCCGCGCATTACGGTCAAGACCGAGTGGGATGAGCACAATCACATCTTTAAGATCACCTGCAGACAGCACAACCGTGCACTGCCTGGTCAGCCCGCACCGAAACCTCTGACCATCCCCGTCAAGCTCTCGCTGCTCAATCTGAGAGGCGAAGAAATGCCGCTTATCCTCAGAGGCAAGCCCGAATGCCAGCCGGCTACCGAAAAACTGATGATCATGACCGAGGCCGAAGAGACCTGGGAGTTCTGTCATATTTCGGAAAAGCCGATGCTTTCTATCGGCCGCGGATTCTCCGCACCGGTGATCTTCGACACACAGAACACCCGCGACGAACTGCTCTTCCTTGCCAAGAACGACACCGATCTCTTCAACAGAGCCGAAGCATTCCAGAAACTGACGCTTTCGATTCTGCATCTGATCATGAACGAAGCTCAGGGCAAGGGCGTTACCAATCCGCATATTCCGGAAACCTATCTCGAAGCATTTGCCGGCATTCTGACCGACAACAAGCTTTCTCCGGCATACCGTGCTCTGACGCTCAACATGCCGAACGAACAGCTTATCGCCGAAGACTGCATCCTTATTGCTCCGGATTTGATCCGCTTTGCAAGCGAACATCTGCGACGCACTATCGGCAAACGTCTGAAGCCGCACTTTGAAGAAACTATCCGTCAGCAGCAGACTCCGGGCGTATACAGTCCGAATGCCGAAGAAGCAGGCAAGCGCGCTCTGAAGCATCTCGCCTTGTCTTACCTTGTTGCCGCACAGGATCCGAGAGGCGTACAGGAAACACGCGACCTCTATGAAAAAGGCAATAACATGACCGACCGTATCGAAGCACTGCGCATTGCCGTTGCTTCCGGTCTGCCCTATGCACGCGAAATGCTCGATCAGAGTGCCGCCGCATGGAAAAATGAGCCGCTTCTGATGAATAAGTGGCTGCAGATTCAGGCCTCCTCCCGCAGCGAAGCCGGTCATTTTGACGCAGTCGACCTCATCCGCTCTCTTATGGAACATCCGAGCTTCTCGATCCGCAATCCGAATAATGTTTACGCATTGCTCGGAACGTTCTTCAAGACCGGCGGTCCCGAATTCCATACGCTTGACGGCAAGGGTTATCAGCTCTGGCTTGATGTTGTCCTTGAAATCGACAGCTTCAACCCGCAGGTTGCATCCCGCCTTGCCCGATCGCTTGAAAACTGGCGCCGCTACAAACCGCGTCTTGCCAGTATGATGTATAAAGCACTGCGCTACGTCAGCAATCAGAAACAGCTGTCTCGTGACTTGAGAGAGATTGTGGACAAAGCCCTTCACGAACCCGTCTAATTAAAAGGCAAATAAATTGTTTAAATCGCTTACGCAATACCTTTCTGAACTCGAAGAAGCCGGCAAGATCGATGCCGAACTCTCTTCCCTTCTGAGCTCTGTCGCCACCTTATCCAAGGACATCAATGACAAGGTCAGTTACGGTGCGCTCGTCGGCGTACTCGGCATGGCCGGCACAGACAATGTTCAGGGCGAACAGCAGAAGAAGCTTGACGTGATTTCCAACGAAGTCTTCATTTCTCACGTTGAACAAACCGGTGCCGTTGCCGGCATGGCCAGCGAAGAAATGGATCACTGCCTGCCGACACCGAAGGAATTCAAGAAGGGTCGTTATCTCATCATGTTCGATCCGCTCGACGGCTCGAGCAACATCGATATCAACGCTCCGATCGGTACAATCTTCTCGATCACCGTTGCTCCTGAAGGTGAAATCACTGACGAAAGCTTCCTCAAGAAGGGCCGCAACCAGGTTGCAGCCGGCTACGTCATGTATTCCCCGCAGACCATCCTTACTCTGACTGTCGGTGACGGCGTCGATATGTTTACGCTCAACGGCGAAACAGGTGAGTACTTACTTACTCAGAGTAAGGTTCAGATTCCGTATTCCACTAAGGAATTCGCTATCAACATGTCCAACCAGCGTCACTGGGAAGCTCCGGTTCAGCGCTATGTCTCCGAACTGCTTGCCGGCTCCACCGGTCCGATCGGCAAGGACTTCAACATGCGCTGGGTTGCCGCTATGGTTGCCGAAGTTCATCGTGTTCTCTGCCGCGGCGGCATCTTTATGTATCCGCGCGACAACCGCGATCCGTCTAAGCCCGGCAAGCTTCGCCTGATGTACGAAGCCAACCCGATGGCTTTCCTGATCGAACAGGCTGGCGGCAAAGCCACCAACGGTCATGAAGACATCCTCGACCTTCAGCCTGAAAAGCTGCACCAGCGAGTTGCTGTTTTCCTCGGTGCCAAGGAAGAAGTTGAACGCGTCACCGGCTACCACAAAGCCTAATCGACGTATCGCACTCTAAATAAAATGCCTCGTTCGGAATACCGAACGAGGCATTTTCGTACCTGGCTGGACGATGAACTTATTCTTCAGAGGTTCTGCTCTGAGCGACAGTCTGAGCTACCTGATTGGCGGCAATCAGTGCCTTGGTAACCTTATCGTCCATATTCTGAAGCGAAGTATTTAAAGAAGCGGCAAGCTCGAGATTGCTTTCTTTGACTTCGTTAACAGTCTTCTGAAGGGATACGAGCTGAGCCTGAGCCGAAGCTGCCAGACGTTTTTCAAGATCTGCGTTTTCCTGAGCTCTCTGCTGAGCAACTTCCTGAAGACGGCGGTCGATTTCTTTTCTGACATCTTCAACACGGGAATTTTCTGCGCTGGACGCAAGCTTTCTCTGAGCATCGAGATCCTTGATGATGCGTCGGTAACCGAGCAATGCAGAACCCTGCTGAAGAATCAGGGTGCAGAACAAAATCGTAAACAATGCGCCGAAAGCGATAAGCAGCATCAATCCGAGCGGAGCTTCGCACTGAGTAAAGAAAACATCAACAGTCGTAGTTTGATTGATGGCAGGCCAGTTAACGGCAACAAAAGCTGCACTGAGCAGGATTGCAATGATCAGAACGATATAACGCATACAGACACCTTCTTTAAGTTCTAACTGAGAAGTTTAGCGAAGTGGCCCTCTAAGTTCTAGGGATACCGCATTCATATAACTGAAGAACACACAGAAATAGTGCCCTACCTTCAAGACTCACCTATAATGGGAAGATTCATCTACTCGGAGGTAAAAAATATGAAAACAGACCCGAGATTTCCTCGTCTGCACATTGTCGACCATCCCCTGGTCCAGCACAAACTCAGTTTGATGAGAGAGAAGGACACTTCCTCCAACTCTTTCCGTCATTTACTCCGCGAAATCACATATTTCTTAGGTTATGAGATTACACGCGATCTGACCCTTGAAACCAAGGAAATCGATACACCGATGGGTGTCACCGAAGGTCATTTCATCGCCGGTAAGAAGCTCGTAATCGTTCCCGTGCTCCGCGCCGGTCTCGGCATGTGCGACGGTCTGCTCGACCTGATGCCTTCCGCACGAGTCGGTCACATCGGTATGTACCGCGGCCCGGACCACCGTCCTATCGAATACCTTGTCAGACTGCCGAACCTTGAAGGCCGCCGTTGCATCGTCATCGACCCGATGCTCGCCACCGGCTACTCTGCTATTGCTGCAGTCGATGTGCTGATCAAGCGCGGTGTTGAACCCGCCGACATCACATTCATGGCATTGGTTGCCGCTCCTGAAGGCGTTGCTGCTTTCCAGGAACACCATCCTGACATCGACGTCTACGTTGCTTCTCTTGACCAGAAGCTTAACGAAGATGCGTACATTGTCCCGGGCCTGGGCGACGCCGGTGACCGTATTTTTGGCACCAAATAAGTGCATTGATACGGCAAACATAGAGAGTTTCCCTTACTAAAATGAAGACTAATAATCTTCATTAAAGAGATTTAAGGAAAAGCTTGATTTAGGTCAAGCTTTTTCACTCTCAATTGTTGCAAGATACGTCCAATTCTTTTTTCCCATTAACTGAAAGGTTTCATCATGGCTGATGATTTTAAGGACATCTCTAAGAGATACAGCGTAACGCCGAACGGCGAAACGATTGTCCACGGTGTCGACCTCACAGATACAGAAGTTACATCCAAGGCTTTTGCTTGGTGCGACGTTCTCCAGTCTGGTACAGGTCTTATCCTTGGTCTCTTCCTCTTCTGCCACATGGCATTCACAAGCTCCATCCTTCTTGGTAAGGACATCTTCTGGAGCCTGGTTTCCTTCACTGGCGGCTACTTCATCGACGGCGTTGACCACGCTTGGATGCACAGCGTTTTCGTTGGCTTCATCTTCGTTCTCGTTGTTATCCACGCTATCACTGCTCTGAGAAAGTTCCCGAACAACTACAAGGCCTTCCGCACAATGCGCGGCCACTACAAGCTGCTCCGCCACACAGATACAACTCTGTGGTGGATCCAGTTCCTCACTGGTGTTGCTCTGACAGCTCTCGTCTTCCCGCATCTTCTCCCGATGCTCATGGACCCGCACGCTATCGGACCTTACGCTAGCGGTCTCGAGGTTTATCACTCCTGGCTGTGGGTTGTCTTCTTCTTCCTCATCGTTACTGAACTTCACGGCATGATCGGTCTGTACCGTCTGTACATGAAGTGGTGCGGACCCTCGAACGGTGCTCGTACTGTTGCTCGTAAGCTCACAATGGTTGTTATCGTTGCTCTTATCGCTTGCGGTTCCTGCACAATCATGGGCTACAACGCTGCTGGTGAAGAAGCTGCTAACCTCGGTATGGACAAGTACACACCGGGCTGGCTCCAGACTCCTCCGACAGCTGACTACCCGACATGGTGGCCTGATCGCCTGAAGAAGTAAGCAACTAGCTGACTGATTCAAAAAACCGCTCAGATTAAATGCTGAGCGGTTTTTTTATTCCTGCAGAAAACCGAATATGTATGAGCAAAACTTTGCTCTCCCTGTCTCAAGCCGAGCCCAGGCTTTTTTGTGTCTTCTGCCTTACATATCGTACCGAATACTTCCATCCTGCCTCACCATATTCCGGCACGGCGGACGCTCTTTCGATCTGCTCGGCAACATCACCCTCAAAACGCTTCAAATCGCATCCTGAGCATCCTCGTTCCGTTACAGCAAACTTCCCTTTGTCCGGCAGTCATCGACCTCAGAAGTCGTTTAAAAGCGAAATAACAGAGAAGAGACCTTAGGCGTCGACGATAAATTTAACGCCGGCTGTTATTTCATAAGCACACTGCTGCTACTTTAAACACCGACTAAAATGCATTACACGGTCCGCAGATCACTTCAACCCTAGCCGTCTGCCGCCCCGTCTGCCAACCGATTTCCGCCGCTTTACGGGCGTTTTAATCGAAACCCCGGCAATAACCTCACAAGCGCTCCTTAAGCTTTTCAGAAAGCAAGGTATTAAATACTTTGCTATCCGAAAACAAACCTCTTCTTCTCCGATTCCGTCGGAACACCTCCGAATAACACGGAACTGAATTCAAATTGCATTTTTTACGAATATAAAAAAACTCCTTCCTCGTTTTTTCGAGGAAGGAGTCTGTGTCGTTAATTAGACGACAGGATTAGGCGTTGAGCTTTTCAACGATACCCTTGAACATGTCGAAGCCAGTTGTCAGACCGGTTTCATCAATGTCGAAGTTGCCCTGATGGTGACCGGCAGCTCTGTCTGCACCGCAGATGAAGAATGCTGCCTTACCGCCGTGAGCCTGTACGCGGCGACCGAGGATGGAGTAGTCTTCGCTACCGCCGAAGTTGCCGTCCGGAATGATCTTAGTAACTGTCGGAACAGTACCGGCTACTTCATTGATGACTGCAGTCATTTCGTCGTCGTTTACGAAGTCAACAGCAGCACCCATTGTGGCGATTTCGTATGTAACGTCGAAGCCCTTTGCAATACCTTCAACGATGTTCTTAACCTGTTCGGCCATGTAATCGTTGATTTCGCTGGTTTCGCCGCGAACTTCGAGAGCCATATGAGCGGATGTCGGGATAACGTTACGGCCTTCGCCTGCGCGAAGTGTACCGACGTTGATACGAGTCATACCGCCGCCGTGACGGGAGATACCCATCATCTGAACAACTGCGTTGCAGGCTGCAGCCAGTGCATTGCGGCCGGCGTTCGGTTCCTTACCTGCGTGAGCGGGCTTACCGTGGAAGCTGACGTCGAACTTAGTTGTGCAGAGCAGACCGTACGGAGCTGCAACGATTTCGCCGGTGTTAGCCATGAAGGAAATGTGGCTGCCGAACATGTAATCAACATCATCGATAACGCCGGATGCAGCGATAGCGGAAGCACCGCGAACACCTTCTTCAGCCGGCTGGAAGACGATCTTGAACTTGCCCTTGAGCTTGTCCTTGTTTTCGGCAATCCAGTGAGCCAGAGTCAGACCGACAGAAGTGTGGCAGTCGTGACCGCAAGCGTGCATGAAGCCGTCGTGCTGGCTGCGATAACCTTCCTGGTTCGGCTTGTGAGCCGGATCAGCTGTTTCCTGAACGCAAACACAGTCGATATCGAAGCGGAAGCCTGTTGTCGGGCCTTCTTTACCTGTATCGAGAACAGCAACAGCACCTGTGTAACCCTGCATTTCATCGAGAATTGCCAGAGAAGCACCGCGCTGCTTTGCGTTTTCGAGACCAGCTTCTACGAGCTTGGCATTACGGCCGAAAACAGATTCCTTGCAGATAATCTTTTCGCCGAGCAGAACTTCAAAGCCCCAGGAACGCAGCTTTTCTGTGACATAAGCGGTTGTCCAGAACTCTGTCCAGCCTTCTTCCGGCCACTGGTGAAGTTCATGGCGCTGTTCAGTAAGCTGCTTGTAAAAATCGGTCATTTCAATATCTCCTTATAACGGTCGGACCCGGAAAGGGGCGAGTCCTTTTTTATTTATGAGCCTTTTTCAGACTATATTTATTTTGAAGTAAACAACAACGTTGTCTATAAAAAACCCCGCGAATCCTTGTCAGTTTCACGGGGTTTGTTGTGTTTAAGAGACTTAAACCATGATAAGAGCAAGTGTGATCACTGCAACTACCATCGGCAGAGCCGTACGCTTAATAAGCTGCATCGGCTGAGTCATAGCAAGGCCGGAAACCACGATAACCACACCGGCGATCGGGCTCATTGTACGACCCAGGGAGCCGGAGATCAGAGCCAGAGAACCGAGGTTCGGAACGACCATGCCGAAGTCAGCGGCATGCGGTGTAACAGCTTCGTTGAAAGCGAATGTAGCAGCGTCACCGGAACCAGTAACAACAGCCAGGATGAACGGGCCGAGGGAGCCGCCCCAGCGAGCGAGTTCGTTGGAAGCCTTCAGAGCTTCGACGAAAGCGTCGATGAGACCAGCGGAACGCAGACCTGCAGCGAAGACGCCGGCAGAGATGATCAGACCCATAACATCGCCGTAGGCGCTACCCATACCGCGGAAGAATTCCTTGGAGAACTTCTGCGGGTCAGTCAGAGTAACGGCAAGTGTGAAGATGGCGCCGAGGACCATAGCCTGTGCAACACCCATCTTGAGAGCCGGAACGTAGGAGTTACCGAGAACGAGAACGATCAACGGAACCAACGGAGCGATAGCCTTGAGCGGGTTGATGCGATCAACGCTTGCTTCACCGCCCTTGGCAGCGAGTTCAGCGAGTTCGGCTTCAGTCGGCTTGTTGTCGCGCAGAGCGATACAGACGATTGTCAGACCGACAAGACCGATACCCATAACTGTCAGGGAGAACGGTGTGTGCAGAGCGATAAGGTCCATAACGTTCATACCGTCGGAGATCTTAGCCACGAAGTTGTTGTGGCTCATACCCGGAGACAGAATGGAACCGTATGTACCCATCAGAATAGCAGCACCGGCAGCAGCAGGACGGATGCCGGCACGGATCATGACGGGGATGAATGTTGCACCTACAGCAGCGGCACAGCCGGCAGCGGAAGGAATAGCAACGTTAACGAAGAAAGTAACTGCAGTAGCAGCCGGAATCAGGAAGATACCGAGCTTCTTGAGCGGAGCAGCCAGTAAGGACACAAGGTGACGGTCGCACTTTGTGTAAGTAATAACGAAAGCAAAGCCCATCGCACCGCAGATTGCCATGATCAGGGATGCATTGGTCATGCTCTTTGCAAACTGGTTAAGTGCTGCCATCGGGTTGAGGGAAATGCAGCAAAGCAGAAGACCAGCTGTAAACAGAACCAAGCGTGTTTCATAACGCTTGATCAGGCAATAGACCGTTGCGGCAGCAACGACTAAAGCGATCCATGCTGTAAGTGTCATTTGAAATCCTAGTTTTAATTAGTAGATCAAAGAGCACGCCGTCTGTACTCAAAAAGCAAGAACAAACGCCGTTCTCCTCGGATAGAGGCATCCTTATCAGGTAAAGATACCTAGCGGGAATATGACACAACACAGGGTTTTAGGAAATGGTACAAACCCTTAACAAAATGTAAAAATGCGACACTTACACAGTGACTTTCCTGCCCGTAGATTATCGAAAACGAATTGATTAAACTCTGCGGAGTAATCAAACAAAGGGGAGTCCCATGAGCAACGAATTCCAGAATGAAATGCAGCTCTTTGCCGCCAAATGTTTTGACGACATCCGTGAAATGTCCAAAGATAGCCTCGGCGTTTCCCGCCAGGGTTACAGCGAACTCGAAACCCGCGTTATCGGTTATTTCGAAGCAATCGGTAAGGAACTTGATCTCGAAATAACTACCGACAAGGCCGGTAATGTTTGGATGACACTTCCGGGCAAAGACCGCTCGCTTCCCGCACTGGTCAGCGGCTCCCACGCCGACTCCGTACCTCAGGGCGGCAACTTCGACGGTTTGGCCGGCGTCGTAGCAGCTGTTACTGTTGCCCGCTGGATGAGACTCCACAACTACGTTCCGCAGCGCGACTACACCGTACTCATCATGCGCATGGAAGAAAGCTCCTGGTTCGGTAAGTGCTATGTCGGCTCGCTCGGCATGACAGGCCAGCTCACCGAAAAGGATCTCGAACTCAAGCACCGCAATACCGGTCTGACACTTCGCGAAACTATTAAGAACTGCGGCTTCAACCCGGATGACCTGACTACAGGCAAGCCGGTAGTCGACCTCTCCCGTATGGCAGGCTTTATCGAACTGCACATCGAACAGGGTCCGACTCTCGATGCCGATGAAAAAATCCGCACCGGCGTTGTTACCGGCATCCGCGGTAACTTAAGACATAAGAATGTCCGCTGCATCGGTCAGACAGCTCACTCCGGTGCCGTCGACAAGCAGTTCCGCCACGACGCCCTGCTCGCTTTTGCCGAACTCGCACACAAGATGGATCTTCTCTGGGATAAGGAACTTGAAGAAGGTAAGGACCTCGTCTTTACGATCGGCGTTGTTCACACTGCCGCATCTTCCGCCATCTCCGTTGTTCCGGGTGAAGTTACCTTCTGCGTCGATATGCGTTCCCTGCATCAGGAAACTCTCGACGAATTCCATGAAATGCTCGTCAAGGAAGCTGAAGCCATCGCAGCCAAGCGCGGCGTTAAGTTCGAATTCGACGGACTGATCTGCAGCAAGCCGCTCGCCATCCACCAGGGCCTGAGCGACCACCTCGCCAAGAGCGCAGAAACTGCCGGCGTTCCCGCCCGCAGACTTCCCTCCGGCGCCGGTCACGACACCTGCATCTTCGGCAACCTCGGTATTCCTGCTGCCATGATCTTCGTTGCCAACCAGAAGGGCTCTCACAACCCGAACGAAGCCATGAAGATTGAAGACTTCATGCAGGGTGCTGCTGTTCTGCTTGAAGCAATCAAGACTTATCCGGAAGCAGAAATCCGCTAATT
>CAZNBL010000012.1:0-31794 GCA_964571375.1 uncultured Burkholderiaceae bacterium
CGAAATGATACAGAGGGAGGACATTCTTCTTTAAGAAGTCGTTTTTCAGCCTCTGAGGCTTGAAGGACAAAGCTTGCGGAGCGATTGTTGTTGTGCGGGTCGGCTTTGAAGCAGGGGTGAAAATTGTATATATGAAATAAGGTTTTCATGATATGCAATTCAAATATTGCATTGAGTGAAGAGTGTTTGATGTTGAGAAACTCTTGTTTTATTGCATTTAAAAATAGAAATGCCTTCTCGAATAAATACAGGTAAAAATAAAAGAAAATATTTTATTTGCAATAGAAAATGTTTTCATTGCGCGTAAGGATTCCGCTCTGCGGACAAAAAAAAGACCGAACCTTTTGAGGGGTTCGGTCTTTCGGGTCTGCTTGTTGCGGATTCTTATCCGAGGACGAGAGCCAAAGCGACTGCAGTGCAGAAGGGCGCAATCGTCAGACGGACGAGTTGTGCATCGAAGAAATATTTCATAACTGCTCCTATTTGTGTGAGAGCAGTTTACATCAAATGAGAATGATTATCAATTGAATTAATTAATTTCTTCGGTGTCTTCTTCGCTGGTGCTGACTTCACCGTGCTTGAACGGCAGTACGGACGGGAAGGCGACCAGGTCGTCGTCATCCATTTCCATCAGAGCGTCGGCGCCGAGTTCGGCACTGTTGAAAGCGTAGTTAAGCTTTGCGTAGACGTTGGAAATATCTTCGTCGAGAATTTCTTCGACTTCGTTGGGATTGTCTTCGATCTGAGCAATCAGGGATTCAAGGGCTTCCTTGGCATCGTTGAGTGTGGCCAAGGTCCATTCTGCATCATAAAGTTTTGTCGACATACATAACTCCTGTTGATTTCTCCATTCTATATTTGGTGCGGGCGATTGTCTTGTCTTATGCTTGTGTCCTGCGCGGTTGCTCTTTGTTACGTTGTATTTTTACCTTAGGACTACGTGTCGAAGGCAATCGGTTACACTTCGGATAATTAAGAATAATTCTCATTTGTGAAATTACCTATGATGCGACGCCTTACTTACTTATATGTACCGCTGCTTACCCTTGCAGTCTGGTATGGCGTCACTCGTTTCGGAAGCATCCCTCCGATTCTTCTGCCGTCTCCGGAGGCGGTCTGGAATGCTTTCTGCCGCTCGGCTTCCGACGGCACGCTGCTCCACAATATTCTGGCGAGTGCCGGCCGCTCGATGATCGGTTTCGGCCTGTCGGCTTTTCTGGGGATTTTGCTCGGCGTTTCTTTTGCCTGCTGCAGCCGTCTGCATCGCCTCGGCTATGTCGCCGTTGAAACGATCCGCGTTACTCCGCCCCTGGCTCTCATTCCGCTCCTGATTCTCTGGCTCGGCATCGATGAGGCGCCGAAAATTGCCATCGTATTTTTATCGAGCTTTTTCCCGGTCTATATGAACGCTTTTACAGCTGTCAGGACTATTGATCCGAAGCTTGAAGAACTTGCCATACTGCTGCACTTCAGCAGTATGGAAAAGTTCCGTTATCTGATTTTTCCGGGTGCGCTTCCCGGTGTTCTGACCGGTCTGCGACTCGGTTTCGGTTACAGCTGGAGAGCGCTTGTCGGCGCCGAACTGATTGCGGCGTCCTCCGGTCTCGGATTCCTGATCAGCGAGTCCGCCGAATTTGCCAAGACCGACATGGTTTTTGTCGGCATTATCACGATTGCAGTGCTCGGTATTGCCGCAGACAACCTTCTGCAGGGAGCGGTGCGCCTGGTTATGCATAAGCGCGGAGGTGCTCATGTTTGAGATTGTCTGTGAACAGGTCTCCAAGGTTTATGAGAGTGCGGACCGCACGGTCAAACCGTTAAATGAGCTCAATGTGACGATTCCTGCCGGCCGCATCACTTCGATTATCGGTGAAAGCGGTTGCGGCAAGACGACATTTTTACGTCAGATTGCGGGGCTCGAACACCCGGATTCCGGAGTGATCCGCTTTGAAAATCACGGCGGAGAGAACCGCAAACCCCGCGTTTCGGTCGTTTTCCAGGAACCCCGTCTTTTTGACTGGATGACACTGGAAGAAAATATCTCGATCGCTATCCGTCACCTGCCCGAAGCAGAACGCCGCGCCAAGTGCGTCGATATTCTCCGCTTGGTCGGCCTGGAAGGCGCAGAGCATATTTATCCGAGACAGCTTTCGGGCGGTATGGCGCAAAGAGCCGGTTTGGCCCGCGCTCTGGTCAGCGAACCCGACATTCTTCTGATGGACGAGGCTTTCAGTGCACTCGATGCTCTGACACGCCGCCGCGTCTACAACGAATTTATCCGTATTCACAGAGAGCGGCCGATGACCGTGGTGCTTGTGACGCACGACGTCACGGAGGCCGTGCTGCTTTCATCCGAAGTCATTCGATTTGCCGCAGGCAGAGTCAAGAGTGTTTATTCGGTCGACCTGCCGTACCCGAGAAACTTATCTTCTCCGGGGTGCGCCAAATTATGTGAAACCATTTTGTCCGAATTTTTAACGAGAGAGGAAAATCATGGCATTTAAAAAAGTATTTGCCGCACTTGCCCTGACATGCGCTTCGGCTATGGCATTTGCCGCCGATATGCCCAAGGAAATCAACATCGCCTACGTCAAGGCCCCGTTTAACCTGCAGAACATGGTAATGAAGCAGCAGGGTATCCTGGAGAAGGCTTTTGCCGGCGACAACGTCAAGGTGAACTGGAAGACAATTACTTCGGGTGCCAAGCAGGCTCAGGCAATGGCTGCCGGAGCTCTTGATGTTTCCGCCGTGATGAACACTGCCTCTCTTCTGATGGCCAACGGTGCAGGCAACCCCGTTCTGATCGCCAACGGCGTTGCTCATCCTTCCGAAGTCTTCGCTATCGTCGGTAAGGCCGGTGAAAAGATGACGGTTGCCGATCTCAAGGGCAAGAAGGTTGCCGGTCCCCGCGGTACCGTTCTGCATCAGCTTCTTGTTGCCGCTCTGGTTAAGAACGGCATGAAGCCGACCGATGTCGAATTCGTTGCAATGGATATTCCGAGCGCACTGGCTGCCGTAACCAGCGGTCATGTGGACGCCGCTCTTCTTGCTGCGAGCGCCGTAATCAAGGCTGAAGAAGCCGGCTGTCAGGTCATTACCAACGCCAAGGGTCTTGTCAACGTCAACCTCGTTATGACTGTCAGCAAGGACTTTGCCGAAAAGCATCCTGAAGCTCTTGCCAAGATCGTTCAGGCTCAGAGAGACACTTTAAAGTGGATCAACGCCAATAAGGCCGCTGCTGTCGAACTCGGTGCCAAGGAACACGGTATCAGCATCAAGGATGCCGAAAAGCTTGCTTCCTGGTCTCACTACTACGATCAGCTTACTGCCGCCGACGTTGCCGGTCTTAAAGAAGATCAGCAGTTCCTGATCGAAAACGGCATGATGGCTAAGAGCGTCGACGTCGAAGCTCTCGTTCTTCCGACTGCCGCTAAGTAATTCAATAACTTCGGGCCGGGAGACCGGCTCACGAAAGGAACAGCTATGCTCGAACCTATCCGCGTCATCGATCACGGTACCGAACTTACCATCCCGCTCGATGCCTGCATCCTCTATCACGGCCGCGACAGTATCGGCGGCATGGTCCTCGGCTATCGCATCATGGCCTGGGCAGTCCGTGAAATGAGTCCGGACAAAGCTCCCGACCGATGCGATATCCGTTTCCGTACCGCTTTCCCGGGACCGGGGCTGCGAGATGCCGTGGAAATGGTTTCGAGAGCCTGTACCCGAGGTGCCTACGAGGTGTTGGAGAGTGCTCCCGAGGGTGCTCCCGAAGGCGTTTACGGTCATCTTTACTTCGAAATCGAGATCGGCGATCAGATCCGCCGTATCTCTTTGGTGCCGGGCGCCGTATCCGAGGATTTCATCCGTACGGGACGTGCTACGAAAACTCAGCCGATGACGCCGGAACTCAAGGCTCATTGGACCGAGCTCAAAGAAGGTCTTGCCAAGACGCTTATCGAAGCAGACTTTGAAAAACTCCTGGTTCGTTATTGATTCCGTAAAAACGGTTTCAAGGGCTTCCGTAGTTTTAAAATTATCCGAAAGCAAGGGGCGCAATGCCCCTTGAATTCGTTTAAACCGGGAGCAAGGTATGCATAATTTTCACGAGTTGATCGAAGGTTTCCATAACTTCAAAGAATCTTATTTTCAAAAAGAACGTGAATTCTTCGAGCGTCTTGCCCGCGGACAGAATCCGAAAACACTCGTTATTGCCTGCTGCGACTCCCGTGTGGATCCGGCTATTTTGCTCGGCTGCCGTCCGGGCGATCTTTTTGTGGTCCGTAACATTGCGGCGCTCGTTCCCGAACAGAATAAGGTCGGCAACTGCGACGCTATCATCTCTGCCGTTGAATACGGCGTCAAACATCTTGAAGTCAATCACATCGTCGTGATGGGACACTCCGACTGCGGCGGTATTCATGCTCTGATGCATCCTGAATGCGTTAAAGACGAAAAGCATATTGCCGACTGGATCTCTCAGGCGCATCCGGTGCTTGCCGAACTTGAAAAAGAAGATCCGACAGAATGCGCGGAAGAAAGAAGACGCCGCTGTGAAGAAGGTGCCGTGTTGATGGGGTTGGATAACCTGCTTTCCTACGATTGGATTCATGAAAGAGTCGATACCGGCACTTTAAACCTTCATGCGCTCTACTACGATATGCACGACGGGCATCTTCACATCTGGAATCCGGACAAAGAAGACTTCGAGCATTCGACAGTCTTCCGTACGGTAGAGAATTCTGCGCAAAATAATTGATGAACAGCCGATAAAGCAACAGCCCGGAATCCGAAAGTTCCGGGCTGTTTTCAAACTCGTTTCAAGTCAGATCAGAACCTGTGAACGATACCGATGCCGGCTTCGTAAATTTCGGGTTCGAATTCGATTTTATTGATTCCGCTGCTGAATTCTACGGAGTTATACGAGTAACTCATGACGCCGTAAACCTATGTTCTCTTGGAGAGAGCATAGGTGTATCCGACGGAAGTATCGGCAATATCCGGCGGTTACTTCTTGATAGTCAGAATGTTCTCGACCGGCTGACGGATGGAGCGGAAGTTGTTGAGCGGTACATCGGCGGCGTAACCCAGGGCGATACCGATAATGAGCTTTTCATCTTCCGGAATGCCGAGCAGGTCTCTTAAGACATCCGGATACTTCACGAGGTTGTAGGCCGGAACGCTGCCGATACCGATATTGGCTGCGGCAAGCATCATCGTCATTTCAAAAGTACCTAAATCCAGCAGAGCCCAGTCGTTGTGATTTTTCGGCAGTGTGAGATAAGCAACGGCAGGAGCATGGAAGAGGTAGGACTCGGAGAGTTCTTTGATTTCCTGAAGACCGGCATCGATACGGGACTGCGAAAAAGTCTTCATGTTTTGCTGGGCCTGAGCGGACCAGGTTTCTCTCGAAGTGACCGGCAGTTCGGAGTATCCCTTGATGCCTTCTTCGAACTTGGCGTGATACTGTTCGCGGATTTTTTCGAGAACTTCTCCGGTCGCGATCCAAACTTTATGTTCCTGAGCATTGACCCAGGACGGAGAGAGCTGAGCCTGAAGTACCAGATTGGTCAGAACTGCTTCATCGATCGGTGTGTCGAGAAAATAACGGACCGAGTGACGGCTCTCAAGAACGGCATTGAATTCCATACGTATTACCCTCTTTACACAAATTAACGGTGCCCGAAATACGGATCTTTTAATGTACATGTTATCCGACTGAATAAACTAAAACAAATAACTCGGGAGGAACCGATATGAGAAAAACTGCTTCTCTGCTCATCCTTGTTGCGGGACTCTTTGCGGCCGGCACTTATGCCGCTGCTCCGGCAGGTTTCGAACCGAAGGCTGAGACTGCCGCATCCTTGCCCAAAGGTTTTGATGCTGCGGCCTCGACTGTTGCCGATGCTAAAAAACTTGCCGACGGAAAAATTGTTGTGCTTCGCGGTGCTTTTGTCGAACACGTCAAAGGCGATAAGTATCTCTTCCGTGATGAGGCGGGCGACAAAATTGTCTGCGAGCTCGATGACGACAAAAACTGGGGTCATGTCGTCAAAGACGCTCCGATGCAGATCAAGGCAGAAGTGGATAAAGATCTCACTTCTTTCGAACTCGAAGTGATTGAGGCGACACCTCTGAAATAAATCCGGATTTGAAATCCGATTCTGTAATCGGCGTCCTGTTTTTAAGTAACGGGGCGCCGATGCTGTTTTTTGCGTCTTAAACAGCGATAATGCCGATATTCAAGTTGTACGTACTGCTATGAGCGCTTTTGATTCCGCATTGTTCGTTCGTCTTTCGATTCGCCGAAACTGTCCGCTTTCTTCCCTGAAGGAAGAGGAGCGCCTTTCTGTGTGTCAGGCGTTCCTGGCTGGTAAAGCAGCCGATAGCGAACAGGCTGCCGAGGCGTTTCTTGGCGGTCCCGGCAAGTGGCTCTCTGTCAGTACCGATGAGCTGATTGCTGCATCGGAAAACGTCGGGATGCCGGAAGAGAAGTTCTCCTATGAAGCGCTCTCCGAGCTCGTCGAAGAGGCAAGAGAGGAGCGCATCAGACTGCGCAGGCAAAACGCCCTCAATATGGAGCGCGCCAACAAGGCAAAGAAGCTTGACGCTTCGGAAGATGAAAAGTGGATGCGCGAGGCGCTGAGGCTGGCCGGCCGGGCCTTGGAGCAGGGTGAAATTCCGATCGGAGCCGTTGTTGTCCGTAACGGCGAAGTGATCGGCTCCGGAGGTAACTCTGTTATCGCATTGAATGATCCGACCGCACACGCAGAAATCAGGGCGATTCGGGAAGCATCGCGGCGCATCGGCAATTACCGGCTTGAAGACTGTACGCTCTACGTGACGCTCGAACCCTGTCCGATGTGTTCCGGAGCTGTTTTAAACTCTCGGATTAACCGAGTGGTGTACGGTGCGTCTGCAACGCATGTGAGCCAGACCTGCGGAAGTGCCGGTCTCTTGGAACCGAGAAGTCACCGCGACCGTCTTTATGTGACCCGCGGCGTGCTCGAAGGCGAGTGCCGGAACCTCTTGGACAGTTTTTTTGAGAGCCGAAGGACTCAAACGGAGAAGTAAGTGAAGCGAGCAGAGATTGTTGCTCCGTCCGGAAATGTATTGGATTGCGAGCAGATTCATCGTGCGGCTGCGGGCCTCGCAGGACGCGGCTGGGAGGTTGAAATCGCGCAGTCGGTCTACAGCAGTAATATGCGTTTTGCCGGAAGTTCGGACGTGGCGCGTCTCAGAGACTTCAATCCGGCGGCAGCCCTCGGCGGAAACGATTTGGTGCTTGCGGCGCGCGGCGGCTACGGCTTAAACCGTATTCTTCCCTACATCGATTACGAAGGAATTGCCGAAAGCGGTACGTGGGTTGCCGGCTTCTCCGATATCACGCTTTTCAATATCGCGTACCTCGCCAAGTGCGGCGGACGAAGCCTGCAGGCTCCGACAGCGTCCGTTCTCGGCAACACCAAAACCGATCCCTGGACCGTCTCCGAGTTTTACCGCGCGCTTGAGTCCGAAGTCTATGACGTTGAATTCGAGACCGATGCGGCTGACGGCGACTACAGCGGTGTGCTCTGGGGCGGGAATCTCACTGTCCTGGTATCCATGATCGGTACCGAATATTTTCCGAAAATCGAAGGCGGTATTTTGTTCCTCGAAGATGTCGGGGAGGCGGCCTACAAGATTGAACGCGACCTTATGCATCTGAAGGCTGCAGGTGTACTCGACAAGCAGAGCTGCGTGGTGCTCGGCGCCTTCTCCCATATCCGTCACTCGGCCCATGACTTCGGTTATGACATTGAATCTGCGCTCAACTACTTCGCAGAAGAAGTGAAAGTTCCGGTGGTTAGAGGTCTGCCTTTCGGTCACATCGATCGGATGTGTACGCTGACGGTAGGCAGCAAAGCACGGCTTCGCGTATCGGATGCTTCGGCCGTACTTACTATGTATGAAGGACCGAATCTGCGATGAAAACCCGTCTGATGAACATTCTTCGCCGGATCAAAGCGACGATGATGCCGGCGCCTTCGGTTGCCGACCTCTCGTTTGATATTCCTGCCAAAGAGCTTCGTACCATGGTGGAGTTCCGGCAACTCGGCAATATGAAGCACCGCAGTTCTGCGGTAGTGATGACGAGAATGCTGCTGAGTATTCTCGTGGCGGTGATCTGCTGGAATGCAGTGCCGGCATGGCTCATGCTGCTGTGGCTTGCGTTTAACATCATGCACACGCTTGCCTGCCTGAAGTCTACCGACGACTTTTTTAACTCTCCGACCGCTTATCACGATTTTCGTTTCTGGCGTAACCGCACGATGCAGATGACGCTGGTTTCGGGGCTCGCCTGGGGCTTTGCCGGATTCTTCTTTATGCATTCGGATGCACCGATCGATCACGTGGTGCTGATGGGTATTATTATCGGTACGGCGTTCGGCAGTGTTCCGCTTTACGCCTGCTGGCTGCCGGGGCTCTGGGCGTTCCTTCCCGCAATTCTTCTGCCGCCGTACCTTCGTATCGTCGAACTCTATGACGTGCCGGCAGTGACTACGATCGAATTGCTGATCACGATCGTACTTGTCCTTATCTATTTCGGCAGACGCTTGAATCAGATTTTTACCGAATCTATCTATCAGGCAATCGAGCGCGAACAGCTCATGGTTCAGCTGATTCAGCAACGTCAGAAGGCTGAATTTGCGCATGCTGCGGCAGAGATGGCGATTGTGAACCGTACCCGCTTCTTTGCCGGTGCCAACCACGATCTGCGTCAGCCCCTGCAGGCGATGAGTATTTTTATTTCGCTCTTGGAAAGTACGGTCGACGCCAAGTCCAAGCCCTTGGTTGAAAACCTCTCCAAGGCCTGTCAGTCGGTCAGTACGCTGGTGGATCAGATTTTGATGATTTCCAAACTCGAAGCCGGCAGTCTTAAATCCAATCCGAGTACTTTCAATATCCGAACGCTCATCGAAGAACTCGAGGCGGAATTTACGCCGATGGCCGAAAAGAAGGGACTCACGGTGGAGATGCGTGCCGAAGATCTGATGATCTACAGCGACGAATTTCTGCTGAGCCGCATTTTGAGAAACCTGATCGGCAATTCGCTACGTTACTCCCGGGAAGGAAAGATTTTGGTCCGTGCCAGAAAGTATCGATCGGATAAGATGATTATTTCCGTCTGCGACCAGGGGCCCGGTATCAATGCGGAAGACAGAGCGCATCTGTTCAGCGAATTTTTCCGCGGTGCGGCGGGCCGCAGCGCGGGCGAAGGATTCGGTCTTGGTCTGTCGATCGTGCATAAGATTGCCGATCTGCTCGGTATCCGTCTCAAGGTTCGCTCCAAGGTAGGTACGGGTACGATTTTCCGCTTGGAAATGTCGCTCGCTCCGGAAACCAAACAGGTCGAAATGCTTCAGACCGTACCGCGAGGCGATACGATTCAGTCTCTTTCGGGGGTGAGCGTTCTTTTGATCGAGGACGATCATTTGGTCCGTCAAAGTATCGAAGCGCTGCTCGTTGCCTGGGGAGCCAAGGTAGTGGCAAAGGAGAAGTACGATGCGGAAGTGAGCGTACCGTTTATCAACGGACAGTCGCTCGATCTTATCTTGTCCGACTTTAATCTCGGCCCGGGACAGCCTACGGGGCTGCAGGCTATTCTTCGAATCCGCAGTGCCTTGGGACGCAGAATTCCCGCAGTGATCACAACGGCGGTTTCCCGCGACATTGTGGTCGAGCAGTACGAAGAGGAAACCGAAGGCTACAACTTCAGCGAGCAGGGCGCCGATCTGATGTCGCTGCCCGTCATCATTCAGAAGCCGGTGACGCCGCAGCAATTGAACCGCGCAATCTTCCGTCTGACGACGCCGAATCGGGAGAGTCATTGACGTAACAGGAGCCTGCGATGCGTGCATATCTGCGCATCGGAGGTTTTCGTCTGCGGTGTCTTAAGCGAAAACACTCACGAAAAAATAATTTCTGAAATCACTCTTTTTCTCTATTTCTTTCTGTATTCTGTATTCATGCCGCACACCACTGCGTGCATGCCATCCGAGAGAGAAAGGTTGGGCGCACCGCCCCGGCTCTTCGTCGGATATGAAGGAATGGTTTGCAGACGGTCACAAGCTTGTCGGGCAGACATCCGATCAAAACCAAAGGGATTTTGAAAGGATAGATTTAGAATGACTTCGAATAAGGCGGAACACTCCGCAGAAATGCTCAACGGCTCTGAAATCTTAGTGCGAGCCCTGGCAGAAGAAGGTGTCGATACAGTGTTCGGTTATCCGGGCGGTTCTGTGTTGAACGTATACGACGCCATCTACAAACAAGACAAATTCAAGCATGTTCTTGTTCGCCATGAACAGGGTGCCGTTCATATGGCTGATGCTTATGCCCGCGTCAGCAATAAAGTCGGTGTAGCGATCGTTACCAGCGGTCCGGGCGCTACCAATGCCGTGACCGGTATTGCTACAGCCAATTCCGACAGTATTCCTCTTGTTGTTATTACCGGTCAGGTCAATACCACCGCGATCGGTCAGGACGCTTTCCAGGAAGTCGATACCATCGGTATCACCCGTTCCTGCGTCAAGCACAATTTCCTGGTCAAAGACGTCAAAGATCTTGCACTGACGATCAAGAAGGCTTTTTATATTGCCAAGACAGGCCGTCCCGGCCCCGTCGTGATCGATCTGCCGAAAGATGTGTCGGCAGCCAAGTGCGAATACGTTTATCCGAAATCCATCGAAATGCGTTCTTACAAGCCCGTGATGAAGGGTCATCTCGGTCAGATCAAGAAGGCTCTCGGCCTGCTGATCAATGCAGAACGTCCGCTTATTTATATCGGCGGCGGTGTGGTTTCGGCCAATGCAAGCGAATTGCTCCAGCGCTTTGCCTCCGAGCTCGGTCTGCCGGTGGTTTCCACTCTGATGGCTCTCGGTGCAGTGCGCTCTTCCGATAAGAAATTCCTCGGCATGGTCGGCATGCACGGTACTTATGAAGCCAACCTTGCCATGCAGAATTGCGACGTGCTGCTCGCAGTAGGCGCACGCTTCGACGACCGTGTGATCGGTCTGCCCGCACAGTATGCACAGTCCGACCGCAAGATTATTCATGTAGACGTCGATCCTTCTTCTATTTCCAAGCGCGTCAAGGTGGATGTGCCGATCGTCGGCGACGTCAAGGTTGTTTTGGCCGATATGCTCAATCAGCTCGAGCAGATCGAAGAACGCCCCGATCCGGAAAAGATGGCCGCCTGGCAGAACCGTATCGACGACTGGCGTTCCGTAAAGTGCCTGAGCTACAAGCAGGACAGCCGTACCATTGCTCCGCAGTACGTGCTGCAGAAGCTCTGGGAAGTTGCCGGCGATGAACTGATTGTCGCAAGCGACGTCGGTCAGCATCAGATGTGGTGCGCTCAGTATCTGCCGTTTGTGAAGCCGCGCCGCTGGCTCACCTCGGGCGGTCTCGGCACCATGGGGGTCGGTCTGCCGTACGGTATCGGCGCCTGCAAGGCCGCTCCGGGATCTCCGGTTGCAGTGGTCACCGGCGACGGTTCCATTCAGATGAATATCCAGGAACTTGCTACCGCCAAGCAGGAAGGTGTTGCTCCGAAGATCGTACTGTTGAACAACAACTATCTCGGTATGGTCCGTCAGTGGCAGGAACTTGAGTACGACAAGCGCTACTCTCAGTCCCACATGGAAATCACACCCGACTTCAAGGCTCTTGCCGAAGCATACGGTCACGTCGGTATCGTGGTCGAACGTCCCGAAGATGTGGTTCCTGCTCTGCAGGATGCCTTCGGCAAATACAAGGACCGTGTGGTCTTCCTCGACTTCCATGTCGATCCCGCAGCCAATGTTTGGCCGATGATCAGAGCCGGAAGCGGTCTTACTGAAATGTTGCTCGGCTCGGAGAAAATCTGATGAATAGACACGTACTTTCGATTCTCCTGGAAAACGAACCGGGCGCACTCTCCCGCGTAAGCGGCCTCTTTTCCGCACGCGGCTATAACATCGAATCTATTTCGGCCGCACCGACCGAAGACCCGACGGTGTCGCGTCTGACGATCGTAACTTTGGGCAGCGACGATCTTGCCGAACAGATCACCAAGCATCTGAACCGTCTGATCGACGTGGTCAAAGTGGTCGACCTTACCGAAGGTCACTACGTCGACCGCGAACTGATGCTGCTCAAGGTGTCTGCCGTCGGCCGCGAAAGAGAAGAAATGAAGCGCCTTTGCGATATTTTCCGCGGTCACATCATCGACGTCACCGACCGTACTTATACGATCGAACTTACCGGTGATTCTGCAAAGCTCGATGCGATGCTTCGTGCCGTCGACCCGTCCGCCGTGATTGAAATGGCCAGAACCGGTTCCTGCGGTATCGGCCGCGGCGACAGAGTGCTGAAGATCTGACGAATACAAGAAACTATCAAAATTTAAAAAACGATATAAAGAGGAAATAAAAATGAAAGTTTTCTACGACAAGGACTGCGATCTCTCCCTTATCCAGGGTAAGAAAGTTGCCATTCTCGGTTTCGGCTCCCAGGGTCATGCTCATGCATTGAACCTCAAGGATTCCGGAGTCGATGTTGTTGTCGGTCTGCGTCAGGGCGGTTCCTGGAAGAAGGCTGAGGCCGCGGGGCTCGCCGTTAAGACCGTAGCCGAAGCCGTCAAGGGCGCCGATGTTGTCATGATGCTTCTGCCTGACGAAACCATCGCCCGCGTCTATCGCGACGAAGTCGAACCGAATATCAAGGAAGGTGCATCTCTCGTCTTTGCCCACGGCTTCAACGTTCACTTCAATCAGGTTAAGCCGAGAGCCGACCTCGACGTCTGGATGGTCGCTCCGAAGGCTCCGGGTCATACTGTCCGCTCGACTTATGTTGCCGGATCCGGCGTTCCTCAGCTGATCGCTATCTTTGCCGACAAGACCGGCAAGGCACGTGATCTCGCTATGTCTTATGCCTGCGCCAACGGTGCCGGTAAGGTCGGTATCCTCGAAACAACTTTCCGAGAAGAAACCGAAACCGATTTGTTCGGCGAACAGTGCGTTCTCTGCGGCGGTATTGCAGAGCTCATCAAGATGGGTTTCGAAACTCTGACAGAAGCCGGATATGCCCCTGAAATGGCTTACTTCGAATGTCTGCACGAAATGAAGCTGATCGTGGACCTGATCCACGAAGGCGGTCTTGCCGACATGAACTACTCGGTCTCCAACAACGCTGAATTCGGCGGTTATGTGGTCGGTCCGAAGGTTGTTGCCGAAGAGTCCCGCGCAGCGATGCGTCAGGCTTTGAAGAACATTCAGGACGGTTCCTACGCTAAGGAATTCCTCCTTGAAAACGCTGTCGGTGCTCCGAAGTTGAACGCTATCCGCGCTCAGACTGCCGCTCATCCGATCGAACAGGTCGGTGCCAAGCTGCGCGCAATGATGCCGTTCATCACTGCTCACCGTCACGTCGACCGTAGCAAGAACTAAGCTCGGTTGAAAGCGGTGCCGGAAGCGGCGCCGCAAATGCATAAGCAAAGAGCCTGTCGGGTTGTCACGGCAGGCTCTTTGTTTTGGAATCAAAACTTCGGATTATTCGAGGTTCTGAATCTGTTCTCTCATCTGCTCGATCACAAGCTTGAGATTGACGGAAGCATCGGTCATTTCGATGGCAACGGCCTTGCTGCCGAGTGTGTTGGACTCGCGGTTCAATTCCTGCATGAGGAAGTCGAGACGGCGGCCGACGGCACCGCCCTTGGCGAGCACGCGGCGGCACTCGGCAACGTGAGTGCGGAGGCGGTTGATTTCTTCATCAACGTCCATCTTCATGGCATACATCGTCACTTCCTGACGGATACGGTCGTTGATCTCTTCGCGCGAGAGCTGGCTCTTTTCAGAGAGCTGCTGAGCAAGCGCATCGTTCAATCGTTCGATGAGACGTTCCTTCATTGCCTGAAGAATTTCCGGCAGACGCGGAGCGATGGCGTTGGCAATACCTTCGATCTGATCGCAGTAGCCGAGCAGAACGCGCGAGAGCGCTTCACCTTCTCTGCGGCGGGTTTCGACGAGGTTGTCGAGTGCCTTGGAGAGGACTTCGAGAATCTGCTTTTCGAAGACTTCTGTGTCTTCGGCGGGAGCTGCGACAATGCCCGGGAACTTCAGAATGTCGGAGACCGACAGAGTGCGTGCGCCGGGAACCTTCTTTTCAATCTGAAGCTGCAGCTTCAGAAGTCGGTCGAGTGCAGCTTCGTCGATCTGAGCGTCGCCGCCTTCGGTCTGGTTGAGGTAGAGGCGTACTTCCATCTTGCCGCGGGCAATGCGGGACTGGATCAGTTCGCGCATCTTGGCTTCGGCAAAACGGACTTCATCGGAAGTGCGCAGAGTGAGATCAAGGAAGCGGGAGTTGACGGTTTTCATTTCGCAATTGAGCGTGCCGAGCGCAGTCTGCACAGATGCGTTCGCAAAACCGGTCATGCTGGATAAGGGGGTGTTCAACGGAATTCTCCAAACATTTTTTTGTCGGGAACATTGTACTACCACCTTTTGTCGGCTCTGCCGGATTACGGCGTTAAAATGCCCGTCAATACGAAGGAGATTATTGCCATGGAAAATACAGAATGGAAGCGCCCGAGCGGACGCGCCCCCGAAGAAGTCCGTACTATCCGTATCACCCGTCACTACACGATGCACGCCGAGGGCTCCGTCCTCATTGAATGCGGCAACACCAAGGTGATCTGTACGGCAAGCGTTGAAGAAAAGGTTCCCGGCTGGCTTAAAGAAGCCGGTCACGGTTGGGTGACTGCCGAGTACGGCATGCTGCCGCGTGCTACCGGCACCCGTACCGACCGTGAAGCCGCAAGAGGCAAACAGACAGGCAGAACTCAGGAAATTCAGCGCCTCATCGGCCGTTCTCTTCGTGCAGTGGTCGATATGGAAGCTCTCGGTCTTCGCACCATCAAGGTTGACTGCGATGTGATCCAGGCCGACGGCGGTACGCGCTGCGCTTCGATTACCGGTGCTTTTGTAGCTTTGAAGGACGCCGTCGACGGTCTCGTTGCCAAGGGCCTTATTGAAAAGAGCGCCATCCGCGACAACGTTGCTGCGATTTCCGTCGGTATCTATGAAGGTCGTCCGGTCTGCGACGTCGATTACGCCGAAGACCACGTCTGCGACACCGATATGAACGTCGTAATGACAGGCAAGGGCGGCTTCGTTGAAATTCAGGGTACGGCCGAAGGCGCTCCGTTCTCCGAAGAAGAACTGCAGACACTGCTCGGTTACGCAAGAAAGGGACTCACACAGCTCATCGCTGCTCAGAACGCAGCGCTTGCCGAATAATTTCACCGGGAGTCGGAAATGGAAAAGAAGCTCGTACTTGCCAGCAACAACAAGAAGAAGATGAAGGAATTAAATGAACTTCTCTCGCCGCTCGGCGTGGAAGTCGTCACTCAGGGATCGCTCGGCGTCGAATCCTGTGAGGAACCCTTCTTCACCTTCCTTGAAAATGCACTCACCAAGGCCCGTCACGCTTCGCGTGCCACAGGCCTTCCCGCTATTGCCGACGACTCGGGTATCTGTGTGGATATTCTGGGCGGCGCCCCGGGTGTATTCAGCGCCCGTTACGCAGGGGAACCGACTTCGGACGCAAACAACAATGCCAAGCTTCTTGCGGATCTCGAAGGCAAAGAAGATCGCTCGGCTCATTACACCTGTGTGGTCGTTGCTGTCAGAAGTGCCGACGACCCCGAACCGCTCGTAGCTGTCGGCCGCTGGAACGGCAAGATCGGCTTCGAAGCCAAGGGTGAGGGCGGCTTCGGTTACGACCCGTACTTTGTGTGTGCCGACGGCCGCCACGGTGCCGAACTCACTGCCGAAGAAAAGAATGCTGTCAGCCATCGCGGTCATGCCATGCGCGACATGATGAAACTCTTGTCGGAGCGCTGGCAGTGGTAAGCCGCTTTGAGCGTGTGCCGCTTTCTTTGTATATCCACTGGCCGTGGTGTCTCAGAAAGTGTCCGTACTGCGACTTCAACTCTCACGCCAAGCGTCGCGAAGATATTCCGGAAAAGGAGTTTCTTGCGGACTTAAAGCGCGCGTTTTTGCTTCAGAAACCGCTCTTCGAAGGCCGTCGTATCGAAACGGTTTTCTGGGGCGGCGGTACGCCGTCTCTGATGGCGCCGTCTTCGATCGCCGATTTCCTTGAGTTCGTATCTAAGGAATCATCGCTCGCGGCGGATGCCGAGATTACGCTCGAAGCCAACCCGGGAAGCGTGGAACGCGGTTCTTTCGCTTCTCTTCGCGCCGCCGGCGTCAACCGTATCTCACTCGGTATCCAGAGTTTCCAGGACGAGAAGTTAAAAGCGCTCGGCCGTATTCATAACGGAGCGGATGCAAAAAGAGCTGCCGAAGAAGTGGCGGAACACTTCGATAACTTCAATATCGATCTGATGTTTGCGCTTCCCGGTCAGTCCTATGAGGATCTGATGAGCGATATGCGGTGTGCGCTCCACGTGGGTTCGACGCATCTGTCGTACTACCAGCTGACGATCGAGGAACAGACGGCTTTTGCCAAGCGTCCGCCCGAAGGACTCCCCGAGGATGAAACGATCGGCGATATGCTCGACTTCATCGAAACGCAAACCGAGAAGGCGGGTTTCTCGCACTACGAGGTTTCGGCGTATGCCAGAGAGGGAAGACGTTGCCGCCATAATCTCAACTACTGGGAGTTCGGCGACTACATCGGTATCGGTCCGGGTGCTCACGGAAAACTCTCGACGGAAAAAGGCGTCCTCCGTACGGCTTCTTTTTGCAATCCCGGCAAATGGATGCGCGATATCGAAGAAGCGGGTACCGGGTTTGAAGAGACTCGGATCGTATCCGAAGAGGAAATGCCGTTTGAATTCATGCTCAACGCATTGAGACTGCGCTCAGGTGTGGATCCGCGTCTTTGGGAGGAAAGAACCTTCCTTCCCTGGACAAGCGTCAGCTCTCGCTGGGACGAAGGTGTTGCCGAGGGATTGCTTTCTGCTCCCGAAAAACGCCTTTGTACGACGGAAAAAGGCTGGCGGTTCTTAAACGAAGCGCAGGAGCTCTTCTTATAAAGCTTTTTCGCACCGTTTTAAAGCACTCGGTTCAACGCGTCCTGTTTTTCTGCACGAAAACAGGACGCGAACTGTTTCAGTGCACAAAAAAATCATCACTCTGCACTTATTTGGTGCAATAATTCATTCATTGCGTGTAATTCTCAGAAATACGTGAGAAAGAACGCGGAATCTGCCGTGTTTTGCTGAAAAATAAAACTTGGCACGATTCTTGCTTTATATGAAGCATCCGAGCAGAAGCTCAAACAGATAATTACCTAAGAGAGGATGTCATGGCCACTACCGTGTCCGATGTAATGGATCTTATTTCCGAGAACAAGGTTGAGTTCGTCGACCTTCGCTTCACCGACTTCATCGGTAAGGAGCAGCACGTCACTATTCCGATTTCCGCTTTCGACGAAGACCGCTTCGAAGAAGGTCAGGCTTTCGACGGTTCTTCCAGCAAGGGCTGGAAGGGCATTGAAGCAAGCGACATGCTTCTGATGCCGGATCCGGACAGCGCCCGTATGGACCCGTTCACAGACGCCCCGACTCTTATCCTGACCTGTAACGTTGTCGAACCCGACACAGGCAAGGGCTACTCCCGCGACCCGCGCTCCGTCGCAGAACGCGCAGAAGCCTACCTCAAGAGCACCGGTATCGGCGACACAGCATTCTTCGGTCCGGAACCCGAATTCTTCATCTTTGACGGCGTTTCCTGGAACTGCTCCATGAACCAGAGCTTCTTCTCTATCGAAAGCGAAGAAGGCCACTGGATGAACGCTGCTCACATGGACGGCCACAACAGCGGTCATCGCCCCGGCATCAAGGGCGGTTACCTGCCGGTTGCTCCGGTCGACTCCCTGCACAACATCCGTGCAGAAATGAGCACACTTCTCGAACAGCAGGGCGTTCCGGTTGAAATTCACCACCACGAAGTGGGCGGCTGCGGCCAGTGCGAACTCGGCACACGCTTCTCCACTCTGACTAAGCGCGCCGACTGGACCCAGATCATGAAGTACACCATCTGGAACGTTGCCGCTGCTTACGGTAAGACCGCTACATTCATGCCGAAGCCTGTCGTCGGTGACAACGGTTCCGGTATGCACGTTCACCAGTCCATCTGGAAGGACGGCAAGAACCTCTTCGCAGGCAACGGCTACGCCGGCCTCTCCGATATGGCTCTGTACTACATCGGCGGTGTGATCAAGCACGCACGTGCTCTGAACGCTATCACCAACCCGACAACCAACAGCTACAAGCGTCTGGTTCCGGGCTTCGAAGCTCCGGTTAAGCTTGCTTATTCTGCACGCAACCGTTCCGCTTCTCTGCGTATTCCGTACGTTGCCAGCGATAAGGCACGCCGCGTCGAAGTCCGCTTCCCTGATCCGATGGCTAACCCGTACCTGTGCTTTGCCGCTCTGCTTATGGCCGGTATCGACGGTATCCAGAACAAGATCCATCCGGGCGAAGCTGCCGACAAGAACCTCTACGATCTGCCGCCGGAAGAAAACGCAAAGATTCCGACAGTCTGCTCTTCTCTGGAACAGGCTCTGCAGGCTCTCGCAGACGATCACGCCTTCCTTACTGCCGGCGGTGTCTTCACCGAAGACATGATCAAGGCTTACATCGACATGAAGCACGAAGACGTTGTCCGTACACAGCTTGCTGTGACACCGGAAGAGTACGACATGTACTACGCTCTGTAATCTTCTGATTTCATGACATAAGTCCCGGGCGTAGGGTGAGCCTCACTCTGCGCCCGTATTTTTTTTGAGGTATCCGATGCGACTGCAGAGATCCGATCTCAGCTCTTTCGATATGCTTTCGGCCGGCATCCTGATCATTGATCTTAAGGGCCGTATCCGTTATGCGAATTCCGCTGCGCAAAGCATGTTCGGAAAATCCGAAAAACTGCTCTGCGAAGGTATCCATCCGGTCATGATCGACGGCATTCATAACTGGGTGTCGGCTTATGCAGCCAATCCGTCCTCAAACTTCACCGTGCAGAGCGAATTGTCCGAACTGCACTGTCCTCCGATGAGTCCTCTGCAGGTTTATGTTACGGTCAATCCTTTGCCGGACGATCCCGAATACCTGCTGCTTGAAATCACGCCCGCACAGATGGCGCTGCAACAGCACCAGGAGCAGCGGATGAACGAACTCTCGGAAAATACACGCAGGCTTTTGAGAAACCTCGCGCACGAAATCAAGAATCCGCTCGGCGGAATCCGCGGTGCCGCACAGCTTCTGCAGAGCGAACTTGCGGATCCCGAACAGCGTGAATACACCGAAGTTGTGATCGGCGAAGCAGACCGCCTGCAGGCACTCGTCGACAAGATTCTGGCGCCGTACCGCCATCCTTATCAGCCGGTACCGATCAACGTACATGAAATTTTGGAGAGGGTGCGTCTGCTCATCGAATCCGAGTTTCCCTCGGGTCTTGCCGTTATCCGCGACTACGATATCAGCGCACCCGATATTACGGGCGACAGAGGTCAGCTCACACAGGTGTTTCTCAATCTTATGAGAAACGCTGCGGAAGCACTTTCCGATCGGATGGCCGAGGGATGCGCCGAGATTCACTTAAGAACCCGCATCGTGCATCACGTCTTCATCGGGCAGGTCCGCTACCGTTCGGGTCTTCGTGTTGAAGTAAGCGACAACGGTCCCGGTGTGCCGAAAGATCTGCAGGAAAGTATTTTCTATCCGCTGGTGAGCGGCAAGAGCAACGGTCTCGGCTTGGGGCTCTCTCTGGTGCAGTCCTTTGTCGAACAGCACAAGGGAAGCATTGAGCTTAAAAGCAGCGACGAAGGTACGACATTTACGCTTACGTTCCCGCTTTCTATTGAAAAGCCCGCAAAGAGTGCACGCGCACAGTAACGAATACGAAAGGTTGAATGCTTATGAAACAGGTTTGGATTGCAGACGACGACCGCTCTATCCGCTGGGTGCTGGAAAAGGCGCTTAAAAGAGCCGAGCTTCCCTGCCGTACGTTCGAGCAGGCCGAAGACGTGCTCGAGGCTTTGAAGACCGAAACCCCCGCCGTGCTTGTCAGCGATATCCGTATGCCGGGCAAGAGCGGTCTGGATCTTCTGACCGAAGTGAAAGATCGAAATCCCATGCTGCCCGTGATCATCATGACGGCGTTCTCCGACCTGGACAGTGCGGTCGCAAGTTTTCAGGGCGGTGCTTTCGAATACCTTGCCAAACCTTTCGACGTCGATAAGGCGGTTGAACTGATCCGCCGCGGTATCGATGAGAATGCGCCGGAAGCCGAAGAGGAGGCGGGCGAGGAAGCCGTGCCGGAAATCATCGGCAAGGCTGCCGCCATGCAGGAAGTGTTCCGTGCGATCGGTAAGCTCTCTCAGAGCAGCGTTACGGTACTTCTGACCGGTGAGTCGGGTGCCGGTAAGGAAGTGGTGGCCCGTGCTCTTCACCGTCACAGCCCGAGAGCTTCTTCGGCATTTATTGCGCTCAATATGGCTGCGATCCCCCGCGAACTTATGGAGAGCGAACTCTTCGGTCATGAAAGAGGCGCATTTACAGGTGCCAATGCCGTGCGCCACGGCCGCTTCGAGCAGGCCGAAGGCGGTACGCTCTTTCTCGACGAGATCGGCGATATGCCGGCCGAGCTTCAGACCCGACTGCTCAGAGTTCTCTCCGACGGCTACTACTATCGCGTAGGCGGTCATCAGGCGATTAAGGCCAATGTCCGCATCATTGCCGCAACCAATAAGAATCTCGAAGAGATGGTCAGAAGCGGTGACTTCCGTGAAGACCTCTATCACCGCCTCAACGTCATCCGTCTGAGACTGCCGCCGCTTCGCGACCGCTCCGAAGACGTTCCGCTCTTGGTGCATCATTTCCTCGCGCGCTCGGCCAAGAATCTGAACGTCGAGCCGAAGAAGATGGCAGACGATGCCATGGAGTTTCTCGAACACTTCTCGTTCCCGGGCAACGTGCGTCAGCTGGAAAATATCTGCAATTGGCTCACTGTCATGGCGCCTTTGCAGACGATTCGTCTTGCAGACCTTCCCGAAGAGGTGAGAAGCGGTTCTGCGGGCACCGTCCATCGTATTGCGGAGGATGCGACAGAGGCTCCCGCCGGTCTTTGGCAGGATCAGGTGGTTGCAGTTACACGCGAGATGCTCCGAAACAACGAACCCGACGTTATGAAGGCGTTGAGCGATGAGTTTGAACGTGCGGTTTATAAGGCTGCGCTTGAAGTTACGCACGGTAAGCGCATCGAAGCCGCTCAGAGGCTCGGTATCGGCCGCAACACGATTACCCGTAAGCTTAAAGAACTCGGAATGGATGACATTTGAGAGTCGGGCGGTTAAGCTTAAATTTTTACCGCATCCTGCGGCAACCTGATTGATAAAGCGCCTTGGCGGCATCGTTTTCCGCCGGAGCGCTTTTTACTGCTATATGGACCTTCTTACTTTAAAACAGATCGAAGACGCGATTACCGAAGCCGGTGCCAAAGAGGTGCACGTTCAGGCATTTTTCCGTGCCTGGATGCATAACAGAGACTTTGAAAAAGGCTCGATGCGTTATCCGAAGGCGGCCTACGACGTCATGCTCCGTTTAAGACGCGAGATGGATGCAGCTGCTGAAATCGTGCAGGAAGCGGTCGGTGCCGACGGCAGTGCAAGATTGGTTTTAAAGATGGCGGACGGTCAGCTGATCGAAAGCGTCGTACTGCCGAGAGAAGGGCTTTGTGTTTCGACTCAGGTGGGATGCGCAGTCGGATGCGTCTTCTGTATGACCGGCAAGGGCGGTTTGATCCGTCAGCTGACCGACTTTGAAATTGCCGCTCAGCTCGCATTGGCCCGCCGCCGATGCAAGGTCGGCAAAGTCGTGTTTATGGGGATGGGCGAGCCTTCGCACAACCTCAGAAATGCGTTGTCCGCACTCGACTTTATGGCGGTTTACGGTGAGATCGGTTACAAGAACCTGGTGCTCTCCACGGTCGGTGACAGAAGACTCTTCAAAGAGCTTGAAACCCGTGCGATCAAGCCTGCGCTCGCGCTGTCGCTGCATACCGCAGACAATGAGAAAAGACGCAGACTTCTGCCGAACTCTCAGAATATTCCGGTCGAGGAACTTACCGCCTTCGCTTCGAAATATGCCAAGATCGGCCGTTATCCGGTGCAGTATCAGTGGACGCTTATGAAGGGTGTTAACGACGGGGATGACGAAATCGAAAAGTTAAGAGAAGTCTGGAAGGATCAGTTTGCCGTTCTCAACATGATTCCCGTCAATACGGTTGAAGATTCTCCTTTTGAGAGACCGGATGCTGAGCGTCTGGCAAAGCTCAAAGAAACATTTACACGCGAGCATATCCTCGTGAAGTTCAGAGATTCCGCCGCACAGGAAGTCGACGGCGGATGCGGACAGTTAAGAGCCCGCTATCAGGCTGAAAATGCTGAAGCATAATGACAGACAGCAAAAGAGCCGCGGATGCGGCTCTTTTGCTTAAAGGTTAAAGATCGAGTTCGATTCGAACCGGAGCGTGGTCGCTCGGTCGCTCGTTCTTTCTCACCGCTTTGTCGACGGTGACGGCAATGTTGCGGGATTTGAGTGCCTCGGAAATCAGAATATGGTCGATTCTGAGACCTCTGTTACGGCGGAACGCCATCATGCGGTAATCCCACCAGGTGTAGCTCTTCTCGGGTTGCTCGAATGCGCGGAACGCATCGGAAAGTCCGAGATCGAGAAGTTTCGTGAAGGCACTTCTGGAGGCTTCGGTGCAAAGTACGGAATCTTTCCAGCCTTCGGGATCGTAAACATCGCGGTCTTCGGGCGCGATATTGAAGTCGCCGACGAGTACGAGGTTTTCGTGTGCTTTCAGTTCACCTTCGATGAAATTTCTCAATGCTTCCAGCCAGGCGAGCTTATACGGGAACTTGTCGCTCTCTAAGGATTCGCCGTTCGGAAAGTAGCCGTTTACCAGACGGATCGAAGTGCCGGCAACTTTGACTGTGCCGGCAATCAGGCGCTTCTGCGGATCTTCAAAGAGCGGGTTGTTGAGAACCACTTCCTCGAAGGCGTCGTAGGCGCCCCGGCGCAGAACGGTTGCCACGCCGTTATAAGTCTTCTGGCCGTTAAAGAAAATATCGAAACCTTTTTCTTCAAAAGCCTCTTTCGGAATATCCGCATCCTGCATCTTAAGTTCCTGCAGGCAAAGCGCGTCCACCGGATTTGCCTCGAGGTAATCGAGGACCTGGGGCAGACGCACTTTGAGCGAATTGACGTTCCAGGTTGCAATCGTAAAGCGTGCCATAGATGGTCCTTCGCCTGAAAGCCGCCGTTAAGCGTTTTCTTCCGTCATGCCGTACTGCTTAAGGAGTGCGTCGACCTCGGGAGCGCGGCCTCGGAATGCAATGAAGTTTTCCATTGCGGGGCGCGAGCCGCCGCGGGAGAGGATTTCATCGAGGTACTTGGTACCGACTTCCGGATTGAAAAGTCCCTTTTCTTCAAAGAGCGAGAAGACGTCTGCGGAAAGCAGTTCGGCCCACTTGTAGCTGTAGTAGCCGGCAGCGTAGCCGCCGGCGAAGATATGTGCGAAGGATTCGGCAAAGCGGTTGTATTCCGGAGGGAATACGACAGCAACCTCGCGGCGGACGTCGTTCAAAAGACCGCGGACGGTTTCGTTCTTGGCGTCGTAGGTGCTGTGAAGCAACATGTCGAAGAGCGCAAATTCGATCTGACGGACGGTTGCCATACCGGCTTCGAAATTCTTGGCCGCAGTCATCTTGTCAAAGAGTTCGTCGGGCATAGTCTCGCCCGTGCCGACCTTCTTGGAAAGAGTCTTTACGACTTCGCGGTTCCAGGCGAAGTTTTCCATGAACTGGCTCGGCAACTCTACAGCATCCCATTCCACACCGCTGATGCCGGAAACGGAAAGATCGGTCTGGCGGGTAAGCATATGGTGCAGACCGTGGCCGAATTCGTGGAAGATGGTTTCTACGTCACCGTGGGTGAGCAGAGCGGGCTGATCGCCGACAGGAGATGCAAAGTTGCAGACGAGGTAGGCGATCGGTGTCTGAATGCTGCCGTCAGCGCAAAGGCGTCTCGTGCGCTGATCGTTCATCCACGCGCCGCCTCTCTTACCCGGACGGGCGTAGAGGTCGATGTAGAAGCCGGCGATTTCCTTGCCGTCTTTTTCGATAACGAAGTACTTGACGTCCTTGTGCCAGACGGAAACTTTCTTTTCCTTAATATCGATGGAGAAGAGCTTCTGAACCAGGCCGAAGAGGCCGCTTAAGACCTGAGGCTCGGTGAAGTACTGTTTGACTTCTTCCTCGCTGAAGGAATATTTCTTCTGACGCAGTTTTTCTGCCGCATAGGTGTAGTCCCAGGGCTTGGGATCGGCAATGCCGAGGTCGCTGCGGGCAAATTCAGTCAGTTCGGCAAAGTCTTTTTCAGCAAAAGGCTTGGCCTTGCCGGCAAGGTCTCTTAAGAAGGAGACGACCTGTTCGGGGGTGTCTGCCATCTTCGGAACCAGAGAGACTTCGGCAAAATTCTTGTAGCCGAGAAGTGCGGCTTCTTCGCTTCTTAATTCGAGCAGACGGTCGATGATCGGTGCGTTGTCCTTGCCTTCGGGGCTGAAGTTGCTGGCACGGGTCGAATAGGCCTTGTAGATCTTTTCGCGAAGTTCTGCGTTGTCGGCGTACTGCATGACAGCGAGATAGTTCGGCATATGAAGCGTGATCTTGCAGCCTTCCTTGCCTTCGGCGGCGGCCTGCTGAGCGAACATGGCACGGTCGGTATCGGTGATGCCGCTCAGTTCATCGGTGTCGGAAGGCAGATAGAGCGCAAAGGCGTTCGTGCAGTCGAGAAGATTTTCGGAAAACTTCTGCGAGAGTTGTGCGGCTTCCTGGCTGATGGCCATCATACGGGCTTTGCCGTCGGAATCGAGTTCGGCACCGGAGAGTACGAAGCCCTGAATTTCTTTTTCAATGATGCGTTTGCGGGCCTCGGTGAAGCCCTCAAAAGCCTCGGAAGCACGGATAGCCTTGTACTTGGCGTAGAGCGCTTCGTTCTGGCCGATTTCGCTGAATACTTCGGAAATCGGAGGCAGAAGTTCGTTATAGACAGCTCTGAGTTCCGGAGTATCGACTACGCTGTTTAAGTGAGAGATGATCGACCAGACGTAAGAGAGGTTTTCAGTGGCATCATCGAGCGGCGTGACGACATTGTCCCAGGTGGCATCGTCGTCGGATGCGCAGATACGGTTGACCGTTTCCTTTAAGTCGGCGATCAGTTTGTTGACGGCCGGAGCAAAAGATGCGCGGTCAAGATCGGCAAAATTAATGAGCTCGGATTTGTTGTCGAGTACACGAATGATGTCCATGTGAAGCCCTTTCTGAGTACAACGGAAGTTTTGAAATCAAACTTTAATCTTATCGCTATTTATTCATCGGTGAAACAGGACCGATATCGGCAAACCAACAAAAAAAAGAGGAGCCGAAGCTCCTCTTGTGACTTAAAAAGTCTTACGCCGTATTAGAGGCGGGACTCGATGCCGCGGACGCAGTTGTCGAGCAGCATAGCGATAGTCATCGGACCGACGCCGCCCGGAACCGGAGTGATCCAGCCGGCAACTTCGGAGACGCCTGCAAAGTCGACGTCGCCGCAGAGCTTGCCTTCGGCATTGCGGTTGATACCTACGTCAATGACGATGGCACCGGGCTTGACCATATCTGCTGTCAGTGTGTTGGGAATACCGACGGCAGCGATGATGATGTCGGCCTGACGTGTCATAGCGGGCAGATCGACGGTGCGGCTGTGGGTGACGGTAACCGTGCAGTTCTTTTCAAGAAGCATGATGGCCATCGGCTTGCCGACGATGTTGCTGCGGCCGATAACCACAGCGTGCTTGCCGCTTAAGTTTTCGCCGGTAGATTCGAGCATGCGGATAACGCCGAACGGAGTGCAGGGACGGAAACCGGGAAGGCCTGTAAGCAGCTTGCCTGCGTTGTTGGCGTGGAAGCCGTCGACGTCCTTGGACGGATCGATGTTTTCAAGAACGCGGTGTTCGCGGATGTGCTTCGGCAGCGGAAGCTGAACGAGGATGCCGTGAACGTTTTCGTCCTTGTTGAGACGGTCGATCAGTTCAAGCAGTTCTTCTTCGGTAGTTTCTTCCGGAAGGGCTTCCTTGATGCTGCGGATGCCGGCTTCTTCGCATGCCTTGATCTTGTTGCGGACATAAACGGCACTTGCCGGGTTGTTGCCGACTACGACAACGACGAGAGTCGGTGTGATGCCTTCGGCAGTCAGTTTGGCAGCGCGTTCTTTAACGTCCTGGCGGACGGAAGCAGCAATAGCCTTTCCATCAATAATTTTTGCAGTCAATTGAACCTCACTTCATGTGGATCGGACATCGATCCGGATAGTCTTCTGCGTGAGCATAAACGAAAAATGGGAAAACGCCAGCGTTTTCCCATTTTCGTCACTTGAATCGATTAAAGATTGCTGTCTTTGATCGGTGTCTTGTTGGCGTTCATTACAACGCGCATCAGATCGGCAACAGTACCGGAGTTGGTCTTGTCCATGATCGAAGCACGGTGGGCTTCGACGGTCTTGATGGAGATGCCGAGGTCGGAAGCGATCTGCTTGTTGAGGCGGCCGGAAACGATACGTTCGAGCACGTGCTGTTCTCTCGGAGTGAGCTTGCTCAGAAGTGCATCGTTCAGCGAACGGCGTTCGGCCTTAGCACGGCGTGTACGGGCTTCCTGGAGCATTCTTTCGACCAGAGCGCGAAGAGCAGCCTGATCGAACGGCTTTTCGATAAAGTCGACGGCACCCTTCTTCAGAGTGGAGACAGCCATCGAAACGTCGCCGTGACCGGAGATAAAGATGATCGGAATATCGCACTTGCGGGCGATCAGGTGTTCCTGAACTTCAAGACCGCTCATGCCCGGCATACGGACGTCGAGAACGAGAACGGCGATGGCGTTCGGGTCGAACTTAGCAAGGAACATCTCACCGCTGTCGAAGAGTTCGACGCGGTAGCTGGAGGTTTCCAAGAGCCACTTGAGGGAATCGCGAACTGCTTCGTCATCTTCCACTACATAAACAACGCCCAGAGTTTCTACCGGGTCGTGCGCGAAGCTTTTAGATGTCAGGGGAATCATGCTGGATAACCTTTACTTTAATGCTGTCCCAAGCCTTTACTCGGGCCTTCATGTCAATCAATATCGCGTGATTATATCTCAAGTTAGCATCTGTACTTAAGGCTAAGCCTTAAGGGTTTGGTGCTGTATCTCTTCGAAGATGAGCCGCAGACCTGTTTTTGTGAGGTTTCGGAAACTCATCGGGACGGCTTTTGTGAAGTATCTGAATGTCCGGAGAAAATCGGCTTGCGGCGGTGACGGCGATAAAATGTGACGACAGAGGGGTTTTCTAAGAGGTGTGAGGTGTCGATATCAGTTTCACGTTTGGATCACTTGGTTCTTACCGTAGCCAGCATTGAAAAGAGCTGTGAATTCTATGTCGGTGTGCTCGGAATGGAATGCGTGACGTTCGGAGACGGGCGCAAGGCTCTGAAGTTCGGCAACAGCAAAATCAATCTTCATGAGTGCGGGCGCCTTTTTGCGCCGTACGCGAAACGGCCGACATGCGGCTCCGCCGATCTCTGCTTTACTACCGAAACCCCGATCGAAGCCGTGATCGGGCATCTTAACGTCTGCAAAATACCGATCGAGCAGGGCCCGGTAAATCGTACAGGAGCCGAAGGAGCTCTGCTGTCGGTCTATGTACGCGACCCGGACGGCAATCTTATCGAGATTGCCAACCGCATCTGAAGATATTACGCCCCGTCGGTTTCTTCTTCGGCTGTTTTCTTTTCGTCTTCTTTCTTTGCGAGCATTAATTCAAAGTAGAAGACGGCGCCGCTCGGCGTGTTGTCGCGAACGAGCAGTCTCGAGCTGTGCGACTCAATAATGCTTCGGCAGATGGAAAGGCCGAGACCCAGGCCGTCGCTCTTCGTCGTGAAGAAGGGCGTCCAGAGACCGTCCTTCATGGAGTCGGGAATGCCGGGTCCGTGGTCGCTCACTTCAAAGAGAACGCGTTCTTTTTCCGGAAGATAGCGGACACTGAAGTGGATGTTGCGGTCTTTGCTGCCGGATTCGTTAATGGCGTCGGCTGCATTGCGGATCAGATTCAGAACAACCTGGAAAATCTGCATGGCATCGCATTCGACCATCGGAAGATCCCGTTCGATGCTCGTGATGACTTTGACGCGATGGCGCTTTTCCGTCATCTGAGCAAGTTCCATGATGTCGTTGACAAGAGACTGAACCGAAACTTCGGTCTGCACGGCCGCCTTCTTCTGAGAGAAGTTGCGGATGTTCTGAATGATGCGCTTGATACGCTCGGCCTGAGTGGAGATCTTGGTAAGTACTTCTTCAACGCGGTCCAAGCCGATACTTTCGGGGTTGTTGCGGACAACCTCGAGCATCGTATTGGAGTAGGTGGAAATCGCAGTGAGCGGCTGATTGATTTCGTGCGTAATGGTCGAAGCCATTTCGCCGAGAGAAATCAGTCGTGCAGAAACTTCCATCTTGCCGGCCTGTTTTTCCAGGGAGTCTTCGGCAATTTTGGCTGCGGTTACGTCAAGCGCAACCTGCATGGTCACCAGAGAACCTTCGGTCAGGCGGACACGGGTTTCCACAACATCGAACCAGCGCTTAAGGTTCGGTACCCAGAGAACTTCGTGTCGGGAGCCGCTCGCGTCAAACGGTACGGTAAATGCTCGGGAAACGGCAAGATGCCCGTCAATCGTGTTGCCGAGCTGATCGGTATAGAGCTTGTTGCGGATGCCGAGAATGCCGCCGCTCGGCGAGTGGTGAAGCAGAGAAATACAGGAGTTGACCGAATTGATGAGCTTGCGGTAGGACTTTAAAGAGTCGTTGAGCAGGAACTGTCCTTTGGCCGCCTCATCGTTGTTGTGCAGCGTGCAGAGCCAACCGATCTGTTTGCGCTCTTCGTTGTAGAAGGGGCTCGCAGTAAAGATGCAGTTGAGCAGGCTTTCATTTTTATGCGTGATGTCGACGTCAAAGCGCAGATCGAGTTTGTCGGCATCGGCAGAAAACTCTTCTTCCGTTAGGAATCGGTCTGCCATGAAGGGCCAGGGCTGAGGCTTATTGATAAGTTCCTGGTCGCTGTAGCCGGTGAGTTTGAAAACTGCGGCATTGCAATAGACGGCCTTGAAGTCGAGGTCGGTCACGATGATGCCGAATGTCGTGGAGTACTCCATGGAGCGGCGCATACGGTTTTCGTTTTCCGCTTCATAGAGTTTCCTTCTCTGCTGTTCGATATTGATGCTCAGAATGAACAGAGATGCGAGCAAAAGCAAAATGATGCCGCTTAAGCAGAGCATCAGAGGACTCGAGAAGATGAGCGGCGCGTCGAGCATCTTGGCGCCGAAGAGCTGCATCGTTGTCGGCAGAGGCGGTACAGGCATCACCACGCTCGGAATCGAGTGGTCTTCTTCGGCATTAAAGGATGCGATACCCGCAATGAGCTCCTCGCCGTGCACGATACTGAATTCGTAGTCGGGTTTCTTAGGCTTTGGAAGCGATTTTTCCAGCAGTTCGGTAAGCGAAATGCGGACGAGCACCGCTAAGTCATGACCGCCGGCGCTTTTGAAAGGCAGGACGAGTGCAACTGAAGGAGGCGACCAGTTACCGGGTTCGATCCAGTATGAACTGTAGACGGTTTTTCCGGTTTTAAAGGCGGTTTCAATCGTCTCGCACAATTGCTTCGGATAATCCTTATAGCTGAACGTAAGGAGTTTTTCGTTGCTGCGGTGCCGGTCGTTGATCCAGGAAGCGAGGATATTACGGTTCGCATTGAGCAGACGCACGGTTACGGCTTCCGGAAACTGTTCGAAGAACGGCTGAACCGCTTTTTCGACCTTCTCGTAGGTTTGTCCTTTTTTATCGAGATCGGCGATCAGTTTACCGATGGCTCCTTCCATCGAAAACAGCTCGAGTTCGAGGTTGGAAGAGACAATAAAGGTGTTCTGTCGCAGATTGGTTTGGATAACAGATGCGCTGTTGGTTACAAAGGAGTTGTAGAGCGCGGCAAAGACGATGATGATGAGGATCGCTACGGCACCGATGTACGGAACCACACTCTTAGGCAGTGCAGCCAGAGTGTGAAACGATTCGAAGGACTGACTGAATCGGTCCAGGATGGGTTTTCCGTTGAGCGGGTCGTGGCTCATTGCCGTGTACAGTGCAGATGCGCACAGCCTCCGTGATAAAACAATTTTCATGACTTTCGGGGAGGGGCGCAGGGTATTGTTTTCCCCGAAATGATTGCGTAAGAGTATAGCGCGGGAAGGAAAGTGCTTTTTTAAGGCTTTTTTGTGCCGGGAAAGCGGCATTTAAGCTGTCTTTTCGTCCCCGCCGCGCAAGCCTGGGCTACAATGGGAGATAAGCTTTCGGCGGGAGCGCAGAGCATCAGCAGTGCTTCTGTCGGACGATGAATTCCGATTGAAATTAATCCTGCATAAAAAGGGTAGACAAATGAACCAGGCAGAACTGAAACAGCGCTGTGCAGAAGCGGCAGTCGACTATGTGGTCGAAGATGAGTATTTAGGGGTCGGTACCGGTACGACCGTCGGTTTCTTTATCACCGCACTGGCTAAGTCCGGCAAGCGCGTGAAGGGCTGTGTTTCGAGTTCCGAAGCATCTACCCGTCAGCTGCTTGCAATGGGTTTCCCGGTTGCCGATCTGAACGAAGTCGACAAGCTGCCGGTCTACATTGACGGTGCCGATGAAATCGACGGCGGCTTCCACATGATCAAGGGCGGCGGCGGTGCGCTTACCCGCGAAAAGATCTGTGCCGATGTTGCAGATAAGTTTGTCTGTATCGCCGACGCTTCCAAGCTCGTCAAGACACTCGGCAAGTTCCCGCTTCCGATCGAAGTTCTCCCGATGGCCGTTGCCAGCGTTTCCAAGGCAATGGTTGCTCTCGGCGGCGAACCGAAGGTCCGTGACTTCGTAACCGACAACGGCAACCGCATCATCGACGTTGCCGGTCTCAATATCACCGATCCGGTCGCTCTCGAAGCTGAAATCAATCAGATTCCGGGTGTTGTTACCTGCGGTATCTTCGGCAAGAGAGGCGCAGACGTTCTTCTGATGGCTACCGAAGAAGGCGTAGTCGTCTGCAACGCTGAAGAATAAAAAGAGAAAATATTCAGAAAAGGGATGCATTGTCTTAGGCGGTGCATCCCGGGCTGAAATAGAGTGCCGGCGTTCAGATAGCGTCGGTATTTCTTTATTGAGAGATGAAAAATAATACCAAATTACCCACCCCCACCTCCCATGCGTTGGGCGGAAGAATGCAGAAATTTAAGAAGCATTTAAAGACCGTTTTGCTTTTTGCACTTTATCTTACGCTGTGCTTTTTCTGCGCTAAATTTGCGCAACGTTGTCTTGGTGATTTCGGAAACGCAACGACAACGGCAGTCATTACTATTTTCCTATGCTTTTTTATTGCTTCGAAGAAAGCATATCGATTCTTAATTCTGCCCTTGGCTGTACTGTGCTTAATTTACGGACCTGTCGGTTTCCTTTACGGATATCCTGACTATCAGGCGCTGATCTCTTTGTGTTCGACAACATCGGAAGAATCAAAGGAATTTTTGACGCTGATTCCTATTAAGTATTTTCTGTACGCATTTATTCCGTTGATCGGAAGTACTCTGG
>CAZNBL010000013.1:0-30078 GCA_964571375.1 uncultured Burkholderiaceae bacterium
GATTTACAGTCTGCCCCCTTTAGCCACTCGGGCATCCCTCCAACGAAACGGGCGATGAAATTTAGCACGAATTAAAAACTTGTGCAGAGGAAATCACGTTTTTTTTGAGTTTTGCTACATTTAGCAACAATTTGGCGTATCTTTTACATCGTCAACTGTACAAAAAGAGCTCCGAGCATCAAAGCCCAGCCGCTTTTCATCATCCAGCCGACCCACGGACGAGTTTTTCTTTCCTGATTTCGTACTTTTTCTGTCAGACGTTCGCGTTCATCGATATCAGAGCAATAAGCAAGCACCGCAGCTTCGCGGCTTCTGAATGTCATCCCGCCGAAAATCAGCGTCAAACCGAAATTACCGATGCACTCGTACCAATCCTGACGGGAAAAATCCAAAAGCGTGACTGCAAACACGCTCGCCGATAACAGGTATAAGGAGGTTCTCCAGTAAACCGCTACCTTTGTATCTTCGAGCGCAACGCCTTTTCTTTTCTTACTGCTCATCAACTATCTCTTACAACTTATCGATCACGTCTTTCTTCCACGACGATTTCGGCGTCTTCAGCCTGATCTTTAGACCACTTCTTCAACAGCTTTCCGCCTGCAGCAGTATTGGTATTGGAATTTCTGCTGTAAATATCGGTTGCTTCACGAACAGACTCGTCGCTGCTCTGTGCAGAGTTGCCGCCGAAAATTCTGGCGACCCAACCGGAAAATGCCATCAATGCCATGAGAGCGATCACGCCGACGATCACTGCACCCACAACGGGAAGAACCAACATGGCGACACACACGATCACAGCGACACTCATCAGACCTGCAATCATTTTGATAAGCGGATTACCGTACAAATCGAACTCCTATGGTTTCTTAGATCGGAACTTCGTTATTCCTACGATTTTATTTTATACATCAGGAGCATTTCTCCAAGATCCTACTAACCTACCTTTGTATCTGTTTGTAGGCATATTTTTTGCTTCCCGATTTCCGCCGATACCGATTTACGGCTTATACTCGCAGAACTATTTATATATATTGGGCGTAATAGCCACTTTAGTAACTGAGGTTTTTAGAATGACACAATCTGGTCTGATGGTACTGCCTGACGTGCAGTCTTCTCTTGACCGCCGCAACGTAGCCATTGACAAAGTTGGTGTAAAAGGCATCAAGACCCCCATTCTTGTTAAGACAGTTTCCGGCGCACAGCACACAGTCGCCGATGTCGATATGTTCGTTGCACTCCCCTCTGATAAGAAGGGTACGCATATGTCCCGTTTCTGGACAGTTCTCGACAGCGTCAACGAAGCTTTCTCTCCGGTCATGATCAAGAAGCTGATGGCTGAAATGCTTACACTTCTTCGTGCCGATGCCGGCTACATCAGCCTCTCCTTCCCCTTCTTTATGGAAAAGGAAGCTCCCGTCTCCAAGCTCAAGAGCCTGATGGACTATCGCGTAGTCCTCACCGCCGAAGCTAAGAACGGCCACATCACTGTCAATCAGGCTGTTACCGCACCGGTTACCAGCCTCTGCCCCTGCAGCAAGGAAATCAGCCGTTACGGCGCTCACAACCAGCGTTCTCACGTCACTGTGATCGCACAGGTTTCCACAAACTTCCCGATTGAAAAACAGATCGAAATCATCGAAAGAAGTGCTTCCTGCCAGGTTTGGGGTCTTCTTAAGCGTTCCGACGAAAAGTACGTTACCGAACAGGCTTATGAGAATCCTAAGTTTGTCGAAGACCTCGTCCGCGATGTCGCTCTGCTCTGCCAGGACGAAGCTGCCATCGAAAGATTCACTGTCGAAGCCGAAAACTTCGAATCGATTCACAATCATTCGGCTTTTGCTTCGCTCAGCCACAGCAATCAGCAGATTTAATTTTTTAGACGCCAAACGATAATCAAATGCTCGCTTCTCAATTAAACGAACTCAGAAAGTGTTTTGAAACCGCCCTTACTCAGGTCGGTGCACCCGAAGGACTGCCCGTCGTTCTCGAGCGCCCCAAGCAGGCGTCTAACGGCGACTTGGCCTGTACTGCCGCTCTGCAGTGCGCCAAGCTCCTGAAGCAGAATCCCCGTAACATCGCCACTCAGGTTGTTGAAAAGCTCAAGGAAGATCCGACAGCTTCCAAGTTCATCAAGGCTATTGATATCGCCGGTCCCGGCTTTATCAACCTGACTCTTACCGACGCCGTCAAGCAGGAAGTTGTCCGCGTCATTCTCGGCGAAAAAGAACATTTCGGTTGCAGCAACGAAGGTAACGGCAAGTCCGTCATCCTTGAATACGTTTCTGCCAACCCCACAGGCCCGCTGCACCTCGGCCATGCCCGTCAGGGTGCTCTCGGTGACGTCCTCTCCAACCTCTTCGCTTCTCAGGGCTGGAAGGTTACCCGTGAGTTCTACTACAACGACGCCGGCGTTCAGATTCACAATCTTGCCATCAGCGTTCAGTGCCGTGCCAAGGAACTCAACGGCGAAAACATCGCTTTCCCGGAAGACGGTTATCACGGCTCCTATATCTATGACATCGCCAAGCTTTATATCGAAAAGCAGTCGATTGAAACATTCGACGGCAAGACAGTCGAAAGTCAGGGTGATGTAAACGATCTCGAAACTATCCGTACATACGCCGTTGCCTTCCTGCGCAACGAACAGTACAGCGACCTTAACGCCCTCGGTGTTGCTTTCGACAACTTCTACCTCGAAAGCTCCCTCTACAAGGACGGTCTCGTCGAACGTGCCGTGAACGCAGTCCGCAACGCCGGCAAGACTTACGAACAGGACGGCGCCCTCTGGTTCAGAAGTACTGAATACGGCGACGACAAGGATCGCGTCATGAAGAAGGCCGACGGTACTTATACATACTTCGTACCCGATGTTGCCTATCACCTGACCAAGTTCGAACGTAACTTCGACCGCGCAATCGACATTCAGGGCAGCGACCACCACGGTACAACAGCCCGCGTACGCGCCGGCATCCAGGCTGCTGCAAGCGACCTCGGTCTGACTGTTCCGCAGTCTTTCCCGGAATACATGCTGCACAAGATGGTCCGCGTCATCATGAACGGCGAAGAAGTCAAGATGAGTAAGCGTGCCGGTACCTACGTCACCCTGCGCGAACTCGTTGACTGGGTCGGCAAGGATGCAGCCCGCCTCTTCCTCGTCAGCCGTAAGTGCGATGCCGAATTTACATTCGATATCGACCTTGCTCGCAGCCAGTCCGACGAAAATCCGGTTTACTACCTGCAGTATGCTCACGCCCGTATCTGCTCTGTATTCAAGCAGGCTGAAGAAAAGGGCTTCAAGGTTCCGAGCATCGAAGAAGCCGAAAAACTCGACCTCTCCGCTCTGGTTGCTCCGACCGAATTCGCTCTGCTCGGCAAGCTCACTCAGTTCCCGAAGGTTCTGGCCGCTGCTGCCGATGACAAGGCTCCGCACAGCGTCGGTAACTACCTGAAGGAAATGGCTGCAGACTTCCACTCCTTCTACAACGCAGAACGTGTTCTCGTCGATGACGAAAATACAAGAAATGCACGTTTCGCCCTTCTGCTTGCCACCCGCCAGGTGCTTCGCAACGGCTTGTCCATCCTCGGTGTTTCCGCACCGGAAAGAATGGACAGAGAAGAAACTGCAGTCTGATCGGAGGCTTTAATGGCGAATAAATCCAGCTTCGGAAGTTGGTTCTACGGATTCTTAGTCGGCGGCGTGGTAGGTGTTGCAGCATGCGCGCTTGCAGCATTCTTCATCACAAATGCGCCGATCCCGTTCGTCAATAAAGTGGGCCAGGCAAGCGATAAGATCAATCCGCTTGCCAACGGAGCTCCCAAGGATCCCAATGAAGCACTTAACGCTACTGCCGGATCCCCGAACTCCGCTCCTCTGAGCAAGGTGACCGCCGTTGAAGCTCCTACAGAGGAACAGTCTCAGAAAGAAGCCAAGCTTCAGTATGAAGAAGGTTCCCGCTTTATGGTTCAGGCCGGTGCCTTCCGATCCGAGCAGGCTGCCGAAGGTCGTCGTGCCGAACTCGGCATGCTCGGCTTCGAATCCAAGATCATTCCGAAGACTGATGCCGCCGGCACGGTTTACCGTGTCCGTATCGGTCCGTACGGTACGATGAAGGAAGCGAGCGACGTCAAACGTCAGCTGCTTGAAAGCAAGATTCCTACAGAAATCGGACGTATTAAATAAGTTTTTCAATCGGGCGCTTCGGCGCCCTTTTACTGAGAGAAATTCGATGTTTAAAAGTGTTTTACTTGCCGCCGCGCTTACTCTGCCGATGATGGCTTCGGCCTCCCCCGAAGCTCCTGTCAAAGACCAGGACTACACTGTTCTCTCTACTCCGGTACAGACACAAAGCCCCAAGAAGATCGAAGTTCTGAGCTTCTTCGGCTACTTCTGCCCGCACTGCTATACCTATGAAAAGGTTATCGAACCGTGGGCCGAAAAACTTCCTGCCGACGTATCCTTCCGTTTGGTTCCTGTGGCATGGAATGCCAAGTACACGCACTTTTCCACCGCTTTCTATGCGCTTGAAGCATTGAATAAGCTTCATCCGTATCATGAAAAGATGTTTGATGCCGTTATCAAGCAGGGTAAAGAATTTACCGACATCAATCAGATCGCCGACTACCTCGCGTCCGAAGGACTCGATAAAGCCGCGTTCCTGAAAGCTGCCGGCTCCTTTAGCGTGAAAATGAAAACGGACCGTGCCTTCCGCACCTGGCAGGCATACGGCATTGACGGCACACCGGCCAATGCTGTTAACGGCAAGTACATCACAGCTCCTCATATGGTCGGAACTCGTGAAGGCGCATTAAAGGTCATGGAAAAACTCATTGACCAGGAACGCAAAGCTGCCAAACACTAAACGTACTTCGCTTGCGTAATCAAGGACCGCACTTCACATTGCGGTCCTTTTTCTTTGATTTCAGCCTGTGCAGACTCCGCAACGGAGCCGCATTCCCTCTACAATAGAGAAAATTTTCCGTTTTCTAATTAAAAGCTATGAATATTTTCCTTACCGGCGCATCCAGCGGCATCGGCGAAGCACTCGCACGTGAATTTGCCTCTCAGGGTGCCTCCCTCGGCCTTGTTGCCCGCCGTCAGGATAAGCTCGATGAGCTGATTGCCTCTCTGCCGCACCCCGAACTGCACACAGCAATTGTCTGCGACGTCACCGACCGTGATGCGCTTATCAAGGCTGCCCGCGACTTCGATCAGAAGTGCGGAGGTGTTGATGTTGTAATCGCCTGTGCCGGTATTTCTCTCGGCGTCAAAACGATGTACTACGAAGACCTTGGTCAGTTCGACAAGGTTTTCCAGACCAATGTCATCGCAATGGCCAATACCTTCCACGCATTCCTCGAACCGATGGCCGAACGCCGTCGCGGCACACTCGTCGGTATCGGCAGCGTTGCAGGCATCCGCGGTCTTCCGGGCAGCGAAGCTTATTGCGCCAGCAAGTCCGCCGTCATCACTTACTGTGAAAGCCTCAGAGTTGAAATGCGCAAGTTCGGTGTCAAGGTCGTCACGATCTGTCCGGGCTTTGTCCGCACTCCGCTCGTAGCGATGAATCCGTACAAGATGCCGTTCCTGATGGAACCGGAAGACTTTGCCAGAGAAGCCGTCAAAGTCATCCTCTCCAACAAGACCTACGCCACTATCCCTTGGCAGATGGGCTGGCTCGGCAAGCTTCTCAGAATCCTGCCGAATCCGCTCTTCGACAAGATCCTCTCCAATCGCAAGCAGAAGCCGAGAGCTAAAACAGCTGCCCAGCCGGAAGCTGTCGAAAAATCTGAATAATCCGGTCTATCCGATATTTACGACGGGGTTCGAAGCATTGCTTCGAATCCCGTTTTTAAATCCTCGATCAAATCTTCGGTATCTTCCAAACCGATCGCTATGCGTACGGACTTCTGCATATTGAAGTTGCTTGAGCATTCTCTTTTTCCGTAGCTCAGACAAACCAGACTTTCAAATCCGCCCCAGGAATATCCGCGACCGAAAATCTTCAGTGAAGAAGCAAAAGCTCGAATCTGCTCATCGCTCACCTCTTCTTTGAAAGTAATCGCAAAAAGGCTCGAAGCGCCGCTGAAATCTCTCTTCCAAATACTGTAGCCGGGATCGGACTCGTCGGCAGGCCAATGAATGCGGGCAACGAGCGGCTGCTCTTTGAGCCAGGCAATCACTTCGCGTGCACTTCTCGACTGATACTCGAGACGAGGCTTGAGGGTGTGGAGTCCCCGAAGCGCAAGATACGCATCGTCCGCCCCTACAAGCTGTCCGAGCTGATTGCTTGTATCCCGGACTGCCGGCCAAGTCTCTTCATTGCAGGTAACTATAGCCATCAAAATATCGGAGTGTCCTCCGACGTACTTAGTAAGCGCATGGACAACGATGTCAACGCCGTGTTCCATCGGACGGAAATAGAGAGGTGTCGCCCAGGTATTGTCAATCATGGTACGGATACCGTGTCTGCGTGCCGCATCTGCGATCGCCGGCACATCCTGCATTTCAAAGGAATGAGTACCCGGACTTTCCATGTACACCAATTTGGTGTTGGTTCGGAAAAGCTTTTCAATGCCGCCTGCAATCAACGGATCGTAGAACTCAACTTCCACGCCGAATCTAGAAAGCATTTTTTCGCAGAAAGAACGGACCGGACCGTAAACAGAATCGGTCACCAAAATATGGTCGCCGCATCCGGCCATTGCAAGTATCGGTACCACACATCCTGCAAGTCCGGTGCAGTATGCCCAAGAGCGGTAACCGCCTTCGAGTTCACAAAAAGCATTGAAAAGCGCCTGGTGCGTCGGTCCGCCGTCGGTCCCGTATGTCATTTCGCATTCGCCGCGGGATTTACGCTCTTCTCTGGCGAACATATCGTCGACAGAATCGAACTGCACTGTCGAACCGCGGTACGGAGGAATATTGATGAAATCAGCACTGCGCTTTCTGTCTCTGCCGCAGCGGACAAGTTTGGTTCCGATAAGTTCTTTCTTCATTTTTCTAAATCCGGAATAGACGTTTCAAGTCTAGACTACTTCCCTTTGATTCGAAAAAAGCCCGTTGCTCATTACGAGCAACGGGCTGTGCTTTACCTATCCGAGCGGATTACTGGTGCAGATGGTGAACCTTGTAACCCTTACGCTTGTTGTATTCGCAGGCAGCTGCGGTAAACACAACGTCGGTAGAGGAGTTCAGAGCGGTTTCTGTGGAGTCCTGAAGAACACCGATCACGAAACCGACAGCAACAACCTGCATGGCAACGTTCTGATCAATACCGAAGAGACCGCAGGCAAGCGGGATCAGCAGCAGAGAACCGCCGGGAACGCCGGATGCACCGCAGGCACAGACAGAAGCGACGACAGACAGCAGAAGAGCAGTCATGATGTCGACCTGAACGCCGAGCGTATAAGCTGCGGACAGAGTCAGAACGGTAATCGTAACGGCAGCACCGGCCATATTGATAGTGGCGCCGACCGGGATAGAGACAGAGTAAACGTCTTCGTCGAGGTCGAGAGAACGGCAAAGGTTCATGTTCACCGGAATGTTAGCTGCAGAAGAACGTGTACAGAAGGCTGTCACACCGCTTTCACGCAGACAGCGCATAACCAGCGGGAACGGATTGCTGCGTGTGTAAACCCAAACCAGAGCCGGGTTAACAACCAGAGCAATGAAGAACATGCTGCCGAGCAGAACGGCCAGAAGGTGAACATAGGAAACCAGACCTTCGACACCGGTTGTAGCAACAATGCTGGAAACCAAACCGTAAATACCGATCGGAGCCATACGGATCACGAGGCGGACCACGTATTCAACACCGAAGGAGAGGTCGGCAACGATCTTCTTGGTTTCGTCATTGGCGTGACGCAGAGCAAGACCCAAGCTGATAGCCCAAGCCAGAATACCGATGTAGTTGGCGTTGGCCATAGCCTTCACAGGGTTGTCGACGATGTTGAACAACAAGTGCTTGAGCACTTCGCCGATACCGCCCGGAGCGGACAGGTTGTTTTCAACGCTGACCAGAGTCAGTGTTGTCGGGAAAGCGAAGCTGGCAACTACTGCAACCAGAGCTGCAAGGAAGGTGCCGATGAGGTACAGCGTGATAACCGGCTTGATCTTATTGCCGCTGCCGACATCGTTGTTGGCAATAGAAGCAGCAACCAAAACAAAAACCAGTACAGGTGCTACAGACTTCAGGGCGCTCACAAAGAAGCTGCCGAGAAGTTCAAGGCTCTTGGCAAACTCAGGGAAGACAAGAGCAGTGATAATACCGAGAACCAAACCGACCAAAATCTGTTTGACCAAAGATCCGTCACGAATGAGTCCTAAAAGGAACGGTACTGTTCTTTTCATGATTTTTAAATATTAAGATTTTGTAACTCTTTTTAGTTTAACGGACGAAAGACCTTAAATCGGCATTTCTAAAGAGTTATTTAAGTATTTCTGCTTAAATTACGCATAAATTAGGTATTTTTTGCGTATTTCAGCTCTATGTCTGAGAAAAAAAACATATTTTTTGTGCTGTTCTGCATCCTGCTCGACATCCTCGGAATCGGACTGATCATTCCGGTTCTCCCTCAGCTTGTCGGTGACTTAGCTCAGGATCAGACTGCTCAGACATGGTGGCTCGGTGCAATGCTCGTGAGCTACGGAAGCATGCAGTTTCTTTTTGCTCCTCTGCTGGGAGCACTCTCCGACCGTTTCGGACGACGCCCGGTACTGCTGCTCGGTATTTTCGGACTAGGCATCATGTTCTTGGTCCCGGCTCTCTCCTCGTCTCTCCCGGTCATTCTGCTCTCGCGTGTACTCGGCGGAACATGTTCGGCCAATATCGCCGTCGCCCAGGCCTATATTGCCGACGTCACTCCGAAAGAAAAACGAGCCGAAGCGTTCGGCATGATGGGTGCCTGCTTCGGCATCGGATTTATTTTGGGACCGATGATCGGCGGCATTCTCGGTGAAACAGACGTACGCCTGCCTTTCATGCTTTCGGCAGTTCTGGCCTGCGTCAATTTCCTCTACGGCCTTTTTATCCTTCCGGAATCTCTCGCTGAATCAAACCGAAAACCGATCACACTGTCCGGATGCAACCCCCTTTCCGTCCTCGGCAACCTCCTCAAGATCAAATCCGTCGGTCTGCTTGTTGCCGTTATGGCTATTGCTTCTTTCTGCCAGTCCGTGATGCATTCGACATGGACGATCTACACCAACATCCGCTATGACTGGACTCCGATGTCCATCGGTTTTTCTATGGTCGCAATCGGCGTAGTCAGCGTCTTCATGCAAGGCTTTGCCATGCGTCGCTTCCTTGCCCTGATGGGAGAAAGACAGCTGATTATTGCCGGTCTCCTTTCCGGTGCCGCCGCTTATGTTGCATTCGGACTCACCTATGCCGGTTGGGTGACCTACATCATTATTTTGCTTAACTTCCTGTCGGTTGCTGTCGCCCCGACCTTAAGCGGCAAAATTTCCCGATCTGTCGCGCCGCATGAGCAAGGTGTCACGATGGGCGCCGTTACTGCGCTCAACAGTGTCATGGGTATCCTCGCGCCGCTTATCGGTACACCTCTGCTCGTTCATACCGTTCATCAGAACGATCTCTCGATTCTTGCCGGCCTCATCTACTTCATCTGCGGCGCACTCATGCTGATCGGCAGCGCAATCGCCGCTCGTCACTTTCGACAAGAATAAAACGCAAAAAAAATACCCCGCTGACAGTTTTTACTGTCTCACGGGGTATTGTTCAGAGGAAGTCTCTTGAAGAATTAAATATCTTCAGCTTCCATCTTGATAGCGCCGCACGGACATTCGGACGCACAGACGCCGCAGCCCTTACAGTAGTCGTAGTTGAAAACATACGGCACATTTTCATTGCCGGTCTTGATTACGGCATTATCAGGACAGACACCGTAGCAGTTGTCGCACTGCAGACAGTTGCCGCAAGACAGGCAGCGGCGGGCTTCGAAAAGTGCGTTCTCTTCGGTAAGACCGTGCTGAACTTCGTCGAAAGTACTCTGACGACGTGCAAGGTCAAGCAACGGACGTACTGTCTTCGGAGCATCGGCGTAGTACCAAGTGTTGAGATTGCCGAATTCAGCAATCGGCTTCTTGGCAGGGATATGCGGCTCTTCGCCCTTTAAGAAAGCGTCAATTGCACGGGCAGCCTTGTAGCCGTGACCGATAGCGACAGTAACGTTGCGTTCGCCCGGAACCATATCACCGCCGGCATAAATACCGGAGACGCCGGTAAACATGTTCTTGTCGACGATAACGGTATCGCCTTCGATATTCAGACCTTCAACCTTGGAGAGCAGTCCGAGGTCAACGCTCTGACCGAGAGCAAGAACAACGGCATCGGCTGTGACGGTTTCGAATTCACCGGTCGGCTGCGGACGGCCGTTTTCATCAAGCTTCATCTTCTCGATCTTGATTTCCTGACCTTCAGCTTCGGCAATGGTCGAAAGCCACTTTACGGATACGCCTTCTTCCAGAGCTTCTTCGACTTCAAAATCGTGAGCCGGCATCTTTTCGCGTGTACGGCGATAGATGATGAGCGGTTCTGCACCTAGACGCTTTGCGGAGCGGGCTACGTCGATTGCGGTATTACCGCCGCCGTAAACCACGACTCGGCGGCCGAGCAGAGGCTGTTCCTCACCTTCCATAGAGCGCAGAACGGACACGGCGTCCATCATGTGCTTGGCGTCTCCGCCCGGAATGTAAGCACGCTTGGCTTCGCTTGCACCGACAGCGAGGAATGCAGCGTCGAAACCGCCCTTCTTCATTTCTTCCTGCAGGTCGGTCACTGTTGCGTTCAGTTCAAGTTTGACGCCGAGATCAAGAATTCTCTGGATTTCTGCATCGAGAACGACGCGCGGCAGACGATACTTCGGAATGCCGTAACGCATCATGCCGCCGGCAAGCGGAGAGGCTTCCTTAATAGTGACCTGCCAGCCCTTCAGTGCGAGCTGATAGGCAGCAGAGAGACCGGCAGGACCGGAACCGACAATAAGAACTTTCTTGTCGAGAACTGTTTCGGGCTTCTTGAAGGCATACGCATTTTCAATCGCGTGGTCGCCGAGGAAGCGTTCGACCGAATTGATACCGACAGATTCGTCGAGCTGACCGCGGTTACAGGCGCATTCACAGGTGTGATAGCAGACACGGCCCATACAGGCGGGCAGCGGATTGCGCTTGACGAGGTGGCGCCAAGCTTCTTCGTAGCGGCCGCTTTCAGCGTGATAGAGCCAACCCTGAATATCTTCGCCTGCCGGGCACTGATTGTTGCACGGCGGCAGCTTGTGAACATAAACCGGACGCAGCGTACGCCAGGAACCGGTACGGTTTTCTAACGATGTACCGACATCAAGTGTGATAGCAAATGGTTTCTGCACAATAACGCTCCTTAAACTCTTTCAGCTCGCTGGTCGGCCTGAACTGCCGTCGGGATAAATTCCGTATCCCCTTCTTCGAGCAGACCGAACATGCGGATATTGCGTTCTGCAATGGCCTTGATTCTTGCCAGAGATTCCGCATCGCCCTTGGGTCCGAAAAGGTGAGCGTAGCGTTTCTGCAGCTTCATGAATTCTTCCACCGGCTGCAGTTTGCGAATCTTATTGACGTGTGTGATTTCACCGTATTCAGCTTCGAAAACCGGGAAAAGTGCAGTTTCACGGGCCAAACGGGAGAGCTTGATCGTATCGGAAGACTTTGCACCCCAGCCGAGCGGGCAGGGAACGAGCACGTGGATATAACGGGCACCGTGGAAAGTCATAGCCTTTTCAACCTTACGTTCAAGGTCTCTCAAGTCGGCAACTGTTGCGGTTGCAACGTACGGAATACCGTGAGCCATTGCGATCAGCGGAACGTTCTTACCCTGACCGAAAGCATTGCCCGGGTGCTTACCGACGATCTGAGTCGTTGCGGTACGTACTGCCGGAGGTGTTGCGGACGAGCGCTGAACACCGGTGTTCATATAGCCTTCGTTGTCGTAGCAGATGTAGAGCACATCGTCATTGCGCTCGAACATACCGGACAGACAGCCGAAACCGATATCGGTTGTGCCGCCGTCACCGCCCTGGGCGATCACTCGGACGGCGGGCTTTCCGCTCTTGCGGGCCTTGACCTTCATTGCTGCGGCAATGCCGGTACCGACTGCTGCGGTGTTGCCGAAAAGAGAATGGAACCAGGGCAACTGCCAGCTGGTTTCCGGATACGGTGTGGAAAATACTTCGAGACAGCCGGTAGCGTTGGCAGCAACCAGACGGCCCTGGCTGGCGCGCATTGCTGCGTCCACGGCATAACGGGCGCCGAGTGCTTCACCGCAACCCTGACAGGCGCGGTGACCGGAGTTCAGGGAGTTATAGCGTTCCATGCTTGCCTGTTCGGCACGCTGTTCGGGCTGCAGAAGACGGTTGCCTACTGTGAATGTACCGGTCTGATAAAACTTAATCGTCTGTTCACTCATGATGACCTCCTTTACGCTGCGAGGCGACATCACGGACTACTGCTTCGGGAAGCGGACCGGTGTGACGCGCATTGCGTTCGCGGCTGAGCTGCTTTTCAACCACGTCCTTGTCTAAATCCATGAAGGTCAGATCTTCGAGTTTGCGCTCGTGACCTTCGACAAAAATCTTCTTGAGACCGGCCATCGTAATCGGGCGGCCGCCGAGACCGGCAATCACGGTAAAGAGCTTGAAGTTCATACCCTGAGTGCTGCGGATAACGTCGTCGGTGACAACACCGCCGGTACCGACAGCAAGAGCTCGTTCAAGCACGATAACCTGCTTGGCGCCTTCGAGCGCGGCGCGCAGTTCCTTACCCGGGAACGGACGGAATGTCTTGATGCCGACGAGACCGACCGGTACGCCCTGTTCGCGCAGTTCGTCGATCGTATCTTTGGCGGTACCGATGACGGAGCCGAGAGCGAGAACAACTGTTTCTGCGCCTTCCATACGATAGGTGCTGATCAGACCGCCGGTCTTACGGCCGACAACCTTTTCAAATTCTTCGCTGGCCTTTTCAATCACGTCATAAGCCTGCAGGTGGTGCAGATGAGCAAGATAACGGACTTCGGTAAAGGCTTCGGGACCGACCATTGCGCCGATAGAAACAGGATTTTCCGGATCAAGGCTCTGACGCGGATCGTACGGCGGCAGGTAAGCGTCGACCTGCTCCTGACTCGGCACATCCATTCTTTCGAATGCGTGTGTCAGGATAAAACCGTCCATGCAGACCATTACCGGCAAAGAAAGTTCTTCGGCGATACGGAAAGCCTGAATGTGCATATCCAGAGCTTCCTGGTTGTCTTCGGCAAAAATCTGAATCCAGCCGCAATCCTTCTGGCTCATGGAATCGGAGTGGTCGTTCCAGATATTGATCGGTGCACCGATAGCACGGGACGCAACGGTCATCACGATCGGCAGACCGAGACCGGAAGCGTTGTAGACGGCTTCGGCCATGTAAAGCAGGCCTTGGGATGCTGTTGCGGTATAGGCACGTGCGCCGCCCACAGAAGCACCGATAGCCACACTCATGGCAGCAAATTCACTTTCAACGTTAACGAATTCGCAATCCTCGAGAGCGCCCTTCTTAACCATAGCGCCGAGGTTTTCAACAATATGCGTCTGCGGAGAGATGGGATAAGCACAGATCACTTCCGGCCGGCAAAGCGCTACGGCTTCAGCCACGCCCAAAGAGCCTTCGATTTGTTTAAGCATCTAGGATTCCTCAGATTTTCAGAGACTGTTTGGCATTGATGACAAAGTTATAAGCGTCTTCGGCAACTAAAACGTTGGCCTCGGCAACTTTGCCCTTGTAGCGTGTGCAGAATGCCTGCTGAACGCTTTCAAGCTTCAGACGGCCGGTAAGCGCGGCAAAACCGGCGAGCATGGCGGCGCCGGGCAACGGACGGCCGATACGCTCAAGCGCATATTTGGTAGCAGGCAGGGTAATCACATGACCCTTCGGCAGACGCTCTACGAGATCGGTAAGACCGAGTTCTTCGGGAGTCTGAGAACTGTTGATCAGAACATAGGCATTTTCGGTAAGACCGGAAAATACCGGAACGGTTTCAAGCAAAGTACGGTCCTGAATCAGAACGGCATCCGGCTCCATGATAGGTTCGCGCAAACGGATAGCGCGGTCATTAATACGGGCAAATGCTACGACAGGAGCACCTGTTCGTTCGCTGCCGAAGCTGGGGAAGGCCTGTGCATGATGTCCTTCGGTAAAGGCTGCCAGTGAGAGCATTTCAGCCGAAGTAACAACGCCTTGTCCTCCTCGACCATGTAATCGTACTTGAAACACGATGAGACCCCTTATAAGTAGTCTTTAGAGATTATTCTTAATTTTCTTTCGATGGGCATAATACAACCCATTTCAGCAAACCAAGAGAATAAACTAACCTGGTTGCGCGCGACATCCAGATTTACGTAACAACGTTTTATAGAAGCGAGGATAAACACGTGATTCGCCTTACTCTTACCGCCTGTACCGCACTTCTGACTTTGGTTTTATCCGGTTGCTCCACGCTCGGCGGAAACGGTCTCGATGAAATTACTCCCGATACCGGAGAACCTGTTCTTAAGCTTTCGGCCGAAGGCACTCAGATTTTCCGCTGCATGGAAGATGCACGCGGACCCTATTGGCATTTCGAACAACCTCAGGCAAACCTCTTTAACGAAGAGGGAGAACGCCTCGTACGCCACAGCGGTCCGATGTTCTCATTCGACCATGTCGACGGATCGAGAATTATTGCTTCCCGTGTCGTCAAATGGGTCAAATCCGAGGATCCTGCCAAAAACATTCCTTCTGTGCTGATGTCGGCCGTCACCGAACCCGGAGAAGGAGTCCTCGACTCAGTTACCTTTGTCCAACGTCTCAATACTGAGGGCGGAATGCCTCAGAAAGACTGTGTTTCGGAAAACGTCGGACATCTCCTGAAAGTGCCTTACAAGTCCGAATACATCTTCTGGAAGCCGATCCCCTGACACCTTTTTAAACAGACGGAAATTTGCATTTAGGGTATAATCACAGGTTCTCTTAAGTTTTTGGTTTAATGGAGGATTTTAATGGGTCTAACTGCGACAACAGTAGGTGGGTACCTCAGAGATTTGCCGCCTGACCGAAGAGTTGCAATGGCTAGAGTCTGCAGCATGATTCGTCGTTCCGCACGCGGTGTGCGTGAAAGCATGCGCTACGGCCTTGCCTTCTATGAATTAGAAGGTCCGCTCTTCGCTCTCGAGTCGTCTGAAAAACAGATGACACTGTTTGTAGCCGAACCCTCCGTTATCGAACAGCACGCTGCTTCCCTGCAGGGTGTCATCAAAGAGAGAAGCGCCATCGAGTTCAAGGATCTCAACCGTATCCCGCTCGACAGCCTCGAACGTATCGTCCGCGATTCCGTCGTCGCCCGCCGTAACCGTCTGCGCGACGGTCAGGCTCCGACACAGGCCGAACTTCTGAGCCTCTGGAAGATTACTGAAGAAGACGCCAAGGCTCCGCCTCCCATCGTCCGTATTCCGATGGGTCGTGAAGAAGAACCGGAAGAAGTGGTCGAACCCGTCGTCGAAGAACCGAAGGAACCGGTTGTTATTCTCCGTGCTCCGACTTTCAAAGATCCTGCTATGACAGCAAGCAGCCAGCCGAAGAACGGCAAGGTTGCCGAAGAACAGGAACCGGTCAAGAAGGTTCGCCGCACCCGTAAGGCCAAGACCGAGGACGCCGAAAGCGCTGAAAAGCCGAAGAAGACTGCCGCCAAGAAGACGACAGCTAAAAAGACAACAGCAAAGAAGGCCGAGGCCGACACTGCTGAAAAGGCCGCTCCCAAGAAGCGTACCTGCAGAACCAAGAAGACAGCCGAAGCCTAATTCGGCAATCTCCGAAAAACCCCGCCCTGCGGGGTTTTTGCTTTTCTGCAGCATAACTATTTGAAATTAAATCATTTGTTTGCCCATTTCCGGGTCAAACACCCTCTTTTCCATCCCCCTACCGATAGACCCAGCCTAAACACCCGAAAGACTAAAACTATCTCGGGGCGTCAACTATAGATTCAGAGCATTTTGCCCTCTATGATTGGAGTCGCTTTCAACATAAAACGAGGGCTCTGCGGTGAAAAATCCTATGTCCGAAGGCGCCAAACGCCTGAACACGAAACTGCTTGCAGAAGTCGCTGCCGTCATCTGCATCAAGATCTCGTGCATTGCACTGATCTGGTTCATGTTCTTCAGCACGGAAACCCGCCTGGATCAGACTCCGGAAAATGTAGCCGACGGCATCCTCAGCAGAACTACTTCAATAACCTCTTCAACGGTGGGTAAGTAAATGCTATCGACTGAACTCGTTGACCTGTCTCGTCTGCAATTTGCAGTTACGGCGCTGTACCACTACCTTTTCGTTCCGCTGACCCTTGGTCTTTCTCTGATGCTTGTCGCCATGGAGACTTGCTATGTCGTTACCGGCAAGCAGGTTTACAAAGACATGACCAAGTTCTGGGGCAAGCTCTTCGGTATCAACTTTGCTCTCGGTGTCACCACAGGTATCACCATGGAGTTCCAGTTCGGTACCAACTGGGCTTACTACTCCCACTACGTCGGCGATATTTTCGGCGCCCCGCTTGCCATCGAAGGTCTGATGGCATTCTTCCTTGAATCGACCTTCGTCGGTCTGTTCTTCTTCGGCTGGGACCGCCTCAAGAAAGGCATGCATCTGCTCTGCACATTCCTTATGGCTATCGGCACAAACCTCTCGGCTATGTGGATTCTGATTGCCAACGGTTGGATGCAGTATCCGGCAGGTGCTAAGTTCAATTACGAAACCGTGCGTATGGAAATGGACAGCTTCTTTGATGTTGTCTTCAGCCCTTGGGCACAGGCCAAGTTCTTCCACACCGTTGCCGGCGGCTACTGCACCGGCGCTATGTTCGTTCTGGCCATCTCCGCCTGGTATCTGCTCAAGAAACGTGACGTCGACTTTGCCAAACGCAGCTTCCGAATCGCCGCTATCTTCGGCCTTGTCGCCTCTGTCTTCACAATGCAGCAGGGCGATGAATCCGGTTATCTTGTTGCCAAAGATCAGCCCGCCAAACTCGCTTCCATGGAAGCCATCTGGAACACTCAGCCTGCTCCTGCTCCGATGGCTGTTTTAGCCCTCGCTGACGACAAGAACCGTGAAAACTCCTTCGCAATCGAAATTCCCTGGCTTGCCGGCATCATTTCGACGCGCAGTTTCGATACCGAAATCCCCGGTCTCAACAACATCATCGAAGAAAACAAGGGACGTATCCGCAATGGTCTGATCGCTGTCGAAGCTCTTGAAAAACTTCGTGCCGATAAGAACGACGAAGCTGCCAAGGCTCTTCTTCAGAAGCATGAAAAAGATCTCGGCTTCGGTCTGCTTACCAAGAAGTACGAAACCGATCCGACCAAGGTCACCGATGAAATCATCGATAAGGCTGCAGCCGACACAATCCCGCCCTGCACCAACTCGATGTTCTACGCCTTCCGTCTGATGGTCTTCGGCGGTCTTACGATGCTTGCTCTCTTCGGTCTGGCGTTCTTCTCCTCGATGCGCGACACCGTCATGGACAAGAAGTGGCTGCTGCGCTGGGCAGTACTCTGGCTTCCGATTCCGTGGCTTGCCTGCGAAGCCGGCTGGTACGTTGCCGAATACGGCCGTCAGCCCTGGACTATCTGGGAAATTCTTCCGACTCACATTTCTGTTTCCACTCTGTCGGCAGCCTCTCTTTGGGGTTCTCTCGGCAGCATCATCCTGCTCTATACCGGCCTGATCGTTGTGGAATTCTGGCTGATGGTGAAATTCGCCAAACTCGGTCCGAGCTCACTCGGCACCGGCCGCTATCACCACGAAACGGCTTCGACTAAGTAGGAGGCACTATGTTTTTAGAATATGAAACCCTCAAGCTCATCTGGTGGCTTTTCATCGCCGTCCTCTTAGCCGGATTCGCCGTCATGGACGGTCAGGACATGGGTGTGGGCACTCTGCTGCCCTTCCTCGGCAAAAACGACAACGAACGCCGTGTCATGATCAATTCGGTTGCTCCCCACTGGGACGGCAACCAGGTCTGGCTTATCACCGGCGGCGGTGCGATCTTTGCGGCCTGGCCGCTTATCTATGCAACCGCGTTCTCGGGCTTCTACTGGGCAATGTTGTTGCTTCTCTTCGCACTCTTTTTCCGTCCGGTCGGCTTCGACTACCGCAGTAAAGTTGCCGACACCCGCTGGAGAAACACCTGGGACTGGCTGCTCTTTGTCGGCAGCGTCGTACCCCCGGTAATCTGCGGCGTTGCTTTCGGCAACCTGCTGATCGGCGTTCCCTTCTACTTTGACGACCATCTCAGAAGTTTCTACACAGGAAACCTCTTCGGCCTGCTCAACCCGTTCGGTCTGCTTTGCGGCATCGTCTCGCTCTGCATGATCGTCAATCAGGGTGCCAACTATCTGGTGCTTAAGACAACGGGCGAGTTGCAGAACCGCGCCAAAAAGAGTGCTCTTGTCTCCGGCATCCTCTTTACCGCGCTCTTTGCTGTTGCCGGCTGCTGGGTATGGTTCGGCATCAAGGGTTACACGATTACTTCCGCGATCGACCCCAACATGCTTCCGAATCCGATCGGCAAGACAGTTGAGATCGCCGAAGGAGCCTGGCTCACGAACTTCCGCAACTACCCGGTTCTCTGGATCCTTCCGATTCTCGCAGTAGGCGGCTCTCTTCTCTCCTTACTCTTCATCTCGGGTAAGAAGGCAGGACTTGCCATCATCAGCTCTTCTCTGTCGATTCTCGGTACCGTACTGACTCCGCTCGCAGCAATGTTCCCGTTCCTGTTGCCGTCTTCGACACATCCGGGCTCTTCCTTGACTGTATGGGACTGCACAAGCTCTCATCTGACATTGGGCGTCATGCTGATCGTCACGCTGATTTTCCTGCCGATCGTAGTTTTTTACACCGGCTGGGCCTATCGCGTCATGCGCGGCAAGCTCGATGAAGAAATGATCGAAGCCAACTCGAAGAATCTTTACTGATAAATGCCGGGAGCCGGTTAAATCCGGCTTCCGATAGAAACTAAAAAGGAATTTTCTATGACATACCTTGCCTGGATCAGCACTGTTTTCATGATGATTTGTGCAGCTGCAGTCGTCACTGTATGCATGGATTTCAAAGAAGATAAGAGTAAAAAATAATGCGGGCTCTCACCTTCATACTCGGCCTGGCCGTCATGATCAGCGTCGTGACATATCCGAGATTCATTGCTTCGGATATGCACTCGGTTCCTCACGGCTGGCTTGCCGTACTGATGCTCGGAATGAGTGCATGCTTTGTCTACGGAAGCGGATTCAAGCCGAACAACCGCTTCCTGCGCGTTCTGTTTTCCGCACCGAGTGCCTGGGCATTGGTTGCCGTCGGCGCCTCGGCCGTTCTTCTGAAAAATTACGGATGCGCTTTCGGTCTCTGATGCGGACGAAAGACTTTAGAAATTACGGAGTAAGACGCTCGATACGTACGTCGACATTGTGATCTACGGAAGAGAGCGTCATTTCCCCTTCTTCCTGAACAATTACCGACCAATCCATATTGCGTGCCATCAGCGGCATGGCAGCCTCGACTTCACTGTCGCCGATTCTGAAAAATTCAACGTTATCCCAAGCAGAAAGAAGCTTACGGTTTTTGATCATCCATGCCTGGATCTTCGGATCACTGTAAGCGTAGATTCGTACCTTCTCGGCTTTACTGCTGAGCTTTTTGATTTCCTTTTCTTCCGGCAGACCGAGTTCGATCCAGAGGTCGACGCCGCCGTGGTCATTTTTTTCCCAAATATCCGCATCTTCGTCAGTGGAGATGCCGCGTCCGAACTGCAAACGCTCGGAGGCGTTATGGATAAAAGCAATCATGCGCACAAGCACACGGATTTCGTTTTCCGAGGGATGCTGAGCAATCGTCAGCTGATGATCGGCATAGTAGCCGCGGACCAAATCGGAAATAGAGATCTTTGCCTTAAGAACTGTAGAAGGAAGTGCCATGATGCTTTTGAAAAAATAGAACAACTGCCGACGCGACTTTCTCAGCCGATCAGCACAAACCGTAGTAATTATAGACAGGGCGTCCGTCCGAGAGTCTTAACCACCCCTTGGCAATGCGGTAGCAGATCCAGATGCTCAGTGCGATAAAACCGACCATCCATACGGCAAAGCCGACAAATACAAACGCAAGCATCGCGCCTAAGAACCAAACGACGATAATCCAGAGAAGCGCAAACCAGAAAGTACGGATCTGCCAGTCAAAATGAGACTCGAGATAAGTACCTTTAACATCCGAACGCTTCACGTAATTAATGACGACAGCAATGATCGACGGCCAGCCGAAAATAAAAGCCGTCACGATCGATCCCCCGGAAGCCACGCCGAGCAGAATGGAGACTGCGTGCAGAATATAAACCCAACGCGTCACGGTGATGAGACTTGGAGAAACCGTCGATTCATAGTTGTTCGGACGCGAACTGTTTCGGGGTGCCATTTCGTTCATCGCTTCAAATCAAATAACTTAAAATTAATAAAATTTTCCTAAAATTATGCACTCCCGAATGACTGATGCCGCCGTGCCGAACCATCCGGGATGCAAAATTGCGTAAAAATATTTTGCGAAAGGAATCCTGATGCGAATTCTTCTTGTTGAAGACGATGAAATGATCGGTGAAGCCGTTGCAGACGGTCTCACTGCCGACGGTTATACCGTTGACTGGGTACGTGACGGCAACTCGGCAACTATTGCTTTGGACACGACCCCCTTCTCCCTGGTTATCCTTGATCTCGGCCTTCCGGGCAAAGACGGCCTGACCGTTCTGAAAGACATCCGCAGAAGAAAAAATCACACTCCGGTCCTGGTTACCACTGCGCGCGACACCGTCAACGACCGTATTGCCGGCCTCGATGCCGGTGCCGACGATTACCTCATCAAGCCGTTTGACTTCGATGAACTCGGCGCCCGTGTCCGCGCCCTGCTCAGACGTTCCGCCGGTCGCGGCGACCCCATCATCAAGCGCGGCAGATTAACGATCAATCCTTCGACCAGAGAAGTCCTTTTCAACGAAGAACAAGTCATTCTCTCGAGCAAAGAATACGCACTGCTTTCCGCTCTGGCCGAACGCAGCGGTGTTGTACTTTCCCGAGCTCAGCTTGAAGAAAAGCTCTATAACTGGGACAACACCATCGGTTCGAACGCTATCGAAGTCCACATTCACCACCTGCGCAAGAAGCTCTCCGAAGACAGCATCAAGACCGTGCGCGGCGTCGGCTACGTTCTGGGGACCTGATGTACTCGTTAAAGAAGCGGCTTCTGGTCGCAATCTTCGTGCTGATCACATTCACTATGATGTGTGCGGCGGCTGTCACCTTTTACTCGGTGCAGTCCGAGGTCGACAAGCTCCTCGACTCTTCTCTCAAGCAGGTAGCTCTTTCGCTCCGAAACTACCGTACACAGGATCTCTTTGCACTTGAGAAACGAGTGATGAGCAATGAGCAGAACCTTGTCGTTCAGCTCTACGATCCGATCAGCGGGATGTACTACATCTCGCGCAGCATGGAGCCGCTTCCGATCCCCGACCGCGTCGGGTTTTCCGACATCGAAATCGACCGACAGCCCTGGCGCGTCTATACCGCACAGAACTTCACCGGTCAGATCATCGAAGTTGCCCAACCGCTCTTTTTAAGAAACGAGCGTGCGTGGCTTGCAGCCAAACCTATCCTTCTGCCGATTTTCTTAACGCTCCCGATCATGGGGCTCATCATCTGGCTTCTGGTCGACCACGGATTCGCATCGATCAAACAGACGGCTGAAGCGATTTCCCGCCGTTCCCCGTCCTCTTTGCAACCGCTCTCTTCCAAGGGGATGCCTCAGGAAATTGCGCCTTTGGTAACTGCCTTGAACGACCTGCTTGCACGTTTGAGCGAAAGTATCAACACTCAGAAGCGCTTTGCTTCCGATGCCGCTCATGAATTAAGAACACCGCTGACCGCGCTGACACTGCAGATTCAGCTCGCCGAACGAGCTAAAACCGACGAAGCCCGTCAGAAAGCATTCGGCCGCCTTAAAGACGGCGTCAAACGTGCTACCCGACTGGTTACACAGTTGTTGACTATGGCACGCCTGGATCCGGACAATTCGGAAAAACCGATGATGCCGGTCGACCTGCGACAGCTTGCCAAGAGCGTTGCCGACGAACTCGCCGTAGTCGCCCAGCAAAAAAATATCAATCTTGCCGCCATCGGCTCGGATAACGCCGTAATGGTCGGCAATGAAGATGCTCTGCGCCTTGTTATCAATAATCTCTGCGACAACGCTATGCGATATACGCCGGCTGGCGGTCGTATCGAAATCAGAACCTCAGTTCATAACGGCACGGCAAGTATTGAAGTCGCAGACAACGGCCCCGGTATTCCCGAAGCGGAACGCCCGCGCATCTTTGAGCGTTTCTATCGGGCCGAAGGTACGCAGACTATTCCGGGTACCGGACTCGGACTTGCGATCGTACGTCGCGTAAGCGAACTGCACGGCGGTACGGCAAGCGTTCATGACGGACTGGACGGCAAGGGTGTTGCCTTCCGTATCGATATTCCGGCCAATCCGTCCAGAGCCTCTGATGCGAGAAGCCGCCTGAAAAAAGAAAACAGTAATTTCGTATAGCTCTGTTAAATGAGAAATACTTTCTCACGCTTGGCACACAAACTTTAAGCACGAATTAAGTAGCGGATTCCAATATAAGATTGTCTTTATCAATGCGTTTTATTGGAAGATTTATCAATGTCCGCTACAAAAATCGCAAAACCTGCATTCCTTGCAGCCGCTCTGGCTGTTGCACTCTCTGCCGGCGGCATCGTCGCTCAGTCCGATATCGGACCGATTTCTTCAGCTCACGCAGAAGAAACCGTTCAGGTTGCTCTGCCCGATTTTTCAAAGCTTGTTGAAGATAACGGCAAGGCTGTCGTCTTCATCTCGACAGTAAAGAAAGCACGTACCATTGAATCTCCTCACGGTCAGATTCCGCAGGATCAGCTCGAAATGCTCCGCCGTTTCGGCTTCCCCTTCCCGTTTGATGACTTCCATCCGAGACGCTCTCCCGAACGCAGAGGTCAGGGTTCGGGCTTTATCATCAGTGCCGACGGTCTGATCCTTACCAACCATCATGTTGTTGACGGAGCCGACGAAGTCAAAGTCCGACTTACCGACGACCGCGAATTCAAGGCCCATGTTCTCGGCAGCGATGCCAAAACCGACGTTGCCGTACTTAAGATTGAAGCAGATCACCTGCCGACCGTCAGAATCGGCAACTCCGATAAGGTCAAAGTCGGCGAATGGGTTGCTGCAATCGGTGCACCTTTCGGCCTGGACAATACCGTAACGGCAGGTATCGTTTCGGCTAAGAGCCGCAACCTTCCCGATGATCAGTTCGTTCCTTTCATCCAGACAGACGTTGCCGTTAATCCGGGTAACTCGGGCGGCCCGCTCTTTAACATGAAGGGTGAAGTCATCGGTATCAACTCTCAGATCTTCTCGACTTCCGGCGGCTTTATGGGGCTGTCTTTCGCGATTCCGATCGACCTGGCTGTCAAAATCAAGGATCAGCTCGTCAAGGACGGCAAGATTTCCCGCGGCCGTGTCGGCGTCATGATCCAGACTTTGACACCCGAAATTGCCGAAAGCCTCGGACTGAAGAATCAGAAGGGCGCACTGATTGCCCAGATTGAAAAAGACGGTCCTGCCGATAAGGCAGGCTTGAATGAAGGCGACCTCATCGTTGAATTCAACGGCAAACCCGTCAACGAAGCCCGGGACCTCTCCTTTGTCGTTGCCGACACAAAACCCGGTACTACTGTGAAGGTTAAGGTTCTCAGGGAAGGTAAGGAAAAGACACTGAACATCACCGTTGACGAACTCAAGGACGCTTCGTCCGCAACCCCGCAGAAAGTTGCAGAAAAGAGTCGTCTCGGCGTTACTGTCCGTCCTTTGAACGACGCTGAAAAGAAGCGCGTTTCCTACGGTATTGCTGTTGAAACTTCTTCCGGAGCAGCCGCTGAAGCCGGCATCCGTAAGGGCGACATCATCATCAGCGCCGGCGGCAAGCGCATCAACAGCTTCGAAGACCTTCAGCAGGCTCTCGACAAGGCTAAAGACAGCATTGCCATCTTGGTCGACCGCAACGGCGGACGCACCTTCATTCCGGTAAAACTTACGAAAAAAGAATCGAAGTAATCGATTGACTTAATAAACAACAACGGCTGCCGATCGGCAGCCGTTATTGTTTGCAGAACTTAAACGTTAAGCTTTTGCAAGCTTACGATTCTTTGCCTTCTTCTCCTCTTCGGCTCGGATTTCGGCCGTAAAGTCGATATCCGACATCAGAACCTTATGAGCACTGATCAATGCATTACGAAGAACGTCTTTAGGCAGATCATTCACAAAAATATTGCGAATCGCCAAACCGATACTCATCGACATCGCGAGTTCCAGACGGATACGGCGTTCCATATCGTCCTTGGAATATCCGTGACGTTCCAGAGTCAGATCGCTGATCTTGCGGTCGTTTTTGACGAACTGTTCGCGAAGACCTTCATTACGTAGGCTCTCCGACATGATTGTGAGCACCCAGGACCAGTGATTGGTATCAAAAATCTGGTCGTAGCACTTCGCTTCGCACTCATGACTCGGCTCGCTGTTGGACGCCAATTCCTCAAGCATCGAAATGACACGTTCGGTCATATGCGTCTCAACAGCTAAGGCAAGCGCAGCCTTGTTCTCAAAGAAGTTGTACAGATGACTTGTACTGATATCGGCCTTACGGGCAATATCGGACATACTCGTCGTATGGAACCCCTTCTGAAGGAAGAGGTCCATCGCTGCCTGAAGAATTTCTTTGCGGCGGCGCTCGTCAAGCATGACTTGCTTACGAGGCGGCATGAGCGCTCTCCTCTCTCTGCGTCGGTTCGGTCAGGCTGCCGCCGCCGAGTACCTTGTAGAGAAGCACGATGCTGGAGATTCTTGCCTGTTCGCTTGCAATGTAGCTTGTCTGAGCCGATACCATCTGACGCTGGCTTTCAAGTACGGTCAGGAAACCGTCGAGACCGTTCTTATAACGGGACTCGGAAAGCTCGTAAGCCTTCTCTGTAGCCGTCATAAGATCAAAGAGAGCGTCTCTCTGATGCTGAACAGTACCGGTGGTTGCCAGTGCATCGGCAACTTCGGTAAATGCAGTCTGCACGGCCTTTTCGTACTGAGCGACAGCAATCTGTTCGTCGGACTCTGCCTGACGCAGACGGGAGATGTTGGCGCCGCCGGTGAAGATCGGAAGCGTAACGGTCGGCACAAATGTCCAGAGACCGGTACCGTGATCAAACAGATCGCCGAGGTCCGGAGAACCGGTACCGATGCTGCCGGTCAGAGCAATTCTCGGGAAGAAGTTGGCTCGGGCCGCACCGATGTTGGCGTTGGCTGCCTTAAGCAGGTTTTCCGCCTGACGGATATCGGGACGATTCAGAAGAACTTCGCTCGAAAGATTCGACGGAGCGACAGCGGCAATCGATGTCACTGCTTCGATGCTTTCGGGTTCAAGCTCGGCGGGAACTTCGCAACCGACCAGCAGGTTCAGGCTGTTTCTGGCCTGAGCAAGGCTTCTCTGGTAAGCAGCCAGAGAAGCTCGGGCGCTCGCAACCGTTGTCTTAGCCTGCTCGAGTTCGAGCTGAGAACTTGCACCGAGCTCGTAGCTCTTGAGCATCAGGTCATAACTTTCCTGCTGGCTCTTGAGCGTAATTTCGGCAAGTCTTAAAAACTCCTTCTGAGCACCGACATTGACCCATGCATCGGCAATAGCTGCAATGACAGTGTTCTGTGCGGCGTAGCTTGCTTCCTGAGTAGCCAAATAGTTCTGCAGAGCGGATTCTGTCAGGCTCTGAACACGTCCGAAAAGGTCGAGTTCCCAGCTTGCCATCGCAAGATTGGCCTGATAGGTATGGCTTGTCACCGTACGACCGCTCTGAGAGAGCGACTCAGGTGTTCTCTGATGCTGCTCGGTAAAGCCGGCGTTCACTGTCGGCATCAGCTCGGAGCGCTGAATACCGTAAGCGGCGCGGGCCTTCTCGACGTTGAGCACGGCAACGCGCATATCGCGGTTGTTCTCAAGACCGAGTTCGATCAACTTGCGAACCTTTTCGTTAGTGAAAAAGTCCTTCCAGTAAGGAAGCGCGGCTTCGGTAGTAGCGACATCCTTATAAGCTTCGCCCTGCGGGAACTGTGCTGCTACCGGAGCTTCGGGACGCTCATACTTGGGAGCAAGCGTACAGCCGGCGGCAGCGAGCACTACTGCACAAACGGGAAGTAAACGAAATACCTTATTCATGGACAGCCTCCTGAGCCGGAGCATGTGCACCCTTCTTATGCTTTTCGCCGAAAAGCTTCAGGATCAAAACATAGAACATCGGAACGAACAGAATACAAAGCAGTGTGCCTGTAATCATACCGCCCAACACGCCGACACCGATGGCGTTCTGAGCACCGGAACCGGCGCCGGTTGCCTTAGCAAGCGGAAGCACGCCGAGACCGAAGGCCAGAGACGTCATCATAATCGGACGAATTCGCAGACGAACTGCCTGAGCGGCGGCCTGGAGTGCAGGCATACCCTTTTCGTGCATATCCTTGGCGAATTCCACGATAAGAATGGCGTTCTTACTGACCAAGCCGATAGTGGTAAGCAAACCGACCTGGAAGTAAATGTCGTTGTTCATGCCCATAGCTCCTGTCAGACCGATAGCACCGATCACACCGAGCGGAACCACCATAATGACAGCAACCGGAATCGACCAGCTTTCATAAAGAGCAGCAAGACAGAGGAACACGATCAGGATAGACAGAGAATACAGAGCGGTTGTCTGAGAGCCTGCCTGACGTTCCTGGAAGGAAACACCGTTCCAAGCAATCTTGAAGCCGGGCGGCAGAGTCTTGGCAATTTCTTCGATTTCTGCCATGGCCTGACCGGTAGTCATTCCGCGGGCAGGAGCACCCTGAATATTGACGGCACTCAGACCGTTGAAACGTTCGAGACGCGGAGAGCCGTAATTCCATTCCATCGATGTGAAGGCGGAGAACGGAACCATATCGCCCTTATCGTTCTTAACGTGCCAACGCATGATGTCTTCCGGATCCTTACGGAACGGAGCATCGGCCTGAACGTAAACCTTCTTGATTCGACCGCGGTCGTAGAAGTCGTTCACGTAAGAAGAACCCCATGCTGTCGAAAGAGTCGTATTGATATCGTCAACCTTGACGCCGAGAGCAGCAGCCTTGGCAAAGTCGATCTTTACGTTGAGCTGAGCGGTATCTTCCTTACCGTTCGGGCGGACGTTATAGAGCTTCGGGTTGGCGCGGGCTGCACCGAGAAGCTGATTACGTGCTTCCATCAGCTTTTCGTGACCGGCACCGGACAAGTCCTGCAGATAGAAGTCAAAACCGTCAGCCATACCAAGTTCGGGAACCGGCGGCAGAGCAAACGAGAAGGCAATGGAATCCTTCCAGCTGAGCAGCGTACGGTTTGCTCTCTGAGCAACAGCCTGAGCAGTATTTTCAGCACCCTTACGTTCGCTCCAGTCCTTTAAGGACACGAAGCACATAGCAGAGTTCTGACCCTGACCGGAAAGACTGAAACCGAGAATGGTCATCATGCCTTTAACGTTGGCCTTTTCCGTTTCCAGGAAATACTCTTCGATACGCTTGGCAACCGGTTCGGTCTGTTCGCGTGTAGCACCTGCCGGCAGTTCGAGCTGAACCATCAGCGTACCCTGGTCTTCATCCGGCATGAAGGCGGTCGGCACTCTGTAGAAGCCGAACATCATCAAAGCAATAATGAGACCGTAAACGGCGAAGTAACGCTTCCATCTCGGGACCATGTGGCTGACTGCACCGGTCGACATTGCAGCACCCTTGTTGAAAGTGCGGTTGAACCAGCCGAAGAAACCGGTTTCCTTCTTGTCGTGCTTGATCGGGCGGAGCATTGTGGCACAAAGAGCCGGAGTCAGTGTCAGAGCAACGAGCACCGAGAGAGCCATAGCAGCCACAATGGTCACGGCGAACTGACGGTAAATAACACCGGTAGAACCGCCGAAGAATGCCATCGGAACGAACACAGCGGACAGAACCATAGCGATACCGATCAGAGCGCCGGTAATCTGGCCCATGGACTTTTCAGTTGCGTCGTGCGGCGAAAGTCGCTCTTCTGCCATCACACGTTCGACGTTTTCCACCACCACGATCGCATCGTCCACAAGCAGACCGATCGCAAGAACCATAGCGAACATGGTCAGCATGTTGATGCTGTAGCCCATAGCTGCGAGTACACCGAAAGTACCGAGCACAACCACCGGAACCGCAATAGTCGGAATCAATGTAGCGCGTGCGTTCTGCAGGAACAGATACATCACACAGACCACGAGGATGATAGCTTCAAAGAGTGTCTGAACCACGCCCTTGATCGACACACGAACGAACGGTGTGGTGTCGAACGGAACGACGTATTCATAGCCTTCCGGGAAGTACTCGGAAAGCTCGTCCATCTTCTGAGTAATCAGGTCGCTGGTTTCCAGAGCGTTGGCACCGGCAGCCAGACGAATGGCGATACCGGCAGCAGGCTTACCGTTGTAATGACCGGAAGCTTCATAGGATTCTTCACCCTTTTCGACTCGGGCAACGTCTCTGATATAGACCTGAGAACCGTTCTTCATGGTCTTCAGGAAGATATTTTCAAATTCTTCAACGGTCTGAAGCAGAGAGCTCGAAGAGATCGTAGCGTTGAGCTGTGTGCCCTTAACCTGAGGCATACCGCCGACCTGACCGGAAGAAACCTGAACGTTCTGCTGAGAGATGGCGTTAGTGACATCGCTCGGCTGCAGGCTGTACTTACGGAGCTTTTCCGGATCCAGCCAAATTCGCATGGAGAAGTTGGAGCCGTAGACGTCAACCTGACCGACACCCTTGACTCGGCTCAGCGGTTCTTCGATGTTGGATTTGATGTAGTCACCGAGCTCCGCGTTGGTCGCTTTGCCGTCGACAGATGTCAGAGCGACCACTTTCAGGAAGCTGGCCGTTGTCTTGATAACTGTGATACCGAGACGCTGAACGATTTCCGGCAGAGACGATTCAGCCTGAGACAGACGGTTCTGAACCTGCACCTGAGCCATATCGGGGTCGGTACCGGCCACGAATGTCAGAGTGATGCTGATTTTGCCGGCGGAGTCACTCGTCGAATTCATGTACAGATAGCCGTCCAGGCCGGTCATCTTCTGTTCAATAATCTGAACAACGGTATCTTCAATGGTCTTAGCCGAAGCACCCGGGTAGCTGGCAGTAATACTGACCTGCGGAGGTGCGATCTGCGGATACTGGGAGACCGGAAGGTTCAGGATGGAGAGCATCCCGGCCAGCATGATCACGATTGCGATCACCCACGCAAAAATCGGCCTATTAATAAAAAACTTTGCCATGATAAAAGTCTCTTCTCAGCTTACTTAGCAGCGGGCTTCTTTTCGCTTTCGAGCGGAACGATATTCACAGGAGCGCCCGGACCGACCTTCTGGAAGCCTTCGATCACAAGCTTTTCACCCGGGGTAAGACCTTCGTCGACTACCCAATGATTGTTCATCGTGCGTGTGGTCTTGATCATGCGCATTTCAAGACGGTTTTCCTTATTGACGAGGTAGACATAAGGAGTACCGTTCGGCAGACGCATCACAGCCTTCTGGGGAACCAAAATGGCGTTTTCGCGTACACCTTCGGGCAACTTGGCGCGAACAAACATACCGGGCAGAAGCTCGCGGTTCGGGTTCGGGAACTCAGCACGAACAGTGATGGTGCCGGTACCTTCGTCAACACTGACTTCGGAGAGGCGCAGAACACCCTTGGATGCGTAAGCAGTACCGTCTTCGAGAATGAGTTCGACCGGAATCTGACCGTTTTCAGCCTTGAGCTTGCCGGATGCGATTTCCTTCTTCAGGCGCATGTAGTCGGTGCTCGGCTGATTGACGTCGACGTAAATC